>CAYTBK010000074.1:0-20811 GCA_964436005.1 uncultured Acidobacteriota bacterium
GAACAGCAGGAAGGCCGTTCCCAGGCGAAGCGCGTTGATCAGGCCCCCATGGCCTTCCAGCGCGCGGAAGAGGGGCGCCAAGGCGCCGCCCAGCCGCGGCAGCGCCACCGTGAGGGCGATGCCGGCGACCCCGACGACGGCCTCCAGGGCCGCGTAGGTCCGGAGCGGCCGGCGGAGCCGCCGCCCGAGGCGCACGGCCACCAGGTTGCCCAGGGCCAGCCCGCCCATGAAGCTGGAGAGGACGAGGGCCGTGGCCCAGACGCTGTTGCCGAAGGCCAGCCCGGCCACGCGGAACCAGAGGGATTCGAAGGAGAGGGCGGCCGCCCCCGAGCAGAAGAAGCAGGCCAGCACGCCGGCCTTTCGCCAGGCCGGGAAAGGGCGGGAGCCTTCCGGGCCAACGGCGACGGCCCCGCTTTCGCCGGAAGAGGTCGCCTGGGAGTCAGGTGGGGGAAAGTCCTGCGTCATGCGGGCAAACTACCAACCGGATAGGGCCGCCGTCAAGGAGATTCGGCGACGGCGGGCCCGCCTTCAGCGCAGGGGACGGGTGCAGGCCGCGTCCGTGAAGACGACGCCCGTCCGGTCGACGGCGTAGACCTCGCCGGCGTGCAGGCCGCGGCCGAAGGCCAGGCAGCGGAACCGGCCCTTCGAGACATCCATCACGTACTGGAAATCGCCGACGGTGGGCGAATCGCCCCGCCAGGAAACGTCCAGCCCCGCCGCCGCAGCGAGCTCCGCGAACGAGCCGTAGGCGCCGTCATGGCTGGCCGCATAGGCATCCTGGGCCCGGGCGATCCGCGGCAGCAGGGAGACGGGTGAAGTAGCCGGAGAAGCCCCGGCGGGCGGCTCATCCGCTTCCTCCCCCTCCTCCCTTTCCCCCGCCGGCGCAGCGGGGGCCGCCTCCGCCCGCATTTCGGAGAGCGGCGTGCGGCAGGCCTCGTCGGTGCAGACCACCAGGTTCTGGTCGATGGCCAGCAGGGCGCCCGCGTGGGGGCCGGTCCCCCGCGCCACGCAGCGGAAGGCGGACCCGTCCGCCTCCAGGCGGAAGCGGAAGCCGTCGACGGTCACGTCGTAGGCGCCGAAGCGCGAGTCGAGGAAGCCCTGGTCGACCAGCTGGCGAAAACTCCCGTAGTTCCCGTTGTTGCCGATCTTCGACGAGTAGGCCACCTCGGCCGAGGCGATGTTCCGCAGCATGGCCGCGGCGGCCGTGCGGGCGTCGATTGTGGAAGATCTCTTTTCGCCCAGCCTTTCCAGCCGGTCCGACAGCTTCCGGTCGGCCTCGGCCCACAGCCGCAGGTCGTCGGCGATGACCAGACGCAGGGCCTCGTTGCTGCGGATGCGGAAGAGAGTCCGGGAGAAATCCTCGTCGGCGTCCAGGTCGGCGGCGATCCGTTTCCGTTCGGCCTCGATGTACCGGGCCACGTTCGCGTCGGGCTCGCAGTTGTCCGCATCCCGGGCCAGCGCCTCGAGCTTCGCCGCCGCGTCGCGAAAGAGCTTCGCCGCCCGCTGGGCGGAGGCCGGGTCCTGCACGCTCTTCAGACCGCCCAGCACCGTCTTCTGGACCTCGATCAGCTCGCGGGCGACGTCCAGGGCCGAGGTCAGCGCCAGGCGGGGGGTGTAGCCCGCCAGCGACAAGCCGGGGGGGACCGCGTCCGCCGGTTTCGAGCAGGCAGCCAGCAGCAGGGGCAGGCAGAGGATTCCGATCCAACAAGCGCGAAGGGGCAAGGATGGTTTCGTCATGAGGCCGGCTCCTGGGAGATTGCGGTTCTCATTCTACCACCAAGACACAAGGGCACCAAGCGGGATGTACCGGCAAGATCGCTCTCCCTGTTCCCGCCGGGGCCAGCCGAATCCGACACAAAAAACGACCCGAGTTTTCCCTTGCTTCCCACCGCCTTTCCCTTATAATCCCCGGACAGGCACTCATTACCATTGCTCGTTTCAAATCATGGATTTTGGAGGAGATTCTCATGGAGAACAGAAGTCCCCTGGCGTTCCTGGCGGGCCTGGCCCCGCTGCTGGTCGTGGCCGGCCTGGTCCTGGTGCTGCTCGGCCCCGCCATCGTCTGGAACCGGCAGGCCTCGTTCCGGGGCCTGCAGGCGCAGCTCAACAACCTCACCGAGATGAAGCAGATCGAGCTCAACCTGTTCAGGAAGGACCAGGACAAGGAGCGCAAGGCCGCCGAAGAGGCCGAAAAGACGATGAAGAAGAAGGACGAGGACGCCCTGAAGGAGTTCGGCGACAAGATCGACCCCGCCGACGCGACCAAGTACGAGAAGGTCCAGGCCAAGCAGCGGGAGCTCGAGGCGGCCGCCGCCAAGCGCACCGAGGACATGAGCCTCAAGGAAGAGAAGTGGTCCAAGGACCTGGAGGCCAAGAACGAGGAGCTGACCAAGAAATACGACGAAGACACCCTCAAGCGCCAGATGCTCAACGAGCAGGCCGCCCTGGTGGGGTCGTCGGTGGAGATCTGGCTGTCGTTCCTGGGCAAACTACTGATGCTGGTGGGGCTGCTGGTGCTTACGCTGGACAGCGACGGCCTCAAGCAGAAGGTCCTCCTGGCGATCCTGCTCCTCACCATGCTCACCATGATCCCCGGCCCCAACCTCTCGCTGCGGGCCAACCTGGGCGGGGAGACCTACTCTGCCGGCTCGAAATAGGAGCCCCCCGAAACATCGGGCCGCCAGAAGGGAAAGGCCGGTTGCGCGCGAGGCAGCCGGCCTTTTCATTCCCGGGCCATTCCACCCCCAGAACAATGAAACAACTTGATTACAAATCAAGTCGGAACGGTTATAATGCCCAGACCATCCTCCCTTGAAGAGACACCATGAGAAAACAGCCTTCGCAGACCGTCGTCTTCGCCATCATATTGACCTTCGGCCTGGCCCTGCTGCCGGCCTCCGGCGCCCTCCTCGCCCAGAGCGTCGCCGTCACCGGCGACGGCACCGTCAACCGGTGCGAAGGGAAGCGCTACACGGTGACGGTGACCAACAACTCCGGCAACGCGCTCTCCGGCCTCGTGCTCACCGCCCGCCTGGAACACCTGACCGGCTTCTCCTACACCGCCGGCAGCAGCCTGGCCAACCGGAACGGGGCGGGCGACGCACCCCTGCCCGATCCGGCCGTCTCCGGCGCCTACGCCGAGGGTTGCGGCACCCCGGCCGCCCCCTACCTGACCTGGGACGTGGACGCCCTGCGCGGCGAACCCACCACCCTGGCCGACGGGCAGACCTTCGCCCTGTCGTTCGTCCTCCAGACCGACTGCAGCGCCGCTTCGGGTACCCTGAACGTCCTCTGCGCCGGCGAGATCGCCGGCACCCCCGTGTGCGACGCCACAGGCAGCCTGAGCGTCCAGGTCCTGCCCGGGGCGGCCGCGGTGCGGATGAGCCCCGCCCTGATCTCCCAGGAAATGGGCCAGAACGTCACCTGGACAGTCACCGTGGAGAACACGGGTCTCGGGATGATCGAAAACGCGGTGGTCTCCCACCAACTGGGCGCGGGGCTCCAATTCGTCTCCTGCACGGGCGGCGGGACGAACGCTGGCCAGACCACCACCTGGCAACCCGCCGGCCTGGCCGCGCTGGCCAGCCTGGCCCCGGGCGAAACCGTCACCATGAATCTCACCGCCAAAGTCGTCGCCGGTAGCAATTTGACCGCCACGGCCGACGTGCGCTGGGGGTGCGACCTCGTCACGGCCTGCAGCGACACCGCCGCCAGCGGCGGCACGGCCACCGCCTCGGCGCGTCGCGTCGCGACGTTGCCGCGGCTGGCCTACACCCCGCCCGACATCGGCTTCGGGTACGGCGACCCCTCCGCCGACTTCTCCTTCACCATCTCCAACACCGGCGACGGCACGGCCTTCGACGTCCGGCTGGCGGCGGACTTCGGTCCCCTGAGCGTGTCCGACGTCTCGGCAGGCGCGGCCTACGACACCGTCGCGAAGAGCTTCGAACTCGCCGCCCCCATCGCCGCCGGGGACAGCTACACCCTGGGCTTCCGCCTGAATCGGGCGGACTGGTGCGCCGACGCCTTCCCCACCGGCGACGTGTTGTGGCAACCGGCGTACGACGACGACGTCGCCCAGGAGTACCGCGCGCCGGTGGAGAAAAGCGCCTTCCTGGCCCCGACGGGCGCGACGGGCCTGTCGGCCGGTCTGACCGGCCTGCCCGGGGTGGTCCAGATCGGCGACACGGCGGTCTGCCACGCCTCCTCGGCCGCCGCCGGCGCCCTCAACTGCGGCAGCGTCGGGGGCAGCGCCGGCCTCGTAACCGTCACGGCGACCGTCCCCGACGGCTGCAGCGTCGTCGACGGCGGCGGGGGCACCTGGGTCCCGGGTTCCGGGGGGACCGGCGGCACGCTGACCTGGACCTACCAGCCCCCGGCCGCCCTGGAGCGGGACTTCACGCTGCAGTTTCCCCTGCGCGCCGAATGCGAAACCTGGTGCCGGCAGGCCTTCACCTGCCACCTCACCGCCGCGGCCACCGATTGCGCCGGCTGCCTCCGCTCCGCCTCGTCGGCCCAAACCGCGACCGTGGAATGCGAGGAGGGGGTCACTTCGAACAAGACCGTCACCCCGGCCACGGTCGAACGCTGCGGCGAAGTCACCTACACCAACGACTATGCATTTGACGGCGGCTCCACGGTCCTTCTCAACAGCCTCATCTTTGAAGACATGGCCGAAAACGGGCAGGGCTTCGTCCCCGGCAGCCTCTCCGTCCTTCTGGACGGCGCCGACATCACCGGTTGCGTCCTGGTCACGGACAACACCGGAACGGGCGGCGGCGCGCTCGGGCTGGACTTCAGCGGGTGCCCCGGCCCCGCCCTGGCCGGGAAATCGTTGGTCGTCTCCTATCGCATGACCCTGACGGACCGGGTCCTGCCCGCCGGCAGCGACACCTCCTTCCTCTCCTGGTCGGCCCTGAACCTCGGCAGCACGGGTTCCGGCTGCCAGGCGGACGGGATCATCCACGAGGCCACACTTGTTTCGGTGGAAGCGCCGGCCATGACCCTGGACCTCTCCGGCCCGGGGCCCTTCGTCGACACGTGCCAGGACCAGACGGTCACCCTGACTTTGACCCAGTCATCCACCACCGCCAGCCCCCGGGACGTCCGGCTGGTGCTCTCCGGCCAGAACTACACCGTCGTCAACCCGGCCGCCGCCACCTGCAGCGGCAACGTGAGCCCCGTTTCCTGCACGCCCGCGGTGGACGGAAACGGCGACTGCGTGTGGACCTTCGGCGACGCTTTCCACGGGGCCGGCCAGAGCGCCGCCATCCAGCTGGCGGTGCGGAAACGCTGCACCGGCGGCGGCGACCTCAGCGCCGCGGCCACCTTCGACGACCGCTGCCACGACGACGCGACCCCCGACGGCACCTGCCTGGTGACGGCCACGCCATCGCCCACCCTGCGGAGCGGCGACCTGCTGCTGGAGGTCACCCCGGAAACCTTTGCCGCCGCCGGCAATTCCGCCCAATGGGTGGTCTACCTCACCAACCGCGGAACAGGCACAGCCTACAACGTCTGGGCCGACTTCACCTTGGGCGCTGGCCTGATCTTCGCCGGCGCCACCGTGGACGACATGACGGGCGTCACCGTCACCGCCCACCAGGACCACGCCGGGACGGCCGTCAACGGCGCCACCGTCGCCATCGCGGGCCTGCCCCCCGGCGAACGGCGCGCGGTCACCCTCCAGGCGGACGTGGTGGGCTGCACGGGCCTGACGCTGGGCGCCGCCGCCTCCTTCGGCTGCGTCGGATCGGACTGCCGGACGGCGGTCACGGACTCCGCCACGGCCCAGGTCCAGGCCCCGGAACTCGTGACCACCACCAGCCTCGCCCCCGCCGAGGTCGACGCCTGCGTTGGCCCCACGGCCTATCTGACCCTGCGAAACGCCGGCCAGGCCGCGGCCTACACCCTGCTGGCCACGGCCACCCTGCCCGCCGGCCTGACCTACGTGAGCGGCAGCACGCGCTGGCGGCTCAACAGCGGGGGCTGGAACGGCCCCCACGTCGACTACGACCCCAGCCCCACCACCTCGCCCCTGGTGTGGACGAAAACGCAGATCCCGGGCCTGGCCTCCCTCGATCCGGGCTCGACGCTGGAAATCGAGTTCGGCCTCGGCTCCGCCTGCGCCTTCCGGGGCGGCGACCTCACCCTGAGCACGCAGTACGAGACCCCTTGCGGGGAAGTGAAGAACCTTACGGCCAGCACCTTCGCCGTTGCCTTCCGCGAACCGGACATCGCGCTGAGCGTGACCCGCCCCGACGACCCCGTCGGCTGTGGCGACACCGTCACCTGGACCGTCTACGTGACCAACAACAGCGGCAATACGCTGCCCGTGGTTTGGGTCGAGGACACGTTGGACGCCGCCTACACCTACGCATCCTCCACCGGGGACCCGCCCTACACAGACAACGGCACGAACAGCGGCCAGGTGACCACCTGGGAATTGAGAAACCTGCCCGCCGGCGCCTCCGCCGCCCTGACCCTGACGGCCACGGTGGACTCGTCGCCGTGCAGCCCCGATCTGCACAACACGGTGAACGCCTGGTGGGGCTGCGGCGAAGTGGACGGCTCCTCCGCCACCAAGCCGGGGATTGACCCCCCGGACAACACCGCCTGCCTGGCCGCGCCGCCCGTTTCCGCCTCCCGCGCCGAGACCCGCCAGCCCCGGTTCGCCGACCTGGCGGTGGGCCTGAGCCCCGCCACCATCGATTCGTGCAACCATTCCACCGAGGTCACCTTGACCTGCACCAACACCGGGCCAACCGACGCCTCTTCCGTGGACCTGGTGGTCTCCCTGCCTGCCGGCCTGACCTACGAAGCGGGTTCTTCACTGCTTTCCATCGGCCCCGACGGCTCCGGCTCCCCCAGCATCATCTCCGACCCCACCATCGTGGGGAACCAGCTGAGGTTCACCGACACGGCCAGCAAGCTCTTCAACCTGGCCGACACCCTGCAGGCAAGCGGCGGCGACGACACGCTGGTCCTGAAATTCGGGGTGAAATCCGACTGCTACGCCACCGCCGACATCGGCTACACCCTCTACTTCTACGACTGCTGCGACGACACCCAGTACACCCGGGCCGGCAGCTCGACGGCGGCCGCCCTGTACCCCGCCCTGAGCGTGACCCTGGCGCCCGCCGACGCCGCGGGGGACTGCGGCGCCCTGCAGTCCTGGACCGTCACGGTGAACAACGCTGGCAGCGGCACCGCCGCGGTGGTACGCCTGGAAGTCACTCCCGGCGACTGGATCACGGTGGCCCCCGGTTCCTCCACCGCCGGCCTGACGGACCTGGGCGGCGGAGCGTGGGGCTGGGAGTTCAACGGCCTAACCGACGGCGCCTCCCGCTCTTTCACCCTGGCAGGAACGTTGAATCCTCCCGGGAACGACTGCACCGCCGCCCTCCGCCAGCTGAACGCCCGCGCGGTGTGGGGGTGCGGGTCCGGCGGCGAAGCCGGGGACGGCAACCCCACGACCACGGCCTACGACTGCACCTACGGCACCTGGGCCGCCGCCCCGACGGCCACGCTGCTCCTGCCGGACCTGCAGGCCGTCTCCCTGGCCCCCACCTTCCCCTGCACGGGAGGCGTGGTCTCGGGCAGCGCCGTGAAGGTCCACCTGCACAACCAGGGGGACGGCGCCGCGACGGGGCCCTTCACGGTGAAGGTCACCGACGGCGACGGCCACAGCGCCGAGGCGACCTTCAGCGGCACCCTCGCCGCCGGCGGCGAAACGGACGTCAGCGTGGACTGGACAATCCCCTGCTCCCCCTGCTCGGCGAGCCTCGCCTTCTCGGCCGAGGCCGATTCCGACCACGACGTCTGCGAGTGCCACGAGGGCAACAACGCCCTCGGGCCCGTGACCTACACCCCCACCGTGGCCGACCTGGCGCTGCTGGAAGTGGACGCCTCGGGGCTCGCCCTGGACGGGGACACGGTGTCCGGCTCCGTCGCCGTGACGGTGCGCAACGACGGATGCGGGACGGCCGCGGGCATCCCCGTCGCCGTGACGGTGGACGGCGGGTGCGTCACCTTCGAGGCGGGCACCATCGCCACCCTGGCCCCCGGCGCCACGGCCACCGTCTCCCTGGACGGGAGCGGGAGCGTCTCGGGCTGCGCCCCGTGCGCGGCCGAGGTGGTGGCGACCGCAGACCCGTACGGCACCGTCTGCGAGTGCCGCAAGGACAACAACGCGCGGTCCGTGCGCCTGGCCTCGCCGCAGCGGGTCTACTGGGCCGACCGGGGCGGCAACGCGCTGGGCCGGGCCCTGACCGACGGCTCGTCGCCCGACGCCCTCCCCTGGAGCGACGCCTCGCCGGAGGCCGTCCTGGTGGACGGCACCGGCGGCCAGGTCTACTGGATCGAGCCCGACGCCACCCCGGGCGAAGGGCTCATCCGGCGGGCGAACCTGGACGGGACCGGAAAGACGACCATCCTGAACGGGTTGGCCTCGCCCGCGGCCCTGGCCCTGGACCCGGCGGAAGGTAAAATTTACTGGACCGAACCCACGGCCATCCGGCGCGCCGCCGCGGACGGCACCGGCACCGAAACCGTGATCTCCGGCCTGACGGGCGTGGCGGGACTGGCCCTCGATCCCGTAGAGAAACGCCTCTACTTCGTCCAGGGGGACACCGTGCGCAGCGTCCGGACGGACGGCACCGGGGCGGCCGACGTCGTCGACGCCGGCCTCTCCGGCCCCTTCGGGCTCGCCCTGGACCGGCAGAACGGGCGGCTCTACGTCTCCACTCCGGCCACGGGCGCCATCTGGCGCGCCGCCACCGACGGCACCGGTCTGGCGACCGTCTACACGGCGGCCGCCGGGGCCGTGGGCGCCCTGGCCCTGGACGTCCCCGGCCAGACCGTCTACTTCGAAACCCAGGGGACCGGTGTCGAGAAGGTGGGCTGCGACGGCCTGGGGCACGCCACCGTGGTTTCCGGGCTGCACCGGTCCGGCGGCGTTTCCCTGTACCGGCGCAACACGGCCCCCGCGGCCACGAACACGGGCGGAAGCCTGACGTTCGACCAGGGCGCCGCCTCCGCCGACCTGGCCGACATCGTGGTGACGGACCCGGACCTCTGCGACGCCATTACCGTCACATTGACGCTTTCCAGTCCGGACATTGGCGCCCTGACCGCCGCCAGCGGCCACGGGGAGACCTACGACGCCGCCACGGGCCGGTGGTCGATAACCGGGCCCCTGTCCGCAGTGAACGCCGCCCTGGCCGCCGTGGCCCTCCAGCCGGCCGCCGGCAACGCCGCTTCCGGCAGCCTTCTCGTCCGCCTGCGCGACGCCGCCGGGGCCGGACCCGCGGACGGGACCATCACCCTGGGCGTCGTCCCCACCACGACCACGGCGCTGGAATCCTCCCTCAACCCCTCGGTCTACGGGCAGTCGGTCACCTTCACCGCCACGGTGACCGCCGGTTACGGCACGCCCTCGGGCAACTTGACCTTCCGCGACGGCACCACCGTGCTTTCCACTGTGGCGCTCTCGGCCTTCGGAACGGCCTCCTGCTCCACGGACCAGCTGGCCGCCGGCGACCACGGGATCACCGCCTCGTACGCGGGTTCGGGCAGCCACCAGGCCTCCGCGTCGGAAACCCTGACCCAGACGGTGGCCAGGGCCGACAGCAGCACCACGCTGACCTCGTCCCCCAACCCGTCGGTCTTCGGCGCTACGGTGACCCTGGCGGCGACGGTGACTTCCGGCGCCGGGACGCCCACGGGCTCCGTCACCTTCCAGGACGGCGCCGCCACCCTCGGCACGGTGGCCCTTTCCGGCGGGACGGCCTCGCTGAGCACCGCCCTGCTGGCGGGCGGAACCCACAGCCTGCAGGCCTCCTACGGCGGCTCGGTCAACCACGAGGCCTCCGACGCCACGGCGGTTTCGCACACGGTCAACCCGGCGGATACCGGCACGGCCCTGTCGGCCTCCCCCAGCCCGGCCGTCTTCGGGCAGTCCGTCACCCTCACCGCCGCCGTCACCTCCGCCGCCGGCACCCCCACGGGATCGGTGACCTTTTTCGACGGGACCGCCAACCTCGGCACCGTCGCCCTGGTCGGCGGCGCGGCCAGCCTGTCCACCACCGCCCTGTCCGGCGGACTCCACAGCCTCACGGCGGTCTACGGTGGCTCCACCAATCACCAGCCCTCCACTTCGTCGGCCCTGGCGCTCACCGTCGGCCCGGCCGCCACCACCACAGGGCTGTCCGCCGCCCCGACGCCGTCGGTCTTCGAACAGACGGTTTCGCTGACGGCCGCCGTCACCTCCGCCGCCGGCACGCCCGGGGGCGCCGTCGCCTTCTTCGACGGGACCGTCAACCTCGGCACCGTCCCGCTCTCAGGCGGCGCCGCCACGTTCTCCACGAGCGCGCTGAAGGGCGGCCCGCACCTCCTGCGCGCCGTTTACGGCGGCACGGCCGACTACGCTTCCTCCGCATCATCGGCGCTGGCCCACAGCGTGACCGCGGCGGCCACCGCCACGGCGCTCGTTTCCTCGGTCAACCCCACCGCCGCCGGGCAGGCGACCACCTTCACGGCCACCGTCTCTTCGGCCGCCGGCACCCCCGCGGGCGCGGTGACCTTCACCGACGGCGCCGTGCCCCTGTGGACGGGCGCCCTCTCCGGCGGCACCGTCAACTTCTCCATCTTCACCCTGGCCGGCGGCAGCCACAGCCTGACGGCAACCTACTCCGGCTCGCCGGATCACCAGGCCTCCACCTCCCCGGCCGTGGGCCAGACCGTGCAGGAAGCCGACACCGTGGCGCGGGCCGTTCCGTCGGCCGCGCAGGCCTGCCCCGGAGAGAGCGTGTCCTTCACGGTCTCCGTGCCCCCGCCCGCCTCCCCCATGGTCCCGCAGCCCCTGCTCCTGGTCCCCCCTGTCGCCGACGAGGCGGAGGAGGCCGAGAGTTCCGGCGACGAGATTGCCCCGACTTCCTCGGGCGACCTGAACGGGGACGGTGCGGTCGACTACCGGGACTACCTCTGCCTGTGCGGCTGGCTGGCGGCCAACGACACCCGACCGCTGCCGGCGGAGGCCGACCGGAACGGGGACGGGCGCATCGACACCCGCGACCTGGTGCTCCTCGGGCAGGAGGTGAACCAGCTGCCCCGGATCGTCCGCTACACGGTGAACCCGCCCTTGATCGCCCCGGGGGAAGAAGCGGTCCTGTCGTGGGAAATCGAAGGCGCAGACTCCGCCCGCATCGAACCGGAAGTCGGCGAGGTGAATTCAGACGGCGGCACCGCAGCGGTGCGCCCTTCGGCCACCACTTTCTACAAACTCAGCGCCGTGAACCATATGGGCACGTCCCGGAATTCCATCCGGGTCCGCGTCGGCCGAACGCCGACCCTCACAGGGCAGCCCGCCAGCCAGACGGTCTGCCGGGGGGATTGGGCGAACCTCACCGTGACGGCCGACGGGACGGCCCCCCTGCACTACGCCTGGTACCAGGGCGAACGGGGCGACACGTCAACCCCGGTGGCCGGCGCCACGGATGCGCCCGCCTGCCAGACGCCGCCCCTGCCGGCCCCCGCACGCTTCTGGTGCCGGGTGAGCAACGCCTTCGGGGAAGCGGATTCGCAGGCCGCGGCCGTGAGCGTGACGGACACGGGGGAGGTGCTCTCCCGGCAGTGGTACCGGGGCCTCCCCGGCGACACGTCCACCCCGGTGGGGACGGACTCCGACACCATGGCCGCGGTCCTGACCGCGTCCACCGCTTTCTGGTGCCGGGTGACGGGAAGCTGCGGGGTGCAGGACAGCAACGCGGCCATGGTGCGGCTCCGGGCGGTCCCTTCCCTGGCCGCGCAGCCGCAGGACGCCACCGTGCCCAGCGGCGGGACGGCCGTCCTGACGGTGACGGCCGAGGGCGCCGCCCCCCTGGCCTACCAGTGGTACCAGGGCCCGGCGGGGGACACCGGCACGCCCGTGGGCGCCGGCAGCCGCTCCTTCACCACGCCGCCGCTGTCGGCGGGAACGAGCTACTGGGTTCGGGTGTCCAACGGCTGCGGCCACGTCGACAGCGCCGCGGCCGCGGTGGCGGTTTCGCCCTGACCCGGCCCCGGAATGGAATGCACTTCACCTTAATTTTTCAGGAGGTTTTGTCATGAAGAACGTCTGGTGTCTGATGCTGGTCCTGTGCGCCGCCCTGTTCCTGCTCGCCTGCCAGAAGCAGGAACCGGCGGCCGGGTCCGCAACCGCGGCGGCGACGCCCGCGGCCCAGCCCGCCGCCGGCGCCCCCGCGCCTTCGTCCGGCCCGGAGGTCAGCCCTGAGATGAAGGAGTTCCTGGGGATGATGAAGGGCTCGCACAAGGACGTCGAAGCGGCGCTGCAGAAGTTCGGCGTGGAGAAACTGGCCACCGCCGACATGGACATGTACGACCTGAAAGAACCGCTGGTGACCTCGGTGGAAAGCTTCGACGGCAAGACTTCCGTCTACTTCGAGGCCAAGGCGGGCATCACGGTCCGCAGCTACAAGGTGGACTGGCAGAACGGCAAGATCGTGGCCGTGGAAGACCGCGGCATGCGCTGATCCCCTCCTCGGCATTTCTCCGGGCCGGGCGGCCGATCGGCCTCCCGGCCCTTCGTTTTTTCAAACTCTTCATCCCTTTCTATTTTTCGCGCCTTCGCGTGAGACAAGCCCGTCGCCTTGCCCCCTCAGACGGCGTCCACCGCCCGCCGCAGCCGGGCGGACACCTCGACGGCGACCTCGGCCAGGGCGGGGTTGCCGACACTCTTCATGGTTTCCAGGGGGTTGACGGCGGAGACTTCCGTCTTCCCCGCCCCCCGCTCCTGCACCAGCACGTTGCAGGGGAGCAGCAGGCCGAGGTGGTCTTCGGCCTGCAGGGCCTTCCAGGCGAATTGGGGGTTGCAGGCGCCCAGGATGCGGTACCGCCGGAAATCCACGTCCAGCTTCTTCTTCAGGGTGGCCTGCACGTCGATCTCAGTGAGCACGCCGAAGCCCTCCGCCTGCAGGGTTTCCGCCAGCCGGGCCCGGGCCGCGTCGAAATCCAGCTCGACGATCCTGCTGTAATGGTATGGCATGACTGCATCCTCCTTTTTCGGCCAATTTTTCTCACTGAGCCACAGGGCTCACGGGACATTGTCGTTGCACGCCGGAACGTGGCAAGAACGACCATCTCCTTCGTTTGGATTTCCAAAGTCCGCTCGCCGATTCGCCGGCCGTGCCTCCGGGCCCCCGTGAGAGGTGTTCCAACCTTTCTCAGCTTTTCTCCGCACCGTCCGCAGAAATGTCTGCCACGGGGGGCGGGGGGCCGAGAGCCGTGTCGAAGGCGGAGCGCGCGTCGAGCCAGCTGCCCAGCACGGCCAGGTTGCTGACGACGACGTTGGTCAGGGAACCCCACAGGCCGAAGAGCGCGCCGGCCGAGCCCAGCAGGTTGGGGAGGGTGGAGATCAGTCGGCCCCGCTCGTTGCGGGCGGCGTGCAGCCGGGCTTCGGCCAGCAGCGCGGCCAGCGGGCGCAGGGTTGCGGACCGGGCGAAGAAGGCCCCCCCCAGTTCCCGGGGCCCGTCCGCCCCCTGGACCAGGGCGGCCTCCGACAAGCGCAGGGCCTCGTCGTCGCCCTCCCCGCCCAGGAAGCCAGTCCGACGGCCGGCCTTGCGCAGGCGCGCCACCAGGGTGCGGCGCTCGGCCGCCAGCAGGGGCCCGGGCGGCAGGAAGCGTTTCAGGCCGGGGGAACAGTGCGCCACCTGGCCGCTCTCGCGGATGACGACCTTGCCCGCTTCCGTGACACGGTCCAACAGGCTCAGCAATTTTTCCACCGGTTCGGCCTCGGGGCAGCGGACCACCCAGGCCTCGGCGGCGGCCGCCGCCTCCAGCAGCCCGTGGCGCTGCAGCACGACGCCGGCCCGGCCGAGCCGGACCCCGGCGGTGAGCAGCGAGAGCCGCTCCACCAGCAGCGGCCCGGACTCGAAATTGGTGCGCAGGACGGCGGCGGCCTGCTCGGGCCCTTCGGCCGCGCCCACGGCCAGGCCGAGCAGCAGCATGGGCAGGATGACTTCCTCGGCGAAGAGGTGGGCGTTTTCCTCCGTTTCCGGGAAGCTGGTCAGGGCGCGCAGCCGGGCGGCCATCTCCTCCGGCTTCAGGCCGGGGATTCGTCCGGCGGCCGTGCGGGCCAGGCCGGCCAGGGTCTCCCGGGAACAGCGGTTCCACAGGATCACCGACAGGGCGTGCAGGGCGCCGGGCAGGTACCGCCCGCTCAGGAGGGACATGAGGATCTGGAAGGCCTCCACCGCCTCGGAACCGATGTCGCCCTCCTTCAGGCGCCGGAAGGCGGACAGGACCGTGGGGAACCCCGTCAGGGAGACCAGCGCTGCCCCCAGCGGGCTCAGCGCCTCTACGCCCGCCTCCACCCCGCCGGCCACCAGGAGGGAGCCCAGGGCCACGACGTCGTGCAGGTCCTCCCCGGCCTCGCTGGGCTGTTGCGACCAGCGTTCGTCCAGCAGTTTCTCCAGCAGCACCGGCACTCGCTCCGGGGAAATCCGCCCGGGATCGAGCTGCAGGGTCAGGCTGCCGGCCCGGTGGTTGGCCCGCGAACGAAGGATCCCCGGCGTGGCGGCCAGGGCGTCCTGGATCCCGGCGGTCAGCTCGGGCCGCTGGCGGATGGCCGCGTGGCGGATGCGCAGGCGCCCGTCCAGGTAGTGCATGGCCTGCCAGGTGGAGAGGCCGGGCCCGTAGCGGAAAACCCGGACCGGGCGCGGCGGGAAGGGCTGCAGGAACAGGCGGGGCGGGCGCCCCCGGCGGGGGTCGGACGCCCTGGCAAGCAGGGACGGCAAGACGGCCCGGAACGCGTCCCAGGCTTCTTCAAGACCGGCCGTGTTCCGGTCGAAGGTGAGCGTGGCGGCTCGATTTCGCGGTTCCAAGTCCAGCCGCACCACGAAGGGCAGATCGAACAGGTCGCGGATGAACCATTTCAGCCGCCCCTCACCGGTCTGCCCCAACAGCGGCGAATCGGAGAGGGAAAAGGCGTCGGGCGGCAGCTTCCTGATCTTCACCGGTCAGCCCGGAACGAACGGCCGGCGCTCAGACGACTTCGTGGACCGGTTCGGGACCGGCCTCCGTCGCCTTCGGCGCCGCCTTGGCCCGGGCGGCCTTCGGAGCGGCCGCCCGCTTGCGGGTCGGGGCCTTGGGCTCTTCCGCCTCCGGCTGACCCATCATCTGCACCAGGCTCTCCAGGAAACGGGTTTCCTCGGCCGAGGGAGCGCCGGAAGCCTTTTTCGCGGCGCTCTTGGGCCGGGCCTTCTTCGTGGCCCGCTGGTACTTCCGTTCCGCCATCCGGTCCTCGGTCCGCTCCTTCTTCTCGGAAATCGTCTGGGCGATCTGGGCGTAGAAATCGCCCATCTTGTCGCCCGCCAGTTTCAGGAAGGGAGCCAACTTCTTCTTGATCTGAGGCCAGTTGGCCCCCACGGCGACCCCGGCGGCGAAGGCCACCAGGAGGGCCAGGTATTGGTTTCTTTGCTCAGGCATTTATCTCGCTCCACAGTCGGGAAAGGGTACCGTCAGGCCGTGGTGGCCGCTTCCAGCGCTTCATCCTCTTCGGGGCAGCAGGTCTTCGCTTCCCGGCGGTGGTGGACGGCTTCCTTGGCCGCGGATGCGCCGTCGCGCAGGCCGTTGAAGACCGGGTTGTCGGCCTTGAACATCTCGCCGACGAAAAGGCTGGAGTAGACCACACCGAAAGCCATGCCGAAGAATGTTTTGTAGATGACCTTGGCCGTCATCTGGGCCGCCTGCTCCGCCCGGGAGGCGCAACAACCCATGATGGACGCCTTCTCGCGGCATTCCTCTTCGGTGTAGATCACGTCCTCTTCGGACTCGCCGAGGACTTCTTCCTGCTTCACTTCCTTCACTTCCTCAACCATGTTCGCCTCCTTGCAGCATTGGGTGGGTTCGATGACTTCCTTCTTCGCCGGACGCTTGCGGGGCGCCGGCTCCTCGGCCGGCTCGACCTGCAATTCTACCGGATTTTCCTCTTCGACGCTCTTGGGTTTCGCTTTTTTCATGGCCATGATTGTCCTCGCTTCTTGTATTCCACCATGTATCGCAAATTGTACTCACAACAAAGGCGGCCTTTCCGCCTACGGCATCTCGGCGACAGGCGGGCCGACCGGCTTGAGTTCCCCGTTGCGGATCATCCGTTCCAGATCCCGGGCAAAGGCCTCGTTCTTCGCCCCGAGCAGCTCGACGCGCTCCCGCAGTTCGGCCCGCCGCCGGGTGATCTTGTAGGTCGTGAAGGTCACGAATGCGGCTCCCGTCAGCACGGCGAGAACCGTGCCCCATCCGACATTTTCACCGGGCATGATGTGTGCTCACCTCCCCTTACTGGTGGCCGCTCTTGCCGCCGCCCAGGTTTTCCATGATGATCTCCACCGCGCCCCGGACACCTTCCTTGTGGCTGTAGAAACGGAAGGTGTGGGCGATGTCCAGGGTGGCCACATGGGTGTTGATGATACGAAGGAACGTGCGGATCAGCCAGTTGATCAGGGTCGGGTTGTCGATGAGCCCGAGGCACAGCCGCGCCCCGTAGCCGTTGGGGCTCTTCAGTTTGCGGGCCAGGTTGTCGACCACGGCGACGACGGGGTCCTTCCCCATGAGCATGGGGTGCCTCTTCAGGAACTCCACCGACTGCCGGCGGTCAAGGACATAGAGGTTGTGGGCGGTCAGGAACTCCTGGAACAGCGGCAAGGCATCCAACAGGCAGCGGTGAGCCGTCGTGTTCCAACCCGCGTCGATCACGTAGACGTTGAGCTGCAGCTGCTGCTGCAGCAAGTCGATCCCGTCGGTCCCGTCAGTTGGGTTTTCGTTCATGTCCTTGCTCCCGCATGGCTAAACAACATTGTAAACCCAGAAGAAAAACGAAACAAGCGCATTTGCCGGCAACCTGGCCCCCGCCCTCGGACGGTGGAGCGAGCCTGCGCTCAGGCCGCCGTCCCCGGCAGGAAGTAGAAAGCCACCCCCAGCATGATGTAGATGGTGATGAGCATGCCGCCCTCCACCCAGTGGATGTCCCCGTCGTGGGACGTCAGCACGATGCCGCCGGCGCCCATGCCGATGGCCACGAGTTCCAGGGTGGAGAACTCGAAGTTGAGCGGGTGGGCGGGGCTGATGAAATAGCTGGCCAGGAGCAGGATGGGCGCCACGAACAGGGCCACTTGGACGGAGGAACCCGTGGTGATGTTGTAGGCGGCGTCCATCTTGTTCTTCATGGCCATGAAGACCGTGGCGGAGTGGTCGGCGGCATTGCCGAGCACCCCGAGAAAGAAGACGCCCATGAAGACGTTGTTCAGCCCGAGCATGGCCCCGGCCGACTCCACGGACTTTACCAGGATCTCGCTCATGAGGGCCACCAGGACGACCGAGAACCCCATCATCAGGATGGGCTTCAGGATGCTTTTCCGGGGCTGGCCATTCTCCTTCGCGGCCGGTTCCTCCCCGTGGTCGGCGCTGCTGCCGGTGTACAGGTGACGGTGCGTCTTCAGGGTGAAGAACATGCCGGCCAGGTAGATGAGGAGCATGATGACGGCCAGGAGCAGGCTCATCCGGTTCACGACGGCAGGGGTCGCGGCCGGGCCGGCCACCGAGTGGAAGATGTCGGGCAGCACGAAGCCCATGACGCTCAGGGCCAGCATGGTTCCCCCCACACTGGCGGCAGTCTGGTTAAACCGCTGGACCGGGTGGCGCATTCCGCCGAAGAGTGCCCCGAAACCGAAGACCAGCAGCACGTTGCCGATGATGGAGCCGGTGATGGAGGCCTTGACCACGTCGTGCAGGCCCTCCTGAAGCGCCACGATGCCGATGATCAACTCCGGGGCGTTGCCGAACGTGGCGTTCAGCAGTCCGCCCAGGCCCTCGCCGATCTGGTCGGACACGTCCTCGGTGCTGTGGCAGAGGATGGCCGCCAGGGGGATCAGGGTGAGCCCAGAGCAGGCGAACAGCGCGATGCCCGGAGGGACGTGGAACACCCACTCCATGACCAGGGTCGCCGGCACGAACAGCAGCAGCAGGTTGATGGGACTCTTCAGGTACTTGATCATCAGGCGCTCCTCCGTTTCAACTTGGCCGGGAGTTCCCCGGCCTGGAATCCCCACGCCCGGCCCGGGACGGCCGGCCCGTCAACCGACGTCGGCCGCGATGAGCCCGACGTCCGCCAGGGTGGCGCGGATGAATTCCCGGGCCTTCTCCTCCACGCCCGACGGGATCAGCTTCCGCAGCAGGGCCGGGCAGTCCAGAAAGCCGCCAACGGTGTCGGCCCCGAACCACACCCGGCAGGTCACCGGTTTCGACTCGATGACGAGCACCGGGACCTGCTGCTTCTCCCAGCGGTAGGTGTAGGGGCGGGGCCCCTTCTTGTGGGCCTCCAGAAGCACGTTCAGGCTCTTCTGGACCTTCCCGTCGAAGGCCTTCACCGTCTTGTACTCAAATATTTTTTCCACTGCCATGCAAGGCCATCTCCAGGGCCAGTTCCTTCTCCGCCTTGATCTCGGCGGCCTTGCGCAGGGGCAGGAGGCCGTTGACCAGCGAAGCGAGGATGGTGACGTTGTTGAACAGGACCGAGTACCAGAGGCCGAAGCCGAGGGTGAAGACGCCGGCCACGCAGAAGCTGTTGGGAACCACGATGAGCTTCCAGCTGCGCTTGACGTTGGAATCCATCCCGCGGGCGATGTCCAGCAGGTTGCAGAGGTTGCCCAGGCTTTCCTGCATGAAGACGACCTGGGCGGTGTCCGTGGCGATGGAGGAGGCGCCCCGCAGGGAAATCGACACGTCCGCCTTCTTCAGGGCGATGGTGTCGTTGATGCCGTCGCCGACGAAGCAGACCGTGCGCCCTTCCTTCTGCAGCAGCTCCACGTACTTGGCCTTGTCCTGCGGCAGGACGCCGGCGAAATAGCGGTCCATGCCGAGCATTTCGGCCATGCGCCTGGTGGGCGCCTCGTGGTCGCCGGAAATGATGACCATCTGGCGCACCCCGCGCTTGCGCAGGCCCTCGATGACGCCCTTCACCTCGGGGCGGTGCGAGGCCTGCAGCTCCATGGCCCCGGCCAGGCGGTCGTCCACGGCCAGGAGGATGGCCGAGTTGCCCATGGCGTGGATCTCGGCCAGCTCGCTCTGCAGCGACTCGGGGACGGCGATGTTCTCGCGCTCCAGGAAGCGGGCGCTGCCCACGCGCACGGTGTGACCCTCCACGGCCACGGTGATGCCGAAGCCGACGTGGTACTTGGAGTCGTCGGTCTCCGGCAGGGGCAGGTCCAGTTCGGCGAACTTCTCCTGGATGGCCCGGGCGATGGGGTGGGTGAACTTGTACTCCGCCGCCGCGGCGTACTGGATGATCTTTTCCGGCGCAAAGCCGTGGAAGGTCAGGATGCGGCCCACCTCGGGACGCTCGCGAGTCAGGGTGCCGGTCTTGTCGAAGAGGATGGTGTCGATGCGGGTCAGCCCCTCCAGGGCGCGGCCGTCCTTCACCAGGATGCCGTGCTGCGCGCAGAGGTTGAGCGACGTGAGCATGCCCAGCGGCGCGGCGATGCGGATGCCCGTGCCGAGGTCGCAGTTGATGACGGCCATGGCCCCGCCCATGCCCAGGGAGGCGCCGGCCAGGGCGCCCAGGGAGATGGTGGGGATGACCGCCCGGTCCGCCAGCGCTTCGCCGCGGGTCTGCGACTTCAGCTTGTAGTCGAGCGTTTCGTTGAGGATGCGCCCGATCTGCGCCGAGGTGGTCTCGCTGCCCGTCTTCTCCACGCAGATGTTGATCTTGCCGGCCACCATCACCGTGGAAGCGTAGACCCGGTCGCCCAGGCCCTTTTCCACAGGGGCCGACTCGCCGGTCAGGATGTGCTGGTCCACCATGCAGAAGCCCTCGCAGACGAACCCGTCCACGGGGATGACCTCGCCGGTCTTGACGGCCACGATGTCTTCCACGCGCAGGTCTTCGAGCGGCAGTTCCACCTCCACGCCATCGCGCAGGACCCAGACGAAGCGGGGCTGCTTCCCGAACACGTCCAGCAGCATCTTGCGGGAGGTGTCCTGGGTCTTCTTGAGCAGCTTGCGGCCCAGCCCCAGGCACCAGCACATGAAGGCGCCGGCCACGATCTCGCCGCCCAGCAGGCACATGGAGATGACCACGGCGTCCAGGATGTCGACGCCGGCCCGCTTCTCCTTGAAGGCCACGTTGTAGGCGCCCTTGTAGGAGGGGATGGAGGCGTAGAGCAGCATGGCCGAGCCCACCGGCGCCAGCGCGGGCATGACGAACTGGCCCACCGTGGCCACGGCCAGCGTGGTGGAACAGACCGCGAAGTCCTTGTCGTAGCGGTCCGCCTTTTCCGGGTGCTTGGCCTTCAGCAGGGCGGCGTCCAACACCTTGGCCAGGTACTGGGGGGTGACCTGGGAGGGGTCGTAGTGGATCAGCACCGTGGAGGTCAGTGGGTTGGAACTGTACTTGTGCACCCCGGCGATGCCCACCAGCACCCCCTCCACGGCGTCGCAGAGGTCCTTCTTGCGGTGGATGATGGGGTTGTAGAAGCGGATGCGCCCCGGCAGGGTGTGCCGGACCTCCCAGGTGGAGTAGGTCTGGCCGTAGCGCAGGACCTTGCACGGGGTGACAGCCAGAGCCAGCGGCAGCAGGTGGTGGAAGCCGTTCTTGACGCCGGGGCCGGCCGAAGCCGCCAGGGACAGGGCCCGGGCCACGGCCGGCATGGACTGCCGCGTGTCCGACCCGTCGGCGAAGCGCATGGTGGCGGTAGCGTGGCGGGGATCGAGGGCCACCGACCGCACGGCGGGGTGGCTGAAGAGCCCCTCGAAGAGCCGGGC
>CAYTBK010000075.1:0-20736 GCA_964436005.1 uncultured Acidobacteriota bacterium
AAGAAGCCGGCGGGGCCCTCCGCCGCCGAGGAGGCCATGAAGACGCCGGCCGTGGTGGTCTCGGCCGCCATCCAGAAGACGGTTCCCCTGTACACCACCTTCACGGCCACCATCGACGCCAGCGAGGACGTGGAGGTGCGGGCCCGGGTCGAGGCCTACCTCAAGTCGCAGACCTTCCAGGAAGGGACCGTGGTCAAGAAGGGGCAGACGCTGTTCCTCCTCGACTCCGGCCAGTACGAGGCCGACCTGCAGACGGCCCGGGCCGCCCTGGCCAAGGCGGAGGCCGACTACGCCTACGCCATGGAGAATTCCGCGGTCCTGCAGGCCCGGGCCAACCTGGAGCAGGGCAAGGCCCAGTTGGCCAAGGCCGACATGGACGTGGCCCGGTACAAGCCGCTGGCGGCCAAGCAGGCCGTCCCGCAGCAGAACTACGACGACGCCCTGGCCGCCCAGTCGGCGGCGAAGGCCCAGGTGGCGGCCCTCGAGGCGGCGCTGGGCTCGGCCACGGTGAACCAGCGGGTGTCCGTGCAGCAGGCCCAGGCGGCCATCCAGTCGGCCAAGGCGCAGATCAAGATCGCCGAACTCAACCTCGGCTACTGCAACATCACGGCCCCCATCACCGGCCTGATCGGGCGGCGGCAGGTGGCGCCCGGCAACCTCGTCGGCCGCGGCGAGGCCACGCTGCTGGACACCATCTCCGCCCTGCACCCCCTGCGGGTCACCTTCAGCCTCTCCGAAACGGAATACCTCTGGCTGACCAAGAAGGCCCAGGAGGCCTCGCAGAGCGGGACGCCGCCCCCCATCGAGCTGATCCTGGCCGACGGGAGCGTCTTCGCCCACCCGGGACGCGTCATCATCGGAGACCGCGAGGTGGACCCGAAAACCGGCACCCTGGCCCTGGTGGCCGAATTCCCCAACCCGGACCACCAGCTGCGGCCCGGCATGTTCGGCCGCGTCCGCGTGCCCTACGACCAGGCGGTGAACGCCGTGCTCGTCCCGACGCGGGCGATTTCCGAACTGCAGGACGCCAAGGTCGTCTACGTGGTGGGGCCCGACCGGAAGGTGTCGCTGCGCACCGTCGTGCTGGGGGACCGGGTGGACAACCTGCTGGTGGTGCAGTCCGGGCTCAAGGCGGGGGAAACGGTGGTCGTGGAGGGCCTGCTCAAGGTCAAGCCGGGCATGACCGTCAACCCGACCCTCCAGCCCGTGACGGAGGAAAAGGGGGGGAACTGATGGCCAAATTCTTCATCCACCGGCCGGTTTTCGCCATCGTCATCTCCCTGGTGATCCTCATCGCCGGCGGGCTGAGCATCCTGACGCTCCCCGTGGCCCAGTTCCCGGAAATCTCCCCGCCCACCATCCAGGTGGCGGTGGTCTACCCCGGCGCCAACGCCAAGACGGTGGAGGAGTCCGTCGCCATCCCCCTGGAGCAGCAGATCAACGGCGCCGAGAACATGATCTACTTCAGCTCGCAGTGCTCGAGCGACGGGCGCTACGTCCTCACCTGCACCTTCGCCGTGGGCACCAACCTCGACATGGCCAACGTCGACATCAACAACCGCGTGGCCCGCGCCCAGTCCCAGCTGCCGCCCGACGCGGTGGCCTACGGGATCACGGTCTCCAAGATGTCGCCCAACATGCTCATGGTCGTCTCGGTGTACTCCCCGGACAACAGCTACGACAGCACCTTCCTCAGCAACTACTGCTCCCTGAACCTCATCGACTCCATCACCCGGACGCCGGGGGTGGGCAGCACCTCCCTGGTGGGGCAGCGCGACTACTCCATGCGCCTGTGGGTGCGCCCCGACCGCATGGCCAAGCTGGGGCTGACCGCCGGCGACATCGCCGGCGTCGTCCAGGAACAGAACACCCTGGCCCCCGCCGGGTCCGTGGGGCAGCCGCCGGCCAAGCCCGGCCTCGATTTCCAGTACACAGTAAACGTGCAAGGCAGGTTGACGACCGCCGAGGAGTTCGGCAACCTCATCGTGCGGACCAACCCCGACGGCTCCATGCTCCGCATGAAGGACGTGGCCCGCGTGGAGATGGCCGCCAAGGACTACTCGAGCTACGGGCGCATGGACGGGGTGCCCTGCACGGTCATCCTCATCTACCAGCTGCCCGGCTCCAACGCCATCGACACGGCCAACCGGCTGCACAAACTCCTGGAGGAGATGGGGGCCAAGATGCCCCCGGGCCTGAAGTACAAGGTCATCATGGACTCCACCGAGTTCGTCCGGGTGTCCATCGAGGAGGTCCTCGAGGCGCTGCGCGACGCCATCATCCTGGTGCTCATCGTCGTTTTCGTCTTCCTCGGCAACTTCCGGGCCACCCTGATCCCCATGCTGGCGGTGCCCGTGTCGCTGGTGGGCACCTTCGCCGCCTTCCAGGCACTGGGCTTCTCCATCAACACGCTGACGCTCTTCGGCATCGTCCTGGCCGTGGGCATCGTCGTCGACGACGCCATCGTCGTGGTCGAGGCGGTGGAGCACCACATCGAGCAGGGCCTCGACCCGACCCGGGCCACCGAGAAGGCCATGGACGAGGTGTCGGGGCCGGTGGTGGCCATCGCCCTGGTTCTGACCGCCGTCTTCGTCCCCGTGGCCTTCATGGGGGGGATCACCGGGCAGCTGTACAAGCAGTTCGCCATGACCCTCTCCGTGTCGGTCCTGCTGTCGGCCCTGGTGGCGCTCACGCTCACCCCCGCCCTGTGCCGGCTCATCCTCCGCCACCGCCGCGAGATGCGGGGGCCGCTGGGGGCCTTCCTGCGCGGCTTCAACCGGCTGTTCGACGCGGTCACCCGCGGCTACACGAGCGCGGTGCGGCTGATCCTGCGCCGGGGCGTCGTCTTCGTCCTCATCCTGCTGGCCTTCTGGGCCGGGGCGGCCTGGCTGCTGAACAAGCTGCCCGCCGGCTTCGTCCCCGACGAGGACCAGGGATACTTCTTCGTCTCCATGAGCCTGCCCGACGGCGCCTCCCTGGAGCGCACGGAGGCGCTGTCGAAGAAGGCGGAGAGCTTCGTCCGGAAAGTGCCCGGCGTGGAGAGCGTCCTGACCATGGGCGGGTTGAACATCCTCACCGGCTCCTACACCTCCAACAACGCCACCCTCATCCTCCGCCTGAAGAGCTGGGACGAGCGCAAGACGCCCGAGACCCAGATCAAGTCCATCCTCGGGGCCATCCAGTTGGAGCTCTTGAAGTACCCGGAGGCCCAGAGCATCGCCTTCATCCCGCCCTCCATCCCGGGCCTCGGCAATGCCGGCGGCTTCCAGTTCGAACTGGAGGACCGGGGCGGCCACTCCACGGACGAACTGATGGAAACCGCCCGGAACTTCATCGCCGAGGCGTCCCAACGCCCCGAGCTGACCCGGCTCTACACCGGCTTCAGCACCAGCGTGCCCCAGATCGACCTGCAGGTCGACCGCGAGAAGGCGCGCACCATCGGCGTGCCCATCAACCAGGTCTTCCAGGCCCTTCAGATCTTCCTGGGCAGCATGCAGGTGAACGACTTCAACCGCTTCAGCCGGACCTACAAGGTCATGATCCAGGCCGAGGCCGACTTCCGCGCCACCCCCGAGAACATCCGGCAGATCTACGTGCGCTCCGACAGCGGGAACATGGTGCCGCTCAGCACCCTGACCAAGGTCACCGACATCGTCGGGCCGAACCTGATCCAGCGCTTCAACATGTTCCGGATGGCCGACATCTCGGGCGGCAATTCCTCCGCCTTCAGTTCGGGCCAGGCCCTGGACGCCCTGGAGGAGACCGCCAGGGCCAAGCTCCCGCCGGGCTACGGTTTCGAGTGGACCGGCGTGGCCTACCAGGAGAAGGAGGCGGGCGGGTCCCAATCCATGATCTTCGCCCTGGCCCTGGTCTTCGTGTTCCTGTTCCTGGCCGCGCAGTACGAGAGCTGGGCCATCCCGTTCTCGGTGCTGCTCGGGCTGCCCCTGGGCATCTTCGGCTCGTTCCTGATGATCTGGCTCGTCGGGCTCATCAACGACACCTTCGTGCAGATCGGCCTGGTCATGCTCATCGGGCTGGCGGCCAAGAACGCCATCCTCATCGTCGAGTTCGCCAAGGAGCGGTACGAGCAGGGCATGCCGCTGCTCGAGGCGGCGGTGGAGGGGTCCCGGCTGCGCTTCCGGCCCATCCTCATGACCTCCTTCGCCTTCATCCTGGGCGTGCTGCCGCTGGTGCTGGCCAGCGGGGCCGGGTCCGGCTCGCGCGTCTCGCTGGGCTCCGCCGTGTTCGGCGGCATGACCGCGGCCACCTCCCTGGGCGTGTTCTTCATCCCGCTGCTCTACGTCCTGGTCACGCGCCTGGCCGGCGGCCGGCGCAAGGCGCCGGCCGGGGAGGGGGCAAAACCGGAAGGCCCGGCGGCCGAAGGAGGTGCGTCGTGAAGAAGGGGGCTCTTTTGTTCGTTCTGTTGTCCCTGCCCTTGTCCGGCGGCTGCCTGCTGGGGCCGAAGTACGTGCGCCCGACCGTGAGCGCGCCGGCCGTGTTCCGGGGGGAGGAAGCGCCCGCGGACAAGGCGGCCCGAAGCGCGGGGGACGAGAAGTGGTGGGAGGTCTACCGCGACGAGGCCCTGCAGAAGCTCATCCGCGAGGCGCTGGAGAAGAACCACGACCTGCGGATCGCCGCCGAGCGCATCCTGGAGATGCAGGCGCGCGTGGGCGTCGCCCGGGCCGACCAGTTCCCGACCGTGAGCGGGTCCGGTTCCTACGAGGCCACGCGTTTTTCGAAAAAGGACTATTCCCCCGTCGTGGGCGACCCCGTCAAGGACCACACCAGCTTCTCCCTGGGGGCGGCCTTCGAGCTGGACTTCTGGGGGAAGATGCGGCGGGCCACGGAGGCGGCGCGGGCCAACCTGCTGGCCACCCGGGCGGCCGCCGACACCGTGCGGCTGACCCTGGTGGCCTCGGTGGCCTCGGCCTATTTCCAGCTCTGCGAACTGGACGTGGAACTGGCCATCGCCCGGCGGACGCTTCAATCCAGGAAAGAATCCTACAGCCTGGTGAAAGACCGGCTGGAGGGCGGGGTCGCTTCGCGGCTGGACCTGGACCAGGCCCAGGTCCTGGTTTCCACCGCCGCTGCCGCCATCCCGGACGCCGAGCGCCAGATCGCCCTGACGGAAGACTCCCTCTGCCTGCTCCTGGCCCGCAACCCCGGGCCGATCCGGCGGGACCCGGGGCTGCTGAACGACCGGCGCCTGCTGAACGTCCCCGCCGGGCTGCCCTCGTCGCTGCTGGAGCGGCGGCCGGACATCCGGGCGGCCGAGCAGCAGCTCATCGCGGCCAACGCCAACATCGGGGTGGCCAAGGCGGCCTACTTCCCCTCCATCTCGCTGACCGGGTCGGCGGGCACGCTGAGCAAGGACTGCGCCGACCTGTTCACCAGGCCGAGCTGGAACTGGGCGTTTTCGCCCGCGATCAACCTGCCGATCTTCAACGCCGGAAAGATCCGGTCGGGGGTGAGGGTGTCGGAGTCGCTCAAGCGCCAGGCGGTGGCGGCCTACGAGAAGGCCGTCCTGACAGGCTTCAAGGAGGTGGCCGACGCCCTGGCGACGATGGACAGGCTCAAGGTCTACGTCCGCGAGCAGGAAACGCTGGTGGCCACTTTGAAGGACCAGTCGGAGCTCTCGCGCATCCGCTACGAGGGCGGGGTGACCAGCTACATGGAAGTGCTGGACTCCGAACGGCAGTATTTCGAGGCCGAGAACAACCTGGCCGCCAGTTACCTGTACGAGCTGCAGGCGCAGGTCGACCTGTACCGGGCCCTGGGCGGCGGCTGGCAGCAATAGCGGGAGGAACCATGACGCTGCATTCGAATCCGTGCCTGTTCGCCCTGCCCCTGTGCCTGGGCTTCCTCGCCCTGGCCGGGGCAACCCTGCTCGCCGGGGAAAAGGAGACCCGCTGGTGGCGGATCGCCTTCCAGGCCCCCGACGGGTTCGGGGCGCCGGCGAAGGCCGGCCAGGACGCAGTGTCGCTGGCCTGCCCCCCCGGTGCGGAACCGGGGAAGGAGCGGATCGAGATCGTCCTGGCCGCCTTCCCGAAAGGCATGCAGGAGGCCTCGGGCCTCGCCGGCGACGCCCTGGCCGGCTACTTCCGGACCACCTTCCTCGGCGCCTCGCCGGAAACCCGGAAACGGGTCGAGCGGACCTTCCTGGGGCGAATCGTTGCCGGCGACTGGCGGATGTCGTCCATCCCGAGAAAGGCGAGCCTGGAATCCTACATCATCACCTTGCCCGACGGCGACGCGTTCGGCCTGGCCGTCCGGGCGGCGGCAGACGTGCCGGCGGAGGAAACGGAAAAGCTCCTGTCCGCCCTGGCCGCCTCCCTGCGGCTGGAACCGGCCGGCCGGCCGTGAAAGGGCGTACGGGCCCCGATATTTAGCATCCACGTAATACACCAAAATGTCAGGAGATGTCATGAACGAGATCCAGACCCCAACCCCCATCCCGGCGGACGTCGTCCGGGCGAAGATCGAGGCCAGCGGCCTGCCCTGCGTGGGGAAGGCCTCCATCCGCGAGATCAAGAAACTGGTGGACACCATCGAGCAGGCCACCGGGCTGCGCTATGTCCGCATGGAGATGGGCATCCCCGGCCTGCCGCCCCTCCAGCAGGGCGTGGACGCGCAGATCGAGGCCCTTCGGCGCGGCGTGGCCGCCATCTACCCCGACATCCAGGGCATCCCCGAGCTGAAGAAGGAGATCGCCCGCTTCGTCAAGCTGTTCCTCGACGTGGACGTTTCCGCCGAGCACTGCCTGCCCACCGTGGGGTCCATGATGGGGGGGATGGCGGCCTTCCTGACGGTGAACCGCATGTGGGCGCAGCGGGAGGGGACGCTGTTCCTCGACCCGGGCTTCCCCGTCCAGAAGCAGCAGTGCCGCCTGCTGGGGCACGGCTTCCAGTCCTTCGACGTGTACGACTACCGCGGGGAGAAGCTGCGGGAAAAGCTGGAATCCTGCCTGCAGACCGGGAAGGTTTCCTCCATCCTCTACTCCAACCCCAACAACCCGGCCTGGATCTGCTTCACGGAAGACGAGCTGCGCATCATCGGGGAGTTGGCCACCCGCTACAACGCCGTGGTCATCGAGGACCTGGCCTACATCGGCATGGATTTCCGCCGGCCGCGGCCCGGCCCGGGTCGGCCGCCCTTCCAGCCCACGGTGGCCCGCTACACCGACCGCTACATCCTGCTGATCTCCAGCTCCAAGGCTTTCAGCTACGCCGGCGAGCGCATCGGGATGATGGTGGTCTCCGACGGCATCTGGGACCTGCAGTCCGAGGACCTGAAGCGCTACTTCTCCTCGGACCGCCTGGGCCACGCCCTGGTCTTCGGCACGCTCTACGCCCTCAGTTCCGGCACCTCCCACTCGGCGCAGTTCGCCCTGGCCGCCATCTTGCACGGGGTCAACGACGGCGAGATCGACTTCGTGGAGAACATCCGCGAGTACGGGGAGAAAGCCCACATCATGAAGGAGATATTCCTCCGGCACGGCTTCCGCATCGTCTATGACCGCGACCTGGACCGGCCCATCGCCGACGGCTTCTACTTCACCTTCTGCTACCCGGGCCTGACCGGGGACGAGTTGCTGGAGCGGCTGCTCTACTTCGGCGTGAGCGGCATCACCCTCTCCACCACCGGGAGCACCCGCACCGAGGGGCTGCGGGCCTGCACCTCCCTGGTCCGGCGCGAACAGTTCCCCGACCTGGAGGAGCGGCTGCGCGCCTTCCACGACGCCCACCCCGTCGCGGAGAAATAGGGCGGCCACAGAAACGCGGAAATCACGAAGAACCTGCCCGGCCTGAAAAACGGCCGGGCGCGAGGATAAAGGGGGCGGCCGGATGGCCGCCCCTTGGCGATGGCCCCTCGTCCTCCGGTCGTTGGCCGGAGGGGCTGGACACCAGTTTCTGGCGGGGGGCGGTCAGCTTCTGGCGAACCGGCTCGTCGGGGCACGAAATAAACGGGAACATAACAAGGAAGTTGGCGTATAGGAATCTTCCCGCTCTTTTTGGCATCTACTGTGCTTTAATCGGGCGGGGAGGCGGAGCGCCTCGAAGGAAAACTAACCTATCTGGAGGATATCATGAAGAGACTGCTGCTTGTTACCATCTCCGTCCTGGCCCTGGCCTTCGCCGGCCTGCTGTTCGCCGAGACGCCCAAGACCGGCTGCTGCGCCAAGGACGGCGCCAAGACCTGCTGCACCAAGGACGGGGCCAAGGCCGAATGCGCCAAGGACGGCAAGTGCGCCTCCAAGTGCGCCAAGGCCGAAGGCTGCTGCAAGGACGGCAAGTGCACCGGCAAGTGCGCCGGCCCCGACGGCAAGTGCACCAACCTGAAAGACGGCAAGTGCGCCTGCGCCTGCTGCACCAAGGACGCCGCCAAGGCCTGCTGCACCAAGGACGGCAAGTGCGCTCACACCTGCCAGGGCAAGACCGCCGAAGGCGGCTGCAAGAAGGCCGGTGAAACCGGTTGCCAGGGCGCGGCCAAGGCCGGCTGCCAGGGTGCCGCCAAGACCGGCTGCCAGGGCGCGGCCAAGACCGACGCCCCGGCTGCCAAGTAACCAATCGATTCTCCGGGCCGGGCTTTCCGGCCCGCTTCCCACCGCGAACGGCGGCGCTTCGGCGCCGCCGTCGTCTTTTCCTGCCGTTCAACAGGACGGAGGGACACAAAGGCACAAACACACGAAGAGAGATTGTCGATGGGTGGGTACAGGCTTGCCGCGGGCCGAATGGGGCCGGCGCTCGTCCTGGCCACCGCGCCCCGGCCTTTCTCCGTCACTGCCCCGCTGGCCGGCGACCACCCGGGAGCGGAATGCTTTCCTCACCGCGGCCCTCCGCGCATCTCCGCGGTTTCGTTTTACTGAGAAGCCTGTTCTTTCCCCCCGCCCCCGGCTGTTTGCCGGGAACCGCCGGAAGCGCGGCCAGTGCCTTTGTGGCTCTGTGGTGAAGTTGCCCGGGGCCAGTTTTCCCTTTTCTCCGCGGCGGCTCCTGTGTCAAACTGCGACCCGTCCCCCGGCGGGAGAAGACGGCCGGGCGGCGCGGGAGGCGAGATGGCGGCGTTGATTCACGTGGCGGGGCCCAGCGGCAGCGGCAAGACGACGGTGATCGAGGCCCTGACCGCCCGGTTCCGCGGGAAGGGCTACGCGGTGGGCGTTCTCAAGCACTGCGGACACGGGTTCCAGGCGGACCCGGCGGGGAAGGACGGGGAGCGCCTCCTCGCGGCCGGGGCGCAGGCCCGGGCCCTCGTCGGCCCCGCCCTGGCCTCCGTGACCACGACCCTGGCCGGCGACGACGACCCGCTCCGGCTCTGCGCGCAGCTGTTGCCGCCCACCCTGGACGTGGTCTTCGTGGAGGGCTACAAGGCCTTCCGGGGCCTGCCCCGGGTGTCGTGCGACGCCTCGCGCCTCGGGGTCTGGTCCTTCGATCCGCTGGACCGGTGGACCAGCGACCGGAGCCTGGCGGAAGATGCACCCGTGCGGGAATATTGCGATGCAGGCGAACTGGCCGCGGTCCTGGAACAGGAAGTCGTCCTCCCCTCCCGGCGAAAAATGTCCGTTTCCCTGCGGGTGGACGGGAAGAGCGTGCCCATGAAGGATTTCGTGGAGGACCTGGTGGGCGGCGTGGTGGGGGCCCTGGTGCGCTCCCTCAAGGGCGGCGAGACGGCCGGCGCCGTGGAGCTGGACCTCCGGCTGCCGGCCCCGCCGGAAAACGACGAGAGCGGGAGGGCGAGCCGATGAAAGTGGCCAAGGTGGGAAGCCGGGCGGTCAAGCGGGTCCGCAACCAGTACCTGTGGGTGTTCGCCGACGAACTGGCCCGCAAGCCGGAGAAGGCCTACCCCGGGGAGATCGTGGGCGTCGAGTCCGAGAACGGGGAGTGGCTGGGCGTGGCTTTCTACAACGGCCAGGCCCGGGTGGCCCTGCGCATGCTCGGCTCCGGGCGGACGCTGCCGGACGGCGAGTTCTGGCGCCGCCGGCTGGCCGAGGCCCTCCGACGCCGGGAGCCGTTGCGAGAGCACACCGACGCCCTGCGCCTCGTCTACGCCGAGGGCGACCTCTTGCCCGGCCTGGTGGTGGACTCCTACGCCGGACACCTGGCGGTGCAATTCCGCAACGCCGGGATGGACGGGCTCAAGCTGCTCGTCGTCTCCCTGCTGGACGAACTGCTCGCCCCCCTCTCCATCACCGAGCGGAGCGACGTGGCGGCCCGCGAGGAGGAGGGGCTGGAGCGGGTGTCCGGTCCGCTGAAGGGAACGGTGCCCGAACTGGTGGAGATTCGCGAGAACGGGGTGCGCTTCCTGGTGGACGTGGCGCACGGCCAGAAGACCGGCTTCTTCACCGACCAGCGCGACGCCCGCCGGCACGTGGCCGGGCTGCTGCCCCCGGGCGGCCGGATGCTGGACGCATTCTGCTACACGGGCGGCTTCGGCGTGTTCGCCGCGGCGGCCGGCGCCACCGTCACGGCGGTGGACAAGGACGCGGCGGCCCTCGGCCTGGCCGGGCGGAACGCCGAACTGAACGGCGTGGCGGACCGGTTCCGGACCGTGGAGGCCGACCTGTTCGCCTGGCTGGACGAGAGCGCCGGCCGGGGCGAGCGCTACGACGCCATCAGCCTGGACCCGCCGGCGCTCATCAAGCACAAGAACCAGCAGGCCAGAGGGCGGGGGCTGCTCATGGACCTGGTGCGCCCGTGCCTGCGCATGCTGGGCGGCGGCGGCAAGCTGCACCTGTCCACCTGCGCCTACCATTTCCAGGGCGACGTCGTCCGGGAGGCGCTGCGCATGGCCGCCGCCGACACCGGCCGCCGGCTCCTGGTGGTGGGCGAGGTGTTGCAGTCCCCCGACCACCCGTGGTGCCTGCAAATGCCGGAAACGCAGTACCTCCGGGGCATCACCGTGGAAATCGCCTGAGTCGGCCGCGCCCGGTCCGAACGGGTTGTATTCCCGCCCCCGGCGGAGTATCATCCCCCCACAGGAAAACCGGAACGAGGTGCCGACATGAACTGCCCCAACCAGACCAAGAACGACAAGGCCTGCAACTGCACCTACCCCGGCTGCGCGCGCCACGGGGTCTGCTGCGAGTGCCTCGCCTACCACCGCGCCCAGGGCCAGTTGCCGGCCTGCTATTTCACGACCGACCAGGAGAAGACCTGGGACCGCTCCATCGAACACTTCGTCCGCTGCCAGACGGAAAAGTGAACCGGCGCGGCCACCGGCTGGCGCGGAAGTCCCCGGCCGGAAACGGCGCCGGCCGGCCGGCCGGCGTCCCCCGTTGGCACCAAACGAACTTTCAGGAGGAGACATGCCCGGCAGCCGATACGTTCCCGTGGAAGGATTGAACCAGGGCGCCGAGGGGCGGCCCGCGTCCTGGCGGGAGATGCCCGACCCGGCCCCGCTGTTCGAGTTCCACATCCGGAAGGAGGCGCGGAAGCGCTACGCCTGCGAGGAGGCGCTCTTCGGCGCCGCCGGCAACGTCGTGTTCATGGGCCTGGGCCCGGCCCGGAAGCTGGCCGAGACCATGAACGACGTGCGGGGCTCGCGGCGCAACCCCGCGCTGGCCGTCTCCGTGGCCGACCTCTACGCCATGGGGCTCATCGACGAGATGATGCACCTGGTTACGGATGCTTACCGCAAGCAGGCGGGCGACGTGTTCGACGGCGCCCTGGCGCACCTGGCGGGCGGCCTGGGCGGGGAGGAAACCCGGCAGGTCCTGCTCGCCTTCACGGAGCAGTTCCCGCCGCTGGCCGTGCACCGAGGCACCGTGTCCGGCGCCGGCTACCTGGAGGGCGAGACCGCCGGGCTGCCCCACCGCAGCGTGGCGGCCGAGGAACTGCTGCACCTGTCCATCGCCAACGCCAACCCGGCCTTCGCGCCGTTCGGCGAGTTGTTCGACGACGGGGACCTGCAGCGCTCCACCCGCTACCCTGACGCCCTGGCCGGCCTGCAGACCTTCCTCGCCCAGTGCCCCCCCTTCGGCAACACCGGCCTGAACCTGTACGACTTCCTCATGGCGCCCGTCCGGGCCTTCCCCCACTCCCTGTCCGACCAGCTGCGCTACATCCGCGAGAACTGGCGGGCCTGGATCCCGGTGGACCTGCTGGACAGCCTGCTGGCCCGCCTCCTGCGGGCGGCCGACTACCTTCACGAGGAGCACCGGCCCCGCGGTTTCGGCAAGGGGCTGGAGCCGGTGCACGACTCCGGGCTCTTTCTGGCCTCGCTGCGCGGGGCCGACGGGCAGGAGCCCGAACCCGAGCGCTACTCCCCCGACCTGGACTGGATGCCCAACGTGGTCATGATCGCCAAGAACATCCACGTCTGGCTGTGGCAGCTCTCCCAGCGCTTCGGGCGCAGCATCGCCCGGCTGGACCAGGTGCCGGACGAGGTCCTGGCGGAACTGGCCCGGCAGGGCTTCACGGCCCTCTGGCTCATCGGCGTGTGGGAGCGCAGCGCCGCCTCGCTGGAAATCAAGCGCCGGATGGGCAACTCCGAGGCCATGGCCTCGGCCTACTCCCTCCACGACTACACGGTGGCGGGCGACCTGGGCGGCGACGACGCCTACTGGAACCTGAAGGAGCGGGCCTGGCGGAAAGGGGTGCGCGTCGCCGTGGACATGGTGCCCAACCACACGGGCATCTACTCGCGCTGGGTGGTGGAGCACCCCGACTGGTTCATCCAGTTGGAGCACCCGCCCTACCCCTGCTACACCTTCGACGGACCGGACCTTTCCCGCGACCCGGGCGTCGGCCTCTTCCTGGAGGACGGCTACTGGAACCGCTCCGACGCCGCCGTGGTCTTCAAGCGCCTGGACCGCCGCACCGGCGAGGTCCGCTACCTCTACCACGGCAACGACGGCACCCACATGCCCTGGAACGACACGGCCCAGCTGAACTACCTGCTTCCCGAGGTCCGCGAGGCGGTCATCGGGCAGATCCTGCGGGTGTCCCGCTACTCCTCGGTGATCCGCTTCGACGCCGCCATGACCCTGGCCAAGCGCCACTACCAGCGGCTCTGGTACCCCGAGCCGGGGTCGGGGGGCGACATCCCCTCCCGGGCCGAGCGCGGACTGACCAAGGACGACTTCAACGCCGCCTTCCCGGAGGAGTTCTGGCGCGAGGTGGTGGACCGCTGCGCCGCCGAGTCCCCGGACACGCTGCTCCTGGCCGAGGCGTTCTGGCTCATGGAGGGGTACTTCGTCCGCACCCTGGGCATGCACCGGGTCTACAACAGCGCCTTCATGAACATGCTCAAGCGCGAGGACAACGCCAACTACCGGGCCGTCTTCCGGAACATCCTGGAGTTCGACCCGGAGATCCTCAAGCGCTTCGTCAACTTCATGAACAACCCGGACGAGGACCCCGCCGTGGCCCAGTTCGGCAAGGACGACAAGTATTTCGGCGTCTGCGTCATGATGTCCACCCTGCCGGGCCTGCCCATGTTCGGCCACGGCCAGGTGCAGGGCTTCGGCGAGAAGTACGGCATGGAGTACGCCCGGCCCTACTGGGACGAGACCGCCGACCCCTGGCTGGAGGAGCGCCACGCCCGGGAGGTCTTCCCGCTGCTGCGGCTGCGCTGGATGTTCTCCGGCGTGGAGAACTTCCTGCTCTACGACGTGGTGGACGACGCGGGGCACGTTCGCGAGGACGTCTTCGCCTACTCCAACGGGCGCGACGGCGCCCGGGCCCTGGTGGCCTACAACAACCGCTTCGCCCACAACGAGGGCTGGGTGCGCCTCTCGGTGTCGTTCCGCGACAAGGGCAGCGGCGAACTGGTTCGCCGGACCCTGGGCGAGGGGCTCGCCCTGGCGGACTCCTCCTGGACCATCTTCCGGGACCGCGTTTCGGGCCTGGAGTACCTCCGGCCCACCGCCGAGCTCCGTCAGCACGGCTTCCGGGTGAGCCTGGACGCCTTCAAGTACCAGGTCTTCATGGATTTCCAGGAGGCCCGGGGGGCGTCAGAGGCCGAGTGGGGCCGGCTCTACGCCGAGCTGGGCGGGCGGGGCGTGCCCAACCTGTGGGAAGCGCTGCAGGAAACCCGCCTGCGGCCCGTCTTCGCCTCCTTCGACACGCTGGTGGACCCCGACGGCGTCGTCGGCCTGTTCGACCGGGCCGCCCGATCGGGGAGCCCGGCCGACCTGTCCGCCCTGGACGAGTCCTTCGTCGCGGCCGGAACCGGCTTCCTGGCCCGCTGCCGGGAGATGGGCGTCGGGGGGGCGCTGTGCGATCAGATCCTCGCCGGAGCGCAGGCGCGGGTCCAGACGGCGGCCCGCCTGGACGCCGGCCTCAAGCGCATGGCCGACCGCCGGTCCCCGCGGTGGCGGAAGTTCGCCCGACTGCTGGAGCAGGAGGAGGCCGCCGACGTCATGGAGGCCGGCCTGCAGCGCAAGCTGTTCTACGTGTTCGTGCTGGTGGACGCGGCCCGGCGGCTGGCGGGCGGAGCCACGGAACGCCGCCTCTTCCTGCGGCACATCCGGGCCCGGCTGCCGCGCATCGGCCTCGACCCGCACTTCGCCGACGAACTGGTCTCGCTCTGGGACGCCCTGCTTGAAGGGCGCGGGGCGGAGGGCGTCTCCATCGGCGCGGACGGGGCGTTCCGCGGCCTGGACGCGCTGCTCCTGCACCCGGAGACCCAGTCCTGCCTGGGCTGCAACTGGCACAACGGCATCTACTGGTTCAACCGGGAGAAGTTCCTGCTGTTCCTGCACTGGCTCTTCTTCTCCTCGGTCCTCGAAGCTGCGCCGAAACTGGGGCGGACCCGCTCTGCGGCCCGGCTGCTCCTGCGGGCCCGGGAGAGCTTCCTGACCCTGCTGACCGACGCCGACGGGGCCCAGTACAACTTCCACCGCTTCCTGGCGGCGGTCTCGGTCCCCGCCTCCGACTCCCGGACGCCGCGGCCCCGGTAGGCGATTCGGAGAGCGGCCGGGTCTCACGCGAGGTCGCGAAGACCGCGAAGGGGGCGGAACCACAAAGACAGAGAGCATGGAGAGACGGCGTGACAAGGGAAGAGCAGGTCAAGGCCATCGTCGACGCTTTGGAAAGAGTCGACGATGAATCGTGTGTCTACCTGAACCTGGACACCGGCGAAATGGAATATTTCACCGAAGAGATCCTGTCCGCGGCTGAGGAGTTGGAAGAGGACCCGCCCGACGAGGGGCAGAGCTCCAACTGGTTTGGGGAGGCCGTCCGCGAGGCGCGCGAAGTCGTCGATTCGGATCGCTGGGTGACTCTCCCGTCGAAGTACGAACTCAACGACTACCGCGTCATGCGCAACTTCTGTCTGGAAGTGGAAGACGAGGGATTCCGGGACGAGCTCTTGAACGCCATTTCCGGGCGGGGGGCGTTCCGTTGGTTCCGCGATCTCGTCCGACGCCGCGGCGTCGAGAAGGAGTGGTTCGGTTTCCGCGAAGCGGCGCGGGGGCGGATCGCCCTGGAGTGGCTCGAAGACAACGGCTTTACCGACCCGGACGAGCGGCAGATCCGCTTCCGCCACGACGGTTGATCTTTTCGGGCTTGCCACGGAAGGCCTTCTGCCCCTTGACCTGTGCCGCCGTGTCCGGCCTCGAAGTGGGTGGACCGGCTGAACACGGCGCCGGCGATCGATGGGCTACCGATATGGGGATCAAAAAATTCATCGGGCATTGGCTGAAAGGGCAAGGGGACGCCGAGGCACTGCGGGAACAGGGGAAGGCTGTTTTCCGGGAGATCGTGTCCTGTTGCCCGTTGTGCGGCGGACCGTTGCAGGATCATTATTTCTGCTTTTTGTGCACGGCCGTCTTGTCCGATCAGGCCGGGGGAACCACCTCGAAAATCAGAAAACTGGTTGACGAGGGAAGATGGCTGGATGCTTCCCGGATTCAGGAAGGCGACATGCTGAAAGACCTGTTGCAGTTCTTTTTCTTGAAATGCCGGAAAGAAGGCCTGGCGATCTTGGAATATCGTTCCTATTTCGACATCTGGCTCGATGACAGGGTCGTCGGGGCCCGGAAACTGGACCTTGTTTCGGCGCAATCGGCCGAGGCCGTGGTGAACGGGCGGTGGGTCCCGTTTTGATCTTCTGTTACTGCCGATTTCGCCCCGGTCGCGCCCAAAGCGCAACGTCATCCCAACGGGCCGCCGGCCCGCGGCGGAAACCGGGAAACGCGAATCCGCCGCGGCTGGAAGGCGGGGCGAGCGCGGCTAAGCCCGGTTTTTCCCAAAAAATCGTTTCCCGTAGGGAATCAACTTCCATCGGTGTTCCGCCGGGTTGTTCTTTGTGGTGAATTTGTATTGTTTAACACAAAGAATACCAGGGCCACGAAGGGGGCGAAACCGGGTTTTGCCCGGAGGCATGGATCGGCTGGATGGGGAGGATAGGGCACCTCATCCAGGAGTGCGGCGCGGAGGTTGCCGCAGCGCCGCTTTTTCCAGGCGCGCAGGCTGCCGGAGCGCCGAACGCGGAGACGCTTCCCTGGAAAGCCAAAGAGTGGCAAGCCCTATCCCAAACCATATCAAACGATAGTCTTTTCAAGCAGATATACAAACATTTCCCGCAACCTGTTTCCTGCCGGCAAATCACTGCCTCAACCCTAGCCCCCTCCATCCTTCGTGGCTTTTCGTGTTTTTTCTCAACACGAAGATCGCAAAGGCCACGAACGGGAGACCAGGCCTTTTGCCCGGAGGGCATGGATGTCCATAGCCCGCGCGTTTGCCCCGATGGATTCTTGCTCGTAGGGCATCCAGATCCGTCGTCGGTGGCGAATCGCCGATGCGCGGTTGCGCCGGCGGTGCGGCGCCCCCAGCCCAGGCCGTAGCCGGAAAGCGTACTACCATTCAATACTTTTTACGGGCAAGGCGATTCCGGCTCGATTCGGCACCAGGGCTTCGATGGCTGAGGGAAGAACGGACGCCATGCACTTCCCGCCGTGGTCCTGTCAAGGTAAGTTCCAGAAAGTTTCAGTGGTCATTTGATAAGATATCGATCCGTCTCTATCGATCAGGTAAACGTATCGGGGCGTCACGACCCATTCCGGAACGGATGGGCTGCGGGACAGGGCATGAAAGACGTCGCTGTCCTCCGGGACTTCGTCGAGAACGGCCGTGTGCATACCAACTTCGGGCATTTTTGTCGGAGACGGCTTGAACTCATTGATGACTCGGTGCATGGGATGCCTCTCGAGTATTTTCGTTCCATCGGCGGCGATCAGATAACGGGTGTCTCCGCCAAACGGGAAAATTCCCGACTCGGTTTGAGCCGGCAACAGATACACGTAAACTTGCCCATTGCCGGCGGGAAGGACGGCTGCGTTGTATGGCCTTGGCTTGCTGCCGAAGGCTTTTCGTGTCGTCAACAGCGCTTTGGCCGCGGTAAGCAGGAACCCTTCTTCCTCCTTGGGCTTGTCTAGCCGGCGGGCCAGAAAATCAGTCGGGCATCGCCCCTGGACCGCTTCGTAGTAGACGATGAAACGATCTCGTTTATCGTTCAGCTTGCCGAAAGAAACTGTCCAGCGCCCTTTCCTTACCGTGGCAATGTACAGGGCAATGCTTTCTCTCATCGGGTTCAGCGCCGTGACTGCATCGGAAGCGTGCCAGGCAGCCTGGTCGTAATTGGCCAACGCTCTGCCTCTGGCGCAGATCGCTTCCAGTTCCCGTGGGGAGCCGGGTGCGGTGCGGGCGGTCGGAGAAGCGTCCAAGACACCGGGCAATTCTTCCCGAATGAGCTTGTCCACGATCATTTCGGACGGCCCCTGGCCGGAGTTGCTTTCCGTCATGATCGCGGAGAGCCAGGGTGGCTGGATATTGCTGAATGTTGTCAACTTGAAGTAATATTGTGGGTTGGCGAAAGTGGCAATCAAATCGCCCGGTTTTCGGCGCAGTTCGACCGGTAGGAGATAGAGGGCGTCGATGCGATATGGCCATGCTTTCAATGCCGGGGGGCATTTCGCTTTGGATAGATCGGAAAGCGAGAAATGAATGAGGGGCAAGAATGTCTGATTGCCTTCAAGGGAGAAAAATACCTTGTTCAACGGCAGGTTGTCTTTGTCCTTCGTCATAACGACGACATAGAGGATTGCGTTGCCGTCCATGGACTGATTTTCATTTTTAGTTCGCGGATAAACCAAATCGAATGCGGCAAGGTAATCGCATTGTTTCGGGTCTTTCTGCTGGAGGGCCAACGTTTCGAGCTTCCGGTTCATCGGTTCGTAGGTGGGGCAATGGGATTGCCATTCCTCGATGGTCACTGCCGAACTGCTGACCACGTTCCCGGAAGCAACCGGAAGGAAGAGCGATAACGCCAGGGCGAAGCGGGCCCATTGCATCGAATTGAGGAAACGGGAGGTCAGCCAGGCAAGTCGGTTCATCGGGAAACCTGTTCCAGTGGAATGGGTCTAATGATAGCAAGAACGAGAAGAAAATCGGCAAAATGTTCATGGTTCGCAAGGGCGGTCAAGACGGGCCGGGGCGGGAACGGTAGGATGTCCGGCGTGAGGAGGCGCGATGGGTACGGTCTGGGACAAGAGAAAAGCCGTCGGCCGGATGCAGGCGTACATCGAGGCGCATCTCGACGAACCGGTCTCGCTGCACGACCTCGCCTCGGCCGCCCGTTACTCCCCGTACCACGCCGCCCGGATCTTCAAGGAGTTGACCGGCAAGAGCCCCTTCGAATACCTCCGGCTGCGGCGCCTGACGGCGGCGGCCCTCCGTCTGCAGGACCCGCGGCGGCGGGTCGTGGACGTGGCCTTCGACTTCGTCTTCGACTCCCACGAGGGTTTCACGCGGGCGTTCGCCCGGCACTTCGGTGTGCCGCCCTCGCGCCTCCCGCAGGCCGACTGGTCCGCCTTCCTGTTCCGTCCCGCCCTGGCCACGGAATTCTACCGGAACAGGCAGCAAGGAGAAGAAGTCATGAGCGAGTTTTCCCAACCGCCGGCGAAGCCGGCCGTGGTGTTCGTGCAGATCCTCGAGCGGCCCCGGCGCCGGGTGCTGTTTCTGCCCGGCCGGAAGGCCACGCACTACTTCGAGTACTGCGAGGAAGTGGGCTGCGGGGTGTGGGATACGCTGACGGGCATCCCGGACGCCCTGCACGAACCCATGGGCCTCTGGCTCCCGGAGGCCCTGCGGCCCGCCGGTTGTTCGACCTACGTGCAGGGGGTTGAAGTGGGACTCGACTACGCCGGGCCCGTTCCGGAAGGGTTCCGGGAAATCGAGCTGCCGCCCTGCCGGCTGCTGGTCTTCCAGGGCGAACCGTTCGAGGACAAGGACTTCGAGCAAGCCATCGTCAGCCTGTGGGACGTCATGAAGACCTACCGGCCCGAAACCATCGGCTACGAGTGGGCCGACGACGACGCGCCCCGCTTCCAGTTGGCCCCCATGGGCTACCGGGGATACATCGAGGGCCGGCCGGTCCGCCCCGTCCGGTAGCGGCGGCGCCCGGCCGCGACGCCCGCGGGTCCGTCGCGCAGACTGAAGTCTGCGCCACGACCGACCGCCGGCATCTTGCCGGCATCGGGGACAGAGGCCTGTTCGCGGCCATGGGCCGGCTGGAAGCCGGCGGTCCCTGGTGCGCGGACCCGCCACTTGCGAAAATTATGTAATTTCTTCAGCCTATTTCAATTGTCTACATTCTCAACCCTGTCCCCCGCAACCTGTCTGCATTCTTCTTCCTGTTTTTCTTCGTGTTCTTTGCGACTCCGTGTTTTCTCCTCCTTCGTGGCTCCGCGGCTTCGCGCGAGACCCGGCCGCCTGGCCGATTTTTTCCGGACTTCGCGAAATTTCTCTTGACGGCCTCCCGATTCGGTCGTATTGTGAATGAGGATTCACAAGAAAGGGCGACCTTCCTGGGAATCGAGCGAACGGAAATCGGAGCGGTGCCGTGCGGAATGCTGTCCGGTCCCGAACTGCCCGGCGGCAGGCGGTCAGGGGAATGCCCCCGGCGCCACGGGGGGCGGCCCGATTGGGGAGTCGGCGTCTTTGTTTGCATATAATGTGAACGGATATTCACTTGCGGGCCGGAAGCCTGCAGGAGGCGAGCGATGAAAAAAGGAATGAGCCTGGTGGTTCTGCTGACGTTGCCGTTGACGGGGGGGTGCCTGCTGGGGCCGAAATACGTGCGCCCCACGGTGAGCGCGCCGGCCGTGTTCCGGGGGGAGGCGGCGCCCGCCGCGCCGGCGGACGGGAGTGCCGGCGACGAGAAGTGGTGGGACGTCTACCGCGACGAGAACCTGCAGAAACTGATCCGCGAGGCGCTGGAGAAGAACCACGACCTGCGGATCGCCTCCGAGCGGATCCTGGAGATGCAGGCGCGCCTGGGGATCGCCCGGGCCGACCAGTTCCCGACGGTGGCCGGGACGGGGTCCTGGTCCGCCAACCGGTTCTCCCAGGCGGACTACCAGCCCGTTCTCGGCGACCCGGTGAAGGCGCGCACCAGCTTTTCCCTGCAGGCGGTGTTCGAGCTGGACTTCTGGGGGAAGATGCGGCGGGCCACCGAGGCGGCGCGGGCCAGCCTGCTGGCCACGCGGGCGGCGGCCGACACGGTGCGGTTGACCCTGGTGTCATCGGTGGCCTCGGTCTACTTCCAGCTTGGCGAACTGGACGTGGAACTGGCCATCGCCCGGCAGACGCTTGAATCCCGAAAAGAATCCTACAATTTGGTGAAAGAACGCCTGGAGGGCGGGGCCGCTTCGCAGATGGACCTGGACCAGGCGCAGGTGCTGGTGTCGACGGCGGCCGCGGCCATCCCGGAGGCGGAGCGCCGGATCGCCCTGGCCGA
>CAYTBK010000076.1:0-20515 GCA_964436005.1 uncultured Acidobacteriota bacterium
TCTCAGCCCATTACTCCATTTTTCGCCCCTCTTTTTCTGGGAACTTCGGCTTAATAAAAGTTACCGTAAGTGGTCTGTTCCTGTTGCCCCTGCTTTTTCGGCGCCAATGGAAAGTCCTGTCCATTGCGGCGGCGGTCCCGTTGGGACTTCTGCTCATTTTCAGCCTCCGTTTCGGCATGTTCCCTTGGGATGTGCTGATTCGATACGTACAGGGCCTTCGCCAACTCACCGCTCATGGACCGAGCACACTCCAAGGAAATTTCGAACTGGCCGCACTGGTGCGAGGACTGCCGGGAGTCGGTGGGGCGGGTCTCCTGGTAAGCGGGTTGGCCGCGTTATGGGCCATCGGTTGGATCTGGAGGATCGGGAAAAGGCTTCCGGACACCCTCCGGACCGACCTCATCTTGGCCAGCGGCCTCGTTTTCTGCCAATTATGGGGTTTCTACCACCGGGTGTACGACGGTGTCCTTCTGATTCTACCAGCCATCCTCTTCGCATGCTGGACAGAGGACTCTCGCCGCCGGAGAAGCGGCTGGATCGGGTTGGCCGGCTTGACCCTCCTCGGCTTCAATCCCTCCAACTGGTTGATCAAGGTAGCCCCCAAAGGTCTGCCCCTCGCAGTGGACCTCTTCCCTCATCTGGACAGGTTCCTTCTCTTGGCCCTTTTCACTTGGACATTGATTCAGGTTCGGGCTGAGATACCACCGGCCTCGACCGGTTCTCACCCCGCCTGCCCGCATAAAGATGGCGTTATGAACTGCCCGAGCGGCAAGTAACCGTCAGGCGGGCGCAGACAGGGCTTTCATTTTTTGAGATGGAAACGGCACCTGTGAGCCAAACCTATTTTAATGGAAGACACCGGAAGCGAGGATGGGCGAACCTTCCGCCCAGAGAAAACGGCTGCCGGCCGATGAATGCGCAGGCCGATCGTGCGTGGAGCGGAAACCAGCCAACCGAAGGTTCTTGACATCGCGGGCGGCTGGAACGACAATTCCGTCCTTGTGTCGACCTGCGGTTTGCAGGCTCGGCGTCGGCGATTATCATCCCCCAGGAGGATTCCGTGTCCAAGCGAGATTATTACGAGGTATTGGGTGTCGACCGAAACGCCCCGGTGGATGAGATCAAGAAAGCCTACCGCCAGGCCGCCCTGAAATTCCACCCCGACAAGAACCCGGGAAACAAGGAGGCCGAAGAGAAGTTCAAGGAGGCCGCAGAAGCCTACAGTGTTCTGGGCAGCCCGGAAAAAAGGGAAAAGTACGACCGCTACGGCCACGCCGGCCTGTCCGGATCCGGCGGATTCGACTTCGGCCATATGGACAGCACCGTCTTCGGAGGCTTCGAAGACCTCTTCGAGGCCTTCGGATTCGGCGACTTGTTCGGCCGGTCATCTTCGCGCGGGCGGACCCGGGCTCAGCGCGGCAACGATCTGCAGTACGAGATCAAGATCTCCTTCACGGAAAGCGCCTTCGGGACCGAGACCAAGCTGCGCATCCCCGCCATGGAGGCATGTCCGGAGTGCGGCGGCTCCGGGGCGGCCAAAGGCTCGGGCCCGACCACCTGCCCCACCTGCAACGGCGGGGGCCAGGTTCGCTTCCAACAGGGATTCTTCACCATCGCCAGGACCTGCTCCCACTGCAACGGGTCCGGGAAGATCATCCGGAACCCATGCCCCGAGTGCCATGGAAAGACCCGCGTCCGCAAGGAGCGCACCATCGAGGCGAAAATCCCTGCCGGAATCTCCACCGGCACGCGACTGCGGCTTCAGGGCCAGGGAGAGGCGGGGGTCCACGGCGGTCCATCCGGCGATCTGTACATCCTCGTCTACGTTGAGGAACACCCCTTCTTCAAACGGGATGGCACCGACTTGTTGCTGGATGTGCCGGTTTCCTTCACCCAGGCAGCGCTGGGCACCGAAATGATCGTCCCGACCCTCTATGGCGACGAGCGCCTGAAAATCCCCGCCGGCACGCAGCCCGACGCCTTGTTCAGCATCAGGGGCAAGGGCATGCCCGAACTTGGCAGCAGCCGAAAGGGCGACCTTTACGTGCGCGTAAAGCTGGATGTGCCGAAAAAACTGTCCCGGGAACAGAAACGACTGCTGGAAGAGTACTCCGGCCATTCCGACCGCGAGACCCAGTCCGCCCAGCAGCAGATGTTCGTGCGCATCAAGGAGTCTGTGGTCCACAGGGGCAAGGCGAAGTAGATCGCCATCATTTGCAAGAATACAATTGGAGCAGAACCATGGCAGACAAGCGGGAAGAAGACCTGATTCTGGAGACAACGGTGCCGCCGGAAGCGGAAGAACTGGCCTCCCTGGCCTTTTTCGAGACGGGCAGCCTCGGCGTGCAAACGCTGCCGGCCAAGGACGGCATGCTCACCCTCCGGGCCTGGTTCGATGCGGCCCTGGAGGAGGAGGAATTGAAGAAGACCGCAGCAGAAAGGCTGCGCGCCTTTCTGCCCGATCTGCCCTTGCTCGTTGTCGCCATCCGCGAAGAGCGCCGAGACTGGGTGGAGGAAACCCGCCACTCCTTCGTGCCCGTGCCCATCGGCCGGCACTTCCTCATCCACGCTTCCTGGAACCGGCCGGACGACCTCGAGGGACGAATCCCCATCCAGATCGACCCGGGGGAAGCCTTCGGCACCGGCACGCATGAAACCACCCGACTCTGCCTGGACCTGCTGGAGCGCCATTTCGATCCGGCGGCCCGGCGTATCCTGGACGCCGGCTGCGGTAGCGGAATCCTGATGATCGGGGCCGCCCTCTGGCTGGAACGGATGGTGCCTGGCGTCACCGGAAATACAGCGGTATCTCTGGTCGGCATCGACATCGAAGAGCCAAGCGTGGAGGTTTCCCGGAAGAACCTGGCCATCAACGCCGTCCCCTGGCCGGCGGAGGTGATTCATGGCCGCCTGGAGGACCTCGAGGCTCCCCCCTTCGACTGGATCTTCGCCAACATCCTTTCCGGCGTGATCCTGTCCAACCGCCAGAAGCTGGATTCCCTGCTGCACAGCGGTGGGCGCATCATCCTCACGGGCATTCTCGCTTCGGAAGAAGGGGAAATCCTTCCACCGATGCAAGCCCTGGGTTGGCAGCTTCTGGAAAAGGCCCAGGAAGGCGAGTGGGCCGCTTTCGTCTTCCAGAAGCACTGACCTTCGGAACCGAGACATTTTCCGAAAATCCGCCCCCCCCCGAAGAATCTCCTGGCCTCCCCTGCTCGGCAAGCATGGTAGAATGACCCTGCTCGCAAATGCAGTCGAATAACGAGGAGGCCGCTCATGGACACGGAACGCCCCGACGCATCCCATACCCCCCCCTCTGCGTTTGAAACAGTCACGCCCGCCGACATGGCGCCGCCACCGGCAGCACCCGGAGCCGACCCGGCCTGGACGCCGGCGCCCGAAACACCCCCGCGACGGGGCCGGGCGATCCTGATCACGGCAGCGGTTCTGCTCTTGGCCGGCATATGCGTCGGCGGTTTTTTCCTCCTGAGAAGAGCCGCCGCCGGACGCGCCATCGAGGATGCCGTAAGCTGCATCCCCAAAACGGCCTACGGGTTCGTCTCCCTGGACGATCCCTCTGCCCTGATGAATTACTTCAAGGGGTTGACGGAAAAGGTGCCCGACCTCAAGATGGGCTACGAGATGGCCGTCCAGAGCAGCCGACGGACCTTCGGGGCGGACCTGCTGTCCCCCGAAGGCTGGGCCGAAAGCGGCCTGGACGCGACGCGCCCGCTTTTCCTCAGCGTGCTGCCCGTTCCGGGCTGTGGAGACAAGGCCGACTTCCTGGTGGGCATCGGCATCCGGGACGAAGCCCGGGCCACGGAACTCCTGAAGAAGCTGGTGGAGACTGCGGGTCTGAAGCTGGAGAAAGACACCTCCGGGTCCCCCGTCTACGTCGCGACCCGGCCCGGAGGGAACCCTGCGCCGCTGATGGCCCTGGCCTTCGGAGGCAGCCAGGCGCTCATGCTCTTCCAGGACCGTGCGGACGCCCAACCGGCAGCCCGGCTCCGCGAGTTGATGAGCCTGCCCCGGCAGGATTCCCTGCTGGCCGACCCCGAGTATCAGGCAGCGGTCAAGCCATGCCCCTCCGCCGGCCTGTTCAGCCTCTTCGTCAACATCCGCAGCATCGTGGCCGCTACGCGGAACACGGCGGCGCCGCCGCTGCTCTCCTCGCTGCAGACGCTAGCCGCAGCTAACGGAATGGATTCCGGAAAACTCTACCTGACTCTGGACAGCAAGTCCCCCCTGCTGGATTTCCTCAAACCCGGCGGCAGTTGCCCGGAAATGCTCAAGGCCTTCGGGAAACCGATGGTCGCCATCACCGTAAGCCTCGAGAACCTCGTGGGATTGTACAGGTTCCTGGTCAAGGAGGCAGGCAACCTGCGGGGGCCTGTGGAAAGCGCCTCCGGCCTGCTTCTCGGGCAAGCCGGCCTGGCCCTGGACGAACTCGAGGCCGCTACGAAGGGCGGCTCCCTGGGCGTGCTGGTCTTCGCACCCAAAGAGGGCCTGGTGCGCAGCCCGGAGGTGATCGCCGTGCTGTCGGTGGCAGAAAACAGCCAGGAGCGCCTCGCGGCAGCCCTTCGCGCAGCGGCCGAGACCAACGGTCTGGAGGAACGGCCGGCACCCGGCGGGACGCTGTTCTGTTCCCGCGACACGACGAAAGCCTTCGCCGTGGGGATGGTGGGGAAACACCTGGTCGGGACCAACGCCCCGGCCCGCCTTCTGGGCAGCCTGGAATCACCGCCCCCGCCCTGGACGCCCCAAGTGGCAACGGGGGACATCTGCACCATCGATTACTTTCCGGGCGAGTTGATCCGCGCCATGCCGGAAAGGCAACTGAAAGCCTTTTCGGGCTACACCACCCCGCAGGAAATGGAAAAGGCGGCCATCCACTACACCGTCCGACGCCTCGACAACGGCGTGCTGGTGGAGGCGAAGGCCGACAGCGCCAACTCTTTGCTGGGAACCATGACGGGCGTCGGCCTGGCGGCGGCCATCCCCATCATCCTGGGCGGCTCGCACGCCGGAGGGCAGCGGCCGGATCCGGAAGTTGCCGCCATGGCCATGCTCCGCAACATCGCTTCGGCGGAAGTGGCGTTCCAATCCAAGATCGACAACAACGAACGGTACGGACGTTTCCAGGAATTGGCCGCCCAGGGCTTCCTCGACAGCCGCTTCCAGGTAGAGAATCCAGAGATCGACGGCTTCCAGTTTTCCCTGTCCACCGACGGCAAGACTTTCAAATGCGCCGCGGCCGGACTGGGGGAGATGGCTGGCAAAAACTTCTTCATCAACGAGAACATGGTCGTTTGCAAGGACATCGATTGCGAGATACCGGCAAACCAATGAAGCCGGGCAACTTCGATCCGGACATGGATGAAAGACAGGATGCACGGGAGGAAAACCTCCCGCTGCATTCTGTCCACCACGTATCTTTACAACCGATAGCCTAATAATCCCGCGCCGAAGTTCCGCTCGCCGGCGTCCCTCCTGGCATCTGAATTCTGGACACCCAACAAGCGCTGATCATCTGCCATCGCGAAACGATGGGTGTCCAGCTTTCCCTCAGAAAAGGGGGTGTCCGGTTTTCGCCTTCGGAGATTACGCTGGCGGGAAAATGCGTTTTCTCCTGGGCTCACGAATCACCATTTCTCTTGAACTGTTCGAAAGATATGAATACCATGAAGAAAACCATGGATTCGAAGCGGCCGAGACACGAGGTGCCGCGTTGTCGCAAAGCGGTGCCCATGCGAATGGTCAGGCAGAAGGCATAATACGGAAACGGGAACGATCCGCCCGCCAGCATCCAGGCGTAAGGTCTTGTCACAACGAACGATCGCCTTTTACAGACGACGGGCTTATTTTCCCCGCAATCGCCAAGGGAGAATGTCATGACCTTGCGCCGGAAGACACTGTCGATGGTCGGGTTCATCCTTCTGGGGCTGATCGCCGCGTTATACTTCACTTCGCGCCGAATCCTGCTCGGCAGCTTCGCCTCTCTCGAAGAGAACGACACCCGGCAGAACGTGGAAAGGGCCCGGGACGCCTTGGCAGCCCAGGCGGGAAGCATCGACAACAAGCTGAGCGACTGGTCCGACTGGGATGACTCCTACCGATTCATCGAAGACGAAAACAGGGAATACATCGAAAGCAACCTCAACGACAAAACCATGGCCGGCCTGCGGTTGAATTTCATGGTTTTCCTGAACCGCTCCGGGCGCATCGTGTTCCGCAACGGATTCGATCTGACCGCCAACATCTCAATTCCTTCACCGGCCGGTCTGTTGAACCAGCTTTCTCCCGGAGCACCCTTGCTCCGGCCAGGGGAGGAGGGGCAACCCCGGCACGGCGTCCTCCTGCTACCGGAGCAGCCGATCCTGTTGGCCGTACACCCCATCTTAAGAAGCTCCGGCGAGGGACCCTCCCGCGGAACGATGATTTTCGGCGTTTTCCTTGACGCCTCATTCCTCAGCCGGTTGTCAGAGATCACCCACCTGAGCATTTCGATGCGCCCTTTCGCCGAAGAAAGCCTTCCCCGCGACTTCCAGCAGGCCCGCTCCGCTTTCGCCGCTGGGGACAGGATTGTGGTCCATCCCCTCGACGAGGACAGGATCGCCGGATTCGCACTGATTCGGGACATGTTTCAACAGCCCTGCCTCATCCTGAAGGTGGAGTGCGACCGAGGAATATACCGCCATGGTCTGGCCAGCCTGCGATACTTCATGTTCGCCTTGCTTTTCGCCGGTTTCGTTTTCGGAGCCGGATCCTTGCTGCTCCTGGAAAAATCCATCCTGGCCCGTTTGGGCCGTCTCGCCAAGAGTGTCGGCCGGATTGGCGCCGTCAGCGATTTTTCCATCCGGGTTCCGGTGGAAGGCCGGGATGAAATCGCCGAACTGGCCACCACGGTCAACGAGACGTTGGAAAACCTGGAGAAATCCCATTCCCTGCTGCAAGCCACCTTCGATTCCACGGCCGAGGGAATCCTGACGCTCGACCGGTCGCTCAGGATTTCCCGCCTCAACCGGCAGTTCATCCGACTCTGGGAGTTGCCCGATGATTTCATGAGCAGGTCGGATTTCGGAAAAATCCTGCTGCTGGTCCGGCGTCTGACCGACCCGTCTCTGTTCCTCTCGCGACAGCGCTACTGGCGGGCACACCCCACAGAAAGCGGATGGGACGTCTATGTTTTGAAGAGCGGGCGAACCCTGGAATGCTATACCGTTCCCCAGCTCCTGGCATACATCCCCATCGGCCGGATCTGGGACTGCCGGGACATCACCATGCACAAGCGGGCCGAAGCCGTCCTCCAACGCCAATTGGAAGAGGAGAGCACCCTGCGGGCCATCGCCATCGCCGGTTCCGAAGCCACCGGCGTGGACGCGCTGGTGGAACTGGCCACAAGGATCATCGGGGAGACCTTGTACCCTTCGGAAATCGTGAACGTCGCCCTTTTGGACGAACTCACGGGAGACCTGTTGGTGCATCAGCCCCACCCCACACCGGATGTCGAAATGGTCAAAATCTCCCGGATTCCTGCCGACCAGGGCATCTCCGGCCAGGTTATGGCGACAGGCAAGGCCATCCGTGTATCCGACGTGAGTGAATACCCCGGGTTTCTCCGCATCTACCCCGATACACTGTCCGAACTGTGCGTCCCCCTTCAGACACCGAATCGGATCATCGGGGTCATCAACGTGGAGAGCATCCGTCCTAACGCCTTCCAGGAGAACGACGAGCGCCTGCTGTTGACCTTGGCGGGCCAGCTGACCATGGCCCTGGAAAAGGTGCGCATGTTCGCCGAAATCCAGCGCCTCGCCATTACCGACTCCCTGACCGGATTGTACAACCGCCGGTATTTCTTTGCGGCCGCCCAACGCGAACAGGAGAGGGCCAGGCGTTACAAACGCCCCTTATCGGTAATCATGATGGACGTCGATCATTTCAAGCAAGTCAACGACACGCATGGCCACGCGGCCGGAGACCTGGTGCTTCAGTCAGTGGCGCACAAATGCAAATCGAACCTGCGGGAGACCGACATACTGGGCCGCTACGGAGGAGAGGAATTCGTTGCGCTGCTGCCGGAAACGCAGTCGGCCGGGGCCAGTCAGGTGGCCGAACGATTGCGGGAGGAAATCGCCTGCACACAGGTGGAGGTGCCCGCAGGGCCAATTGTTTGCACCATCAGCATTGGGGTGGCCGCTCTGGAGGACGGTTGCGGCGCCACCCTGGAACAACTGCTCGGGTGGGCCGACAGCGCATTGTACGAAGCCAAAAACAGCGGCCGGAACCGAACCGTTGCCTGGAAAGAGAGCAAGGCCGTCGGGGAAAAGGCCTGAGCCGGTCACGGGCACCCGCACTCCCCCGCGATCGTTGACCACTAATCAGCCGCTCTCCCGGATTTGCTTCGGAGTCCGGTCAGGGAACGGCTGTTCGGAACAGACCTTGAAAAGACCCGAACTCGCTGAAAACCTCTCCGCCCGAAACCTGGGCCAGCAGGGTGAGGGCCGTGAAACCCAGATTGTCACGGAGCAACACGCGGTCCGACTCGCCATGCTGGAAATACCGCATGTCGCCCCCGAAGAAGGAGGATCCGGTGTGGCCGTCTTCCAGGAAGAGGTCTTTCTGGGGGTTCTTCCAAAGGAACACGCTCTTCACCTTCACATTCTGCTCGCGAACATAGCGCAGCAATTCCGCCAGGGGTTGATAGCAGGAGGGATCGAACTCCCGCCCTTCCAGCACCAGCGGGCGCGAAGAGGAACTGTACATGTCCGGGCGCAGGGAACTGTGCTGAAAATCGTTGGTTCCTTCCACCTTCATGCACGACTCCAGTTCCCGGCACCGGCCCGTCGTCACGATCCATACCGTGGCATTGCGAATTTTCCAGTGAGCCAAGACGGCCAGGACATCCTTGTAGGGGGTCGTGCTTTCCGATTTGGAAACGAAGCGAAATCCCTTGGGGGGCCACTGGATTTCCCCCGCCCGGCCCATGGCCAGGGGGTAGACGTTGTTGAGGTGGAAACCGAACACCAGCACCGGGTCGTCGGGGGGCAACCGGCGCAGGAGAGCGGAAAAACCCTTGTCGAAACCCAGTTCGCCCATGATGGGCATGGAGTCAGTCTGCACGATGAAAATACGGGGGACCGGCGAGGCCGGACCGGCCCGCAGGAAGACCAAGGACAACAGGACAACCAGGATGGCGAACGGAACTGATTTTCTCATGGCAGCCTCCCAATAACGAAATATCCAGCGCCTTGACCCTTCTTCGGGCGAAACCCGCGAAGGGCTTCCCGCTCAGCGGTCCGAGACAGGAACCATGGGCCTTCAACCATCATGTTACGTTGTTGTCGACCGCACAGTCCGACCCGATACACGGGTGGCGTTTTGGGAGGGGCGAATGGCGCAGAGAGGTGATGGCAGGCGATTCGCAGACGGATGGGAAGAGGAGGGTCAGATTTCCAGCCGCTGCCGGAACTGCGCGGATTGCCGACGCGACACCACGATGGTCAGCTTTCCGTCCAGGGAGATTTGCAGGCGTTCGTTCTCCACCGGAACAATTTTCGTCACCCAGCGCAAATTGACGATGTGCTTCCGACTGGCCCGGAAGAAAACAGCCGGGTCGAGCCGTCTCTGCAGATAGTTCAAAGAGCGGAGGACGAGGGGCCGCCCGCCTTTGTCGAGGAACAGGCGGGCGTAGTTCCCTTCCGACTCGAACAGCCGCACGTCGCCCAGGCGAACGAACCAGCAGCGTTCGCCATCCCGCAGGAATATCCTGTCTTCTTCGCCCAGGTGCGGTTTGCCCTCCGCCTGCCCCGGGTCAACGGCGGCACAGAGGCGGCGCAGCCGCTCGATGGCCTTCTCCAGACGACGGCCCTCCACCGGTTTGAGCAGGTAGTCCAGTGCGCTGCACTCGAAGGCCTGCACGGCATACTGGTTGTAAGCGGTGGTAAAAACGACGTGGGGAGCCCTTTCGAGGGATTCGAGCATGGCAAAGACGTCGGACCCGGGCATTTCGACATCCAGAAACAGCACGTCGGGGCCAAGCGTGCGGATCTTTTCGGCGGCATCGTCGGCATTCAGCGCTTCGCCCACCACCTGCACATCGGCAAAGGCGGCCAGCAAGCGGATCATCTCGCTGCGGGCGAGCCGTTCGTCATCGACGACCAGGGCTTTCATGGCCATTTCCCTCCAGCGGAATGGTCAGACGGGCGAGCACCTGCTCCCGCCCCGAATTGACGAGCGCGAGAGTTGCCCCCGGCCCGTAGAGAGCTTCCAGACGGCGGACAGCGTTGCGCAGGCCCGTTCCCATGGAGGCTTGGGATTCTCCCAGCACACCGTCGTTGGCCACCTCCACCACCAGGGCCTCCCCCTCCAAACGGGAGAGAATGCGGACCTGCCCGCCCTTTTCCCTTTTGGCTATGCCGTGCTTGACCGCATTCTCCACCAGGGTCTGGACGATCATCGGCGGAACGGGCAGGGGAAGAGCCGCGGGGTCCGTGTCGATGACCACGGTCAGCCGGTCCTCGAACCGGGCCCGTTCGATGGCCAGGTAGTCGGAGACGATCTGCATCTCTTCCTCCAGCGCCACTGTTCTTTTGCCGGTGGACGCCAAGGCGTAGCGGAGGGTGCTGGAAAGTTGGGTCACCATGTCCCGGGCCTTTGCCGGCGACTCGGTGATGAGGGAACGGATGCTGTTGAGGCTGTTGAACAGGAAGTGCGGATTGACCTGCGAGCGCAGGGCTTCCAGTTCGGCCGCCCGCAGGTCGGCCTGGATCCGGAGCTTCTCGAAGCGCTCCGCATGATAGTCGTCGAGGAAGTGCCACCCGAAATAGATGGCCGACCACACGCCGATGTACAGGGCATCGCTGCAGAAATCCAGGTAGAACACGTTGATGAGCAAGCTGTTTCCTGGACGGTTGGTCAGCAGCGCCACCACGTCCCAGATGCCCGAGGTCGAGAACAGGGACATTTCGAAGATGTTCCACAGGCTGGTGATGATCAGGACGGCGCCGGAAACCCGAAGGGCCAGCTGGAAAAGGGGTTTCCGAGTCCAACGGTGGGCCCGGATCCACTCGCGGTACAGGTGTGTGGCCCCCAGGCCGAAGGCGGTGTTGGGCAAGGCAGCCCAGAAGGTTGACTGCCAGGGGATACCGGAGGACAGCCCGTAGAGCGTGTATTCAAAGAAATACACCGACCATCCCAGGATTTGGCAGGCCCAGTAGGCGCGATGGCTTTTCCGGGTCAGTTCCATGGCGGAAACCTCCGGCGCATATTACCACAACGGAGGCGCGGCGAAACCACGGCCGAACGGCCTCTATCCACTGTCAGAATAGCCCATTTTTTTCACGGCCGCGGTTCGGCTACACGAATGGCCGGAAAAGAGGATGGCTGGCCGACAGGTCATCGAACGCGACATGTGTCGAGCAAAGCGTCCATCAACTTGTGAACGTGCGCCCGCAAATCGTCCGTCCACAGGCCGGAGTGCCCTCCCTTTTCCATGATGACGATTTCCGCCTTCACTCCGGCCATCGTCAAGGCCTTTTGGAACAAGGCGACTGGAACGTCCAACCCGATCTCGTCGTCCCGGGCGACATAGATGTGGATTTTTCCGCAAAGGGCCTTCTTCCGCTCCGCCGCCAGTCCGGCCACCAGTCGGCTGAGGTCGTACCGTGCCCAGCTCATGGCCACGTCAGGGTTTACCCGCCCGGACTCCCAATCGAAGAGATGCCGGGGCGAGCCGCTCTTGGATCGTGGGCTGAACGCCGCATCAAAGGAATACAACTGCTCACCGCAACCCATCAGTCGGTCCAGCCCCGCCAAGTCCCGCCTGGTCAACGCGCCGCAGAAGAGCTTTTCCTTTCCGTCGCGGGTGCGAAATAGATTCGTTTCGCCATCGTAGATGTTCTCTCCCAGAAACGAGGTGAAGTCCACCGGATCGGGAGCCGATACGAAAACTCCCCCCAAAGCGTCGGGATGGTTCAGCAGGAGCCACAGGGCGGCCCAGGCACCCGAGGAGTGTCCCATAAGGAAACGGGTTTCAGGGCCTGGACACACACGGAATTTGCTCTCGAGAAAGGGCAGCACCTCTTCGAAAAACGCCCTCTCGCGGGGACCGTTGTTGGGCGAGTCGCAGAACTCGTGGTAGCCGTTGGCGCAGTCGTGGTCCAGATAGACGAACACCTTTTCAGTCCCCGGCCCAAAAGTGCCCATCCCGAACCGCTTGAGTTGGAAATCGTCCCTGTCCAGCTCCGCATGGGTTGAGTTCCAGGCCGGGAAAACGATGACCAGAGGGTAGCGCCGGCCCAATTCCCGGTGGTAACTCTGGGGAAGGACAACTGCGCCCCGAATGATTACCCGGCTTCCGGTAAAGGTGGAAAGAAGCCGACTTTCGATGGCAATCTCCTGGAGGAATTCTGTTTCGCGAAATTTCCCACGGCCTGGGAAAACCGAATCGATCCGCAGGCAGAGGGGAGCTTTCGGCCCCTTTTCCGCTATGCAGACCTCAATTTTTTCGGAATGGCCGTTGCCTTCCGCCGTCAACCGCCGTTCCCATCCGTTTGTCCGCAGAAAAGCCTGCACCGCATACCGCCCGGACAAGGTATCCAGGTCCCCCATCCAGGCGGTTGCGTTCCGGCGGGTGAGCACCAGCGTCTCTCCCGGCCTCCAGCCCCGGACATCCAGAGCGAAAGAAGGCATCGGCCGGCTGATACGGGGGACGGTCAGGTCGGCTGCCAAGTCCCGACTGAAGAAGAGAAACACCCGGCCCGTTACCGGCCGCAGGCTGATGCTTTTTGTGAAAGAGAGTCGAACCGTGAACCCACCACTGGCCTGCACCGCCCCGGACAGCAGGCACATCAACAACCCGAATCTCAGGAGGGTCCGCATTTTTACACGCAAAATATAACCTTACCGATGGATTTCCCTCAGGATAGCGACAAGTCAGCACTCCCCGGACCCGGCTCACCATCCCAACGGAATCGCTGGCCGCTCTGCTTCCAGTTTTTTACTCGGCCACGGTCTGCCGGGCAAACTCCCGCGCCTTTTGTTCCGCCTCTTGGCCCAGGCTGTCCGGGTCAGTGCAAAAGGGCTGCAGCAATACACCTGCATTCTTGCTGCCCGTGAACTCGGCCAGGGCGTTGAAGGGCGACACCAGCAGGTCGAGGTTCCCGCCGACTTCTCCGCCACCGGTGGCCAGGAGAGCGAAGCGGGTCCCGCCGGCCTGTCCAGGGACCGTCAAGATTCGGTACCGCCCGCCCTCGTCGATTTTCAGCAGGCAGTAGGCCCGGTCGATCAGCGCCTTGAGTTGGGCGGTCACCCCCCAGCAAAAGATCGGCGAGGCGAAGACGACCAGGTCTGCCCGGATCAAGCGGTCGAAAAACTCGTTGCCGCCATCCTGGAAAACGCAGCCCGGCCGGTCCGGATACTTCTTGCAGGTCTGGCACTCGACGCAGGGCTTGAAGTGTCCGTCACCGGCATGAACGTGCTCGATGGTGTGGCCGCCCCGACGCAGCTCGTCCTGCACCCACTCCAACATCCGGGCGGTGTTGCCCTTTTTGCGCGGGCTGCCCTGCACGGTGATGATTTTCATGGAACCTCCTCTATCGGAAAGATCTCCTCTGATCGAACCAGGGAACGCGATCTGATGATAATCCGGAACGCCAGGCCGCACCAGAGGGAAAAGCAAACGGCAGGTGCTTCGGCAACCCCGCTTGCAATACGTTTGTTCAAGTGGAATCGGCGGTTTCCTGACTGTCTCCGTCTCCCGATCGCCAGAAAATGTCGTCAAGATGCCGGGTGTCCGCTTTCCGAGTGAGCGTGCGCAGCCGCCTGTTGGGTGTCCGGTTTGGCGGTTCATTCGCCGCCGGCCTCGGGCGGGGCCGACATCCTCCCTCACCCCGGGATCGCCTGGGGCGGAAACGAAGATCCGGAAAACCGCTCCGGCGTTGTCGAGGGAACGAAACGGCCCCCCGGCGCGTACCATAGTGGCGCGAGCGCAAGCAAGGAGAACATCATGAGAAAATTCATCGGGCTGGCCATCGGGTGGGCCGGAATCACCTTCGGCGGATGGGGTTTCAACCACGCTGCCGCCATGGAACGGATCGCATCCCAGTCGAAAGCGGAGCGGGTCCATTTCGTCGAAAACGGGTTGCGGGAAGTGGAGATGGGGCCCCAGGGAATCGTCCAGACGGACAGGCCAGCGGCCCTCCGGGACCGCATGGCCTTCTACAAGGTTCCAGGGCTCAGCCTCGCCGTCATCGACAACCAGAAAATCGATTGGGTCAAAAGTTATGGAGTCCTCAAGGCCGGCGAACCGGCCCCGGTGACCCCGTCCTCGCTTTTCGAGGCGGCCTCCACCACCAAGCTGCTGACCGGCGTGCTGGCCCTCCGGATGGTGGAGGAAGGAAAGCTGGCCCTGGACGAAGACGTCAATGCCTTCCTGAAAACATACAAAGTCCCGGAGAACGAGTTTACCCGCCGACGGAAGGTCACCCTCCGGGGCCTGCTCACCCACAGCGCCGGCCTCCCCGCCACCAGCATGGGATCCGACGACGGCGCCGTCGCGCCCACCCTCGACCAGGTGCTGCGGGGCCAGGCGCCCGCGCGGAACAAGCCGGCGGTCGCCGAGTACGAACCGGGCAGCCGTTGGCAGTACTCCAACATCGGTTACGTACTGATCCAGCAGATGCTGGAGGACGTTTCCGGCAAGCCCCTGGCCAAACTCGCCCGGGAACTGGTCTTCCAGCCACTCGGCATGAAAGCCAGCACGCTGGCATACCCCCTGCCGGCCTCCCGGCGCGCCGGCGAAGCCATGCCCCACACCGACGAAGGGAAGCCGGCCGCACCGGCCATGCACCCCACCGCCCTCGCCCAGGGCGGCCTCATGACCACCCCCGAAGACCTGGCCAAGCTGGCCATCGACCTGATGCGCTCGTACCGTGGCGAGAAGGGGCGGGTCCTGTCGAAGGCCACGGTCCGCCTGGCTTTCCGCAAGGAACTCGATCCGGATCCCCGCCAGTTCATGGGCCTGCCCATCCACCAGGGCCTGGGCGTCCTGCTGCGCGGAGAGGGCGACAACTTTTCCTTTCTATTCCCCGGCCACAACTTCCCGGGAACCATGTGCTGGCTGGAAGCCTGCCCGGCGGCCGGCAAAGGGGTCGTCGTCATGGCCAACGGGAACACCGGCGAACCGCTGGTCTTCGAAATCCTGGCCGGCCTCTTCGCCCTCTACCGGTGGCCCACCGGACCGTACTTCCGTTAGGCCGGCCCATCGAGAACCGGCTAGTCCAGCCTCTCGATCTTGAAGTAAACCGGCCGCAGGCAGTCGGTGCAGCTGGCCAGGGCGGTGCCGGGCTGACGGATCCAGGAAAGGTTCCCGCCGGCCGCCAGGGTCATGACGTCCTGCCGGATGTCCGCCCAGGCCCAGGGGCAGAACCCGTCCGGCGGACCGAAAGGCTCGGCGACGAATTCCTGCCCCTCGATGAAACGATCGCAGGGGCCGAAGTTCTGCCCGAAGGGGGTGCTCCTGTCCAGGTAAGCATCCACCAGATCCTGGTTGACGGTTCTCTTGAGAACGGTGACCTTGCATCTATGCATTGTTTTCCTTCCTTTACGGCTTCGGTTCGCCGCTCAGGATAGCGCGGGCCGAATTACCCTGTCAAGGCGGGCCAACAACCGTCGCTCCGCGTTCCGCGAATCGGGAAGCCAAACGAAGAACCATCGGCTAACTGCTCGCCCCAAAGGTTTCCATCTTCCGGAGAAAAGTGGCCAGGACGAAGGGCAACGCCCCGTTCGCCAAGATAATGACCGCCCCTGGCGTCTTTATGATTGATGGTCCGAAGGCCCCACGCGCCGGTCCGTCGGAGGTGCCTCCTCCGGAAGGCGCACCGGGGGGCAGGCTCTTGGACGTCTGCCACGCCGCGCTCCGAGCGGACATCTTTGTCACCGGCGCAAAAGCGGATCAGAGACCGGACGCCGGCCACCACCACCCGGGGCCAACCGGCCAGGGGTGAGGCTCCAGTCACTGGAGCCGACTTCACTGCAATCATCATGTCTGACTATGCTTTCGAGCCGTGGCTTGACGTGGAAGGTTATTCCTTTTCCGCCATGAGTTTCCGGGTGTTCGTCAGCAGGCGTTCGGCGCTGTCGGGAATGTCCTGCCCCCAGTACTTGACCACGCGCTGGGCCAGCCGGGCGATGCACCGGGCCGCCACGCTCTCGGGAAAGGCCCGCAACAGGGGCTGATGAAGGCGCACCGCCTCCTTGACCGCCACGTCGTGAAAGATGAAGCCGAAGAACTCCACGTCCAGGGAGAGGGCCTGCGCCAGCACGTCCTTGAGCTGGGGGGCCAGGCTCAACTCCTCGGGATTGGACCCGTCGTTGAAGACGATGCGGGGCTTGAAGGAAGCGCAGCGCCGGCGGATGCGCTCCGCCAGGGCCGGGTCGATGCCGGCGAGGTGTTCCAGCAGGGCCCGGATGGGGAACTGCTGGGATTCCATGGGCTGGGAGGCCTGCTTCCGGAGCAGTTCCTTGACTTCCACCGAACCGGCCGCCTCCCGTTCGACGACGCGGAAGAGGAAGTTCTTCAGGAAGACCTGCATGTTGTGGATGGCCGGATGTTCCGGGATGGTGACCAGGATGCCCCGCGGGACGAGGGAGAAGAAGTCCAGGTTGTGGAAACAGGAGCCCGCCCCCAGGTCGAGGACGATGTACTCGGCCGGGAGCTTGCGCAGGTGCTGGAGAAGCTTCTCCTTCTGGGCGTAGGTGATGTTGGCCATGAGCGGGGTCTTGCCGTCCCCGGGCAGGAAGCGCAGCTCGTCGCGCCAGACCGTCACCAGGAACTCGTCCAGCCGTCCGGCCCTGGCCTTCAGAAAATCCCCGATTCCGGGGTGCCGGTTGGGCAGCCCGAGGAAAAAGTGGAGGTTCGAGCCGCCCAGGTCCAGGTCCGCCACGATGACCGAGTGCCCCAGGTCCGCCAGGGCGATGGCCAGGTTGGCGGCGACGAGGGTTTTCCCGACGCCCCCCTTCCCTCCGGCCACGGGAATGATCACAGGTTGGGTGGTCGCATTCATTCGCTTGTCCCTCCCGGGTTCTGCAATGCCGCCGGGCTCGCGCGGAACGGCCCTCGCGGGGCGAACGGTGTGGGGCACTTTCCGACTTCGTTGAGAATCATACCAAATATAGCGGAAACGGCCGCGTAAGGCAAGGCTTCAGGGCGTGCTGCCGAATAACGGCGCCCCGAAAATTCCTCATCGATAGCAAAATTATTTCCTTTCCGCAAAGAGCCGTACGGATCGATTCGCGGGCACTCAGCGATCTTCCAGGTGAACTTGCCAAGGCGCGACGCTACACACCGTCCAGGCACTCCCGCACCGCCCCGAGGAATGCCTCGTGGTCGAACGGCTTCTGGAACGTGTAGTCGGCGCCGAAGCACTGGGCCATGGCCAGGCACTGTTCCGGGGCCATCCGCCCGCCGCCCGAGATGGCGATGACGGGGAGCGTCTTGCTCTTTTCCCGGATCTGGCGGATCGTTTCCAAACCCTCCCGCTCGGGCATCAATATATCGGTGACCACCAGGTCGAAGGACCCGCGCTCCAGCAGGCGCATTCCGCGGGCGCCGTCCGGCGCGTCTTCCACCTCGTGGCCGGCGGCCGTGAGCAGCTGCCGGATCATGTGGTTGACCGCTTCGTCGTCGTCGATGACCAGGATTCGGGACATGCTTCAGCTCCTTCCTTGCGCGTCGAGCGCGCTGCGGATCATCCGGTCGAGTTCCTTCTGCCCCAACGGTTTCGAGGCCAACTGGGTGATGCCCACGGCCCGGGCGCGGGCGGGGTTGATCATGGTGCTGAACCCCGTGCAGAGAATGATGGGAAGCCCCGGCCGGACCCGTCGGGCCTCCTTGGCCAATTCCACGCCGGTGAGGAACGGCATGGTCAGGTCTGTGACGAGAATGTCGACCTCGGAACCTCTTTCCCGGATGAATTCCAGGGCCTGCCGGCTGTCGGACAGGGCGGTAACCGCATATCCGAGCGCCGTCATCTGTTTCCGAGCCAGTTCCGCCAGCGTGGGTTCGTCGTCGACGAAGAGTACCCGTTCGGTGCCGCCGACCGGCGCCCAGTCTGCCTCCGGTTCCTCGGCAACCGCCGCCGCCTCGACCCGGGGCAGGTAGACCCGGAACGTGGCGCCTCGCCCTTCCTCGCTTTCCATCTCCAGGCCGCCGCCGTGGGCCTGCACGATCCCGAGGGCGACGCTCAGCCCCATTCCCGAACCTTCGCCCACGTTCTTGGTGGTGAAGAAGGGCTCGAAGACCTTCGCGCGAACCCTTTGGCCCATGCCGCAACCGGTGTCCTGCACCTCGATCACCGTGTAATCTCCGGGACCGATACTAGCCTGCCCCTGCACCGGCCGGTCCAGGTGACGGGAATACAGCCGCAACGTCAGGGTGCCTTTTCCGTTCATGGCGTGCACGGCGTTGGTGACCAGATTGAGGAGCACTTCGTGGAGCTGGGTGGAGTCGGCCAGGACCCGGTCGACCGGCTGGTCCAAATCGGCAACGATGAGAACGGACGAGGGTATCGTGGCCCGCAGCAATTCCAGCACCTCTTCGATCACCGGCTTCAGCTCCAGGGGCAAGCGGAGCGACTCGCTCTGCCGGCTGAAGGCCAGGATCTTCTGGACCAGGCTCTTGGCGCGGTTCACCGCCTGCAGAATTCGCTGCAGATTGCCCTCCAGGACGGTGTTCCCGCCGCACTCCGCGAGCGACATTTCCGCATAACCGAGAATCCCGGCCAGCACGTTGTTGAAGTCGTGGGCAATGCCGCCCGCCAATTGACCGATGGCTTCCATCTTTTCCGATACGCGGAGCCGGGCCTCGATCCGCTTCACTTCGGTCACATCCTGAAAAATGCAGGCAAACTGACCGTATGCGGGGCGAAAGGCCCTTACCTCGAAGTGTTTTCCCAGCTCCACGGAAAAATCCTGGAACAGAATCGGCTCTCCGGTCAGCGCAACATGGCCGTAGGACCCGATCCACTCCGGTTCGATGCCGGGCAGCACTTCCCGAACTGTCCGCCCGAGCACGTCCTCTGCCTTCAAACCCGTCAGCCGCTCGAAAGCCGGGTTGACGGCCAGGAACCGGTAGTCCACCGGCCTGCCGGCATCGTCGCAGATGATCTCGTGCAGGGCGAAACCGTCCAGCATTTCGCGGAAGAGTGTGCGGTATTTCTCCTCGCTCTCACGCAGGGCCATCTCGGCCATCTTGCGTTCGGTGATGTCCTGCACGATGCCGAAAAGCCGGGCGAGGCCGTTGCGATCGGCTCGCAAGGGGTGGCCGGCGACCCAGATCCAGCGTTCCGCCCCGTCGACACGCCGGATGCGGCACTCGAAACTCCAGTCGCGCTGTGCTGACGTCGCCTCGCGAAATTGCCGGGCGACCTCGGCACGTTCCTCCGGTACCACATGTCCCAGGAACTTCTCGTAAGTCCAGCTTTCCTGCAGCGACTCGTAGCCGAAAATCCGGGCGTGGAGAAGGGTGCGGTGAGCCGTGCGGTCTTCCAGGTTGAGATCCCACGCCCCGGTCCGGGTCAGCTCCAGCGCGAACTTCATCCGGTCTTCGCTGTCCGCCAGAAAGGTGGAACCGTCATTGACCCGTTTCCCCGTGCCAGAAGCCGGAACGGGCTCCCTGCCCTTGTCGTCTGTCACCGGTGCTCTCCGCACGGCTTTTCTCCAGGTGTCCGGACCCGATGCGCACTTACCGGGTGGTCTGCGAATTGTTCATGGGCTTCATAGTAGCACAATGATTTCTCGTTGAGAAGCACTGCGTGGGAGCCAAGAGTCGCCGTGCCGCTTGCGCCAGGATTCGGTCGCCGGGGGAACCGCCGGCCGCGAGTGATGGTAGAATCAACCAAACCCGGGGCCGCTCGAAAGAGCGGAGCCGCAGGACGGGGCCCTGATTCCCCGGGATTGGAAAAGAATAAGGATTTTAGGGGAGAACCGATGCCGGAGCTGCCGGAAGTGGAGACCGTGGTGCGGGGGCTGCAGGGCCCCCTGGTGGGCCGCACCTTCACCGGGGTGGAGGTGCGCTGGCCGAAGAGCGTATGCCCCGGGCCGGACGAACTCGCCGCCCAGCTTCCCGGCCGCCGCGTGGAGGCCGTCACCCGGCGGGCCAAGTACATCGTGCTCCGGCTGTCGGACGGCTGGACCCTGCTCGTCCACCTCAAGATGACCGGGGAACTGCTGGTGCTCGGCGCCGACGAGCCCGCCCCGCCCCACGTGCACACCCTTTTCGACCTGGACAACGGCTGCCGGCTGCTGTTCCAAGACACCCGCAAGTTCGGCCTCGTCATCCTGACGGACAACCCCGCCCCGCGCCTCGGCCGCCTGGGGCCGGAACCGCTGGACCCCTCCTTCACCGCCCGGCGGCTGCAGGAACTCTTCCGGGGCCGCCGGGGAGCGCTCAAACCCTTGCTGCTGGACCAGTCCTTCCTGGCCGGGCTGGGCAACATCTACTCGGACGAGAGCT
>CAYTBK010000077.1:0-19901 GCA_964436005.1 uncultured Acidobacteriota bacterium
TTTGGACACCCGGAAAAATGCCGCCCCCGGCCGACTTCAAAGTGCGGAAAAGGGGGCGCAAAGACGTATGCACGGATGATTTGTCCTACTTTTGCAAAACGTCGGACGCAGGCGAGACCCGACCATTGTTCCCAGGCGGTCGAAGACCGAGCGGACGTCCCTGACAAGCTGGCGGAGGCGCTGAGCCCCATCGGCCGGTCCGCTGAATGCGGTTTATTTGCTGGAGCAGGTTCGCCCTGAATGGGTATCCGCGTTCGCTTGACTCACCGCCGGGCCGGGCGTACAATAAGGCGGTTATTCTTTCATTTGACAATAATTCTGTCCAGGACTGGCCGCAGGTAGCGCCCACACCGGCCCTGACCATTGTTGTCCATCGTCAGCGTTCGCACCGCGAAATCGAGGAGGGGTTATGGGATTCACGCTGCCAGGCCGCCGCCACCTGTTCTTTGCCCTGGCCCTGGCCGGGTTCCTGGCCGGGGGCCCCGGGTTCGTTGCCGCCGGGCAACCGGACCGCTGGCCGGAAATCGCGCACTGGGAGATGCACGCCCAACCCGAGCAGACCGGCATTCTGTTGCGCTGGGAAAGCGCCCCGGCCGTGCGGGTCAAAACGCTGGAAGGGGGCGGGCTGGTCCTGGAGCAAGGCGAAATGCCGCTGGGTGGGAAGCCCGGCGAACCCCGGCTGCCCTTTCGGCGGCTCCGCTTCCTGGCCCCGCCGGACGCCGACCTGGCCAAGGCGACTGTCGAACTGACCGGGGCCCGGTGGGAAGAGCTGGGCGACGGTTTCCGTATCGCCCCCGCCCCGCCCCGGGCCCGGCAGGAAGGGGAAAAGGCGGTCCTCGACTGGGCGGGCAAGGACCCGTCCCTTCTCCGAGAGGGCCGGGACGAGGCCATCTACTCATCGGACAAGGAGTTCCCGGCCTCGCCCATCGAGATCACGCACGTGGGGCAGTACCGCGAGTGGAAGCTGGTGGACGTCGTCGTCCACCCCCTGCGCTACCGCCCGCTCTCCGGGAAGGTGTACCGCCTCGCGGCCGGGGACATCGCCGTCCGCTTCCCCTCCGGGGCCGAAAATCACCCGGAAAGCGTGGCCGCCCCGCGCAACCCCGCGGAACTCGAGCGCCTGATGGAGGGCGTCCTCAACGGCGCCGACCGCGACCGCCTATATGCTTCCGTGCGGAAGACGGCAGCCGTGTGCGACGTGGTCCTCGTCACCACCGAGGACATCTGGTGCGAGTCGGCCTACCTGCAGAGCTGGGTGGGCCAGCGCGAAGCCGTGGGCTGGAAGGTCCGGGTGGTCCTCGACGGCTACGCCGAAGACGACGAGCACTTCCTGCGCGGGTCGGACTGCGAATGCCGCGCCGCCAACATCCGCAGCTGGCTGAAGCAGCGCTACCAGAGCTGGGGCTTCTCTACGGTGTTCTTGGTCGGCAACCCCGCCCCGGTCGACATCCTCAATTTCGACCCGTCCCTTTCCATCCCCATGAAGGCGGCCTACCCGGGCGGGGAAACAGGCGGCGTCCACCCCACCGACATGTTCTACGCCGACCTTTCCGGCAACTGGGACCTCAACGGGAACGGTTTCCCGGGGGAGTGGGTCTACGACATGGGCGCGGGCGGCGCGGACCGCTTCTGCGAGTTGAGCGTCGGAAGAGTACCCATCTACGCGCTCTGGCAGATCGACTCCCTGTTCTACGGGCTCCTGCGCCACGGGGCCGTTCCCGAACCGCCCCTGGCCCGGGACCGCATTATCATCGGCGGCAGCGTCTCCAACTTCGCCCCGCAGGACAACGACGGCGACGGCGTACCGAAGACGCCCAACGACTTCCCCTACCCCGAATGGCGGACTTTCGGCGCCGACTGGGGCGAGGCGCTGAAGCAGTACGTCCAGCTGTGGGGCGACACCCCCTACACCCTGTACGAGCGGGACGGCTGCCACAACAACGGGACCGACTACCCGCTCACCCCCTGCGACGCACCGCTCAGCTACTATGAAATCACCTACGCCCTCCAGCAGGGGGCCGGCTACATGGCCCTGTGGGGCCACGGCAACTCTACCGGCATCTATCGGACGCGCTGGCTGTGGGACACGGCCAACCCCGGCATCACAGACGCCGCGGCCGGGGAAATCAGCCAGGTGACGATGCTGGATTCCAGCTGCGCGGACGTCATACCCGAAGGCTCCGCCCCCTTCGTGACGCTGGTGGCCTGCCAGAATGCCTGGCCCGAAGCCTCCGACAACCTGGCCAGCACCCTGCTCTGGCGCAAAGCGCCCGGCGTCTTCGCCGCCACCCGCAATTCCCTGTACCAGGTGGGGGCCTGGAGCACGGGCCTCATGCACTCCTGGGGCGACAACGCATCCTACGGGTATTCCATCTACGGCGGCATCCGCTGCGGCTTCACGCCAGCCTTCGCCCTCAACTCCTGCCGCGCGGAATTCGGGCTCGACAGCGGCTGCGCCTGGACCAACATGCTCATTTTCAACTATTACGGCGACCCTTGCCTGGGCCTGCTCTCCAGCCGCTACCCCCTGGCCGCCATCCCCCAACCCGACTACCTGTCCAAATGGCCGGCCGGCGCCACCATGAACATCCAGTGGACCACCGAAAACTGGCCGGGTTCCTTCGCCGACGGGCCGGTCCGCCTGGACATCACCCGCGACCGGGGCCTCACCTGGGAAACCATCATCCCCACCACGTCCAACGACGGGCAGGAGCAGTGGGTCGTCACCGGCCCGGCCAGCAACGGCTGCCGGCTGCGCCTGGTGAACGGGAACAAACCGGAGCACTTCTATACACATTGGAATGATTTCATCATACAGGAAATTTCCGTCTCCCAGCCGGCCGCGCAGTCGCTGTGGCCCATCGGCTCCACCCAGACCATCCAGTGGTACGGCTACTACATCGCCGACGGGGACCAGTCCGCCTGCGTGGAGATTAACCGGAACTACCCCTCCGGCAGCTGGGAGACGCTCTTCCCGAACATCAAGATCTCGAGCCAGAGCGTACCATGGGTCGTCACCGGACCGGGTTCGGGCAACTGCCGCATCCGGGTCCGCTCGCTCCACAACGCGGCCCTGGTCGGCCTGTCCGGGACCTTCACCATCCCCTCGCTCACCCTGACCGCACCGGTGGGCGGGGAAACCTGGCGGCTCTACGCCGGCAAGAACATCACCTGGACCTCGGCGTGGATGAGCGGGAACGTCCGCATCCGGCTCCTGCGCAACACCTCGGACTCCGCTTCATGGGAAACCCTAGCGGCCAGCACCCCCAACGACGGAGGGTTCTCCTGGACGGTTACGCCGGCGCCCTCGTCCTCGGCCCGCATCGAGCTGGCGAGCGTCGACCTGCCCAGCCTGACATCGACGGCCACCATCCGCCTGGCCGGGATTGCCCCCACCTCCCCGGAACAGGGCGACGACTGGGTCATCGACGGGAACCACACCATCGAGTGGGATTCCGTCGACGTGCCGGGCCACCTGAAGATCGAAATCAACCGGTCGTACCCCTCCGGGACCTGGGAGACCCTCTTGGCCGACACGCCCAACGACGGCGCCGAGCCGTGGAAAGTCACCGGCCCCGCCGCCTCCGCCTGCCGGCTCCGCTTCACCAGCATCGCCGACCCCTCGTTCCAGGCCGTGTCGCCCTTCGATTTCCAGATCTCGAACGCCCCCCTGAAACTGTTTTCACCCAACGGGGGCGAGAACTGGCCGGTGGGTAAGACCGTGAAGATCGGATGGAGCTCCACCATCGCCGCCGGCAACGTCAGCATCGCCATCTGCCGCAACTACCCCTACGAGGGCTGGACGCCCCTTTTCGCCAACATCGCCAACGACGGGGTCCAGCCCTGGACGGTGACCGGGCCCATCGGCTCGCGCATCCGACTCAAAGTGTACTCCGTGGCCTACCCGACCTCCATCACCGACGGCTCCGACGCCAACTTCACCATTTCCCGGAATCTGGAAGTCACCTCGCCGAACGGCGGCGAGGAGCTGTACATCGGGGGCACGGCCGCCATCACCTGGTCTGCCGGGGCGGTGGAGGGCGACGTCGCCGTCGAGCTCAACCGCAACTATCCGTCAGGCTCCTGGGAGACCCTTTTCGCCGCGGTCCCCGCCTCGGCGCAGGGCCAGAACTGGACGGTCACCGGCCCTGCGTCCGCCGCTTGCGCCGTGCGCCTCACCAATGGCGCGGGGAAGGCGGTGGCCCTGAGCGACGAGTCGGACGCGACCTTCTCCATCTCCGACAAGCCTTCCCTCAGCCTCCTGGAGCCCGCGGCCGGATCGACCTGGGTGTCCGGGACAACGCACCTGGTCACCTGGTCCTCCACCGGCAAGGTGGGTGGGGTCAGCGTCGAATTCCAGCGCAACCGCGACACCCGCTGGGAGCCAGTCTCCACCGACACCACCAACAACGGGTTCCGCGAGGTGAGCATCGCCCTGGGAAGTTCCTCCACCGCGCAGGCCCGGATGCGGGTCGTGTCGCTGACCGACCCGGGCGTGGCGTCGGTCTCCGGTGATTTTTCCGTCATTCCCGCGGCCACGCTGGCCCTGCGCTCCCCGTACGGGGGCGAGAAGTGGACAGTGGGGACGAGCCGGGACATCACCTGGGTCGCGGCCGGGATCGACGGGAACGTTCGCCTCGAGCTGAACCGCTCGTATCCCGAAGGGAGCTGGGAATTCCTGATGGATCAGGCCGCCGGCGGCGGCCGGGCATCCTGGACGGCGACCGGCCCCGTGTCCGCGCATTGCCGCATCCGGGTGTCGGACCCGTTGCACGGCGACGTGCAGTCCGTCTCCAGCGGCGATTTCTCCCTGCTGAACCCCGTCAACCTGGCGACAGTGCCCGCGAACCTGACCGTCCAGTTCTTGGGTGTCCCGGGAGGCGAAGACCCGCCGCCGCAAACCTTCTCCCTCTCCCAGGACGGCGAAAGCGGCTTGACCTGGTCACTGTCCCCAAAGGCGACCTGGTTGTCGGTTTCTCCGGAGCGGGGAACCCTGGGGCCAGAATTGCAGCCGCTGGTCCTCCGGGCCTCGCCGGGGGAATTGTGGCCGGGCGTCTGGCGCTCCGGCCTCACGGTGGAAGCAGCGGGGGCCACCAATTCGCCCCTGACCGTCCCCGTGGAACTGGTTCTCGTCCCCACCGGCGACCTCAACCAGGACGGCCGGACCGATGCCCTGGACCTGGCCGTCCTGGCCCTCACCCTTCGCGGGGTGTTCACGCCGGGCCGGCCGCCCTGCGCGGCGCCCCGCCAGGGCGACTTCGACGCCAGCGGCGCCCTCGACGCCGCCGACCATGTCCTGCTGATGCGCTACCTGGGCGGGGAAGGGATGGCCGTGTTCGCCCCCTGGCTCCATCCGGACATGTAGGCGGAGCGGTTCCTCAGCGGCCGGCAGGCCCGATCCCGGACACCCACTTTCCCCCGGCATCGGACGTAGCCGTCAATCCAATTGCTCGAAAACGGCGCCGGGCGGAAACAAAACCGGCTCCGCCACGTTTTCTATGGGGCGAAACCACGGCCCGGAGGTGCGGAAAATGCTTCCAGACGACATGGGCCGGCGAACCCGGCGGATTGCCTCCACCTGCTTGTTCTGGCTGGTCTTCTCTTACCTCCCGGCGGAGGCCGGGCGTTTGCCGGAGGAGTCTGCCCCGGCTTCCCCGCTGGCTGGCGAATACGAACTGCAATTGACCACGGAGGCCCCCGTCCACGACGTGCTGATCGTCCAGGTGCAGGCGGGGAAAGACGGGTTGGCGCTCTACGGGCCCGGCAAAGCCCTCCCCGTCCCGCTTCGGCCCGTGGCCGGCCGTCCCCTGGAATTCCTGGGGCGGGCCGAGGACGGCGACGTCCTGGACGCTCCCGGAAAGCCCTTTACCGTCCGCTTTGCCGGCGCCCGGCCGGGTCAGGGTCCGACCTGCCGGTTGGCCAACGAGGAAGTGGCCTACAGCGGGGGGCGGATCGGCCCGCCCCGGCTCCCCTCGGCGCGCAAGGCCCCCGACCGTACCCTTTCGGTGGAAGAACTGCGCCACGACCTCCACCAACTGCGGCGCCTCATGGAATGCGTCCACCCCGCCCTGTACGTGTTCACGCCCCGGGAACGCTTCGACGCCCTGTTCGCCGAACAGGAGAAGAAGCTGGACCGCCCTCTCCAGGCGCACCAATTCTGGGCCGTGGCGGCGCCGCTGGTGGCGGCCATCGGCTGCGGGCACGCCGACACCCGGCTTCCCGAAGAATATTTCCGGGACCCGGCGCCGGGGTTTTTCCCGGTGCGGTTGCACCTCGCCGGCCGCCGGGCTTTCGCCGTGCAGTCCCTCGCCCCGGAAATCCCGGCCGGCGCGGAAATTTTGGCGGTAGACGGCACCGCCATGGCCGAACTGGTCAGCGCCCTCTCGGCCTGCGTCACTTCCGACGGGTTGCTGGAAAGCACCCGCCGTTACCGTCTGGAGCGGGCTTTCCCGTCCCTCTACGCCAGCGCCTTCGGGAAAAAGGCCCGTTTCTCCGTCAGGATCGTACCGGCGCCCGGGACCGCCCCGAGGGACGTCGTTTTTCCCGCCGTGGCCTGGCGGGAGTTGGACGCGCTCCAGACGCCCCGCCCCGGGAAAACCGCCCTGGAGCGCCACCTGCGCTTCGAGCCGGTGGCGGGAACCGCGACGGCCGTCCTGACGATACACTCCTTCGGGTTCTACGGCGACAACGAGGGGTTCCAGCGTTTTCTCGACGCGGCCTTCCGGGAGATGCAGGCGAAAGCGGTCACCGACCTGGTGCTGGATCTCCGCGACAACGACGGCGGAGACCCCTTCTGCAGCTCCTACCTGCTGTGCTGGCTGAGCCCCCGCCCCATCCCCTATTTCGCCCAGGAGTACGGAAAGTCCTACGCCGTCCTGGCCCGACCGCTGCCCCCCGTGGACACCCCTTTCCGAGGCCGGGTCTGGACCCTGGTGGACGGCGGGTGCCTTTCCTCCACCACCCACCTGTGCGCCCTGCTGAAGTTCCATCAGCTCTGCCGCTTCGTCGGAAGCGAAACCGCGGGCAACTACACCTGCAACGACAGCAGCGGGGATTTCGTCCTCAGCTGCAGCGGCATCACCGTCCGGCTGGCGCGGCGCACGTACGCCGTGGCCGTGGAGGGCCAACCCCGCGACCGGGGCATCCGGCCGGACATCCCGGTCGAACCGTCCCTCGCCGACATCATGGCCGGGGTCGACACGGCGCGCGAGTGCGCCTTCCGGGCCATCGCCAGGGAGCCGTCCGTCAGCCTCCTGGCCTCGGGCAAGCGGGTGATCCCCGTCTACGCCCGCGAGCAGGAGCGCTTCTGGAAAAGCGACATCAAGCTGCCCGACCTGCTGGTGCGCAACGTGGCGGACCGCCCCCGGCGGATCGAGGAGATCCGCGTGATCGGACGGTGTGGAACGGCAGAAACCGTTCGCCTGACGCTGGGCGCGACCGCGGTGGAACGGCTGGCCGGCAACTACGTGGTGATCGACCACGGCCTGGGCGAATGGGGCTTCTATGCCCACCTGGCCGAGGGTTCCATCACAGTCCGGACGGGAGACACGGTGGAAGCGGGGCAGATCGTCGGCCGGGTCGGCAACACCGGGAACAGCGAGGAGCCGCACCTTCACTTTCAGCTGATGGACGGTCCGGACTTCCTGTCCGCCAACGGGCTCCCGGTGCGCTTCAGCGATCTGCCGGAGGAAACCCAGGGCCTGGACGAAACGGAGCGCACCACCCTCACGGGCAGCGAAACCATCCAGGCAAACCAGCCGGAAACGCCCTGATCATCGTGTCTGTGCAGGGCAGACAGCACGAGGGCTTCTCCTGCATTTGCGAAAAGTGGGTGTCCCCATCTGGACACAAGAAGTGGGTGTCCAGAATTGATCCATTCGCAACAGTGGGTGGCCGTCGCCGGGAACGAGGATCGGCATTCGGGACGAATGCGAAGACACCCACGCAATCGCTCTGGACAACCGCCTCGGAACGTCCCCCGAAAGCAGCCGCGAAACGGTCGGCATACCTTGCCACCTAATTCCCGCGAGGCGCCACAGCCGTGTTGACGGTTCGAACGAAGTCCGCCAGCGCGCTCAACTGCGTTTCGAGGCGAGCCTGATCCTCCCCCCCCGGGACATCGAGAATCACCGCGCCCCGGGCAGTGACTGAGCGACGGGTGAGTTCCGCCCCGGAAAAGAATTTCAGCAGCGCCCGGCGCACCTCCGGATTTCCTACCAGCCATGGAACGGCTTGCGGACCAGGTGCGAAGATCCTGACCAGGCGGTCGATTTCCGGATCGCCGGTGGGGAATTCCCGCCCTCGCGATGGCGCCGAGCAGGCGCGGAGGTGGATTTCCAGCCCCGGCGACCACGCAAAGGCAAAGGGGGCCTCGTAAAAAGGCTGGAAAGTCGTCACACGGATGCCGATCTTGCGCAGTTCCACCTTGACCGGAATTCCGCGATGCACCCCGGTCATGGCCACCCGGTGCCACTCCCGACCACAAGCGAAGGAAAAACCGTGGTTCGCGGCGAACGCCCGCCAGGATTCGCGAACACGGAACAGCCCCTTGCGCCGGAAGTACAGCAGTACGGCGATCAGCGCAACCACCACCAGGAGTTCAGCCAGGTAGAACAGGATCCTGACTCTGTCCATCATGCCCCCCTCCGGCCGTCAACCGTGCCGGGCCTGGCGGATGAACGGCTAACGCTCGGCGGAGTGCGTTTCCGCCCCCCCTTCCTTTTCCGCCAACCGCCCGGCAGCCTCGCCGAAGGGAAGGCGGTCCAGGCGGAAGACCCACAGGGCGCCCGACGTGTGGGGAGCCAGGAGATAAACCCCGGCGATCACCGGTTCGAGAAAGACCCCGCAGTGCGGCCGGGCGGGTCCGTCCGGGCAGAAGGTCCAGAGCGGATCTGCCCGAGCGGGGTCCACGATGGCCAGTTCCCGGCCGGCATAGAGGAATCCTGCCCCGAAGGTCCGCAATTCAGGCGCTTTGTCCAGCCACAGGGTGTTATCGGCGACGGAATAGGCAAGCGGCAGTTTGTTGCCGTTTCGACGCCAGGCCTCCAGCCGGCAGTCATCGGTCGTGTCCCGGGACTGGGTGAGGGCGACGAGGGCATCCCGGCTCGCCGCGCAAGCAAAGACCATGGGCCGCTCCACCGCCACCGCCGAGGGGCAGAGGCAATCGTCGACCCACCAGACGCCGCCCTTGCCAAAGGCTACGGGCTGGAAGCCCTTGAGGTTCACCCGGTAGGGACCGGCCTCGAGCCGGCCGGCGTGGTCGCGACGCTCCCGACCGTCGAAGCTGAGGCTGCCCCCGCGGGCGGCCGGCACGAAAACCCGCTCCCCATAAATCACAGGCGCAGTACTGCAGCATGACGGCAATTCCAGGACGGGATCGCTTTTACCGGTGGCCGGGTCCAGGCAGGCCACCTCGGCATAGGGGATGTAGGGCGTGGAACGGACCAACCGACCCTTCAGATGGAAGAACTGGGACCCCGCCGGGGTCGGCCAGTCGAAGATCTGCTTGAGGTCCAGCGAAGTCCCGATGGCTCGCCGCGCCCACGTGTTGACGACCAACTCCTCGTCGAACAGGCAAGGAGGGCCGGTCACGCCCGCCCCGACTTCCAGGGCCCCCAGCGGGGACAGATCACGCAGGGAAAACGCACGCAGCAGACCGTCCGCGGCCCCGAGGAAGATCCGGTTCTCCACCACCAGGGGCGAAGTGGGGGCGCCGCCCAGCGGGATGCGCCGCACCAGCCCGACGAGTTCTTCCAAGCGGCTGTCGGTCTGGTTGTCGCTCACCAGCAGCAACCGCGACCGGGCCTGGATTTCCCCCGGCCGGTCCCCCGCCGCCCGGGCCACTTCGGCTGCCGCCTCCCAGGCTGCCGGGGCGGTGCAGCGGGCCGTGCGCATGGTCTCGACCTCGGCCCGGGCTTCCGCCTGCTGCCCCAGGCGCAACAGCAGTTTCACCCGCAGCAAACGCGCCTGGGCCTCCACGGTCTCCCGGCCTTCCAGCAAGGCAGCGGCCGGATAAGCCGACACCTCCCGGCCAGTCACCGCCACCAGGCAACCGTCCACCAGTTCGGGCAGAGAGAAGCAGAGAGGTTTTCCCTCCCGGCGGTCGTCTGCCCACAACGGCGCCAGGCAGACCGTGGCCATCCTTTGGCCGGTGGCGGGGTCCACCACGAACAACCGGCCATCCCGGCCTAGGATCCAGAGCTTCCCGCCCCGCCAGGCCAGGGGCGTGACCACCGGTTCGTAGACGTTGGGGGTCTCGCCGCCGGGAAGGGCGGGGAGCAGGGTGTCCCAGACCATGGCGCCGTCCGCCAGGGCCAGACAGGACAGACGGCCAGTCCCGTACAGGAGGTACACCCACTTGCCCGTGGGGTCGACCAGGGGACAAGCGGAAACGGATCCGGGGCGTTCGCGACGCCACAGGATCCTCCCGTTCGCGGCGTCTCGGCAAAGGATGACGACCTGCGCCAGGGCGGGGCTGAGATCGCTGGTGGCACTCACCAGCCGTCGGCCATCGGGGCTGAGGGCGATCCCTTCGCCATACCCGCCGCCGTCCTCCCGCCAGAGGATCTTGCCGTCGGCCAGGGAGAGGGCCAGCGTGGCTCCTTCCCGCAGTTGAACAAAAAAGGACTTTGGGCCGAGGACCGGGTCGGTGGTCATAGTGTCTCCCCACGACGCTCGCCAGGCCTCCTGGCCGGACTTGTCGATGCGGACCGCCTGGGAGGCGTCGGGGGAGAGGATGCAGATCATCCCGTCGGGCAGGAGGATTTGGGGAACGCGGGAGCAGCAAGGCACCGGCAGGGTGCGGTCGACCCGGCCTGAAACGGCGTTGACGGGCGTCAGGCCAGAACCGCTCACCAGGCCCACTTCTTCCGGGCCCCAGAGGCCGGTCAGGCGTTCGGGCGGGGCGAACTGCCGGGCCAGGGCGCCCAGTGCGAAGCCCGGAAGAGGCGAACCGTCGCGCATGTCGACACCCCGGAAGGATTCGCCCGAGCTACCGGCGTAGTAGAGCCGGTGGCCCATCCGCCAGCAACGCTGAATCACGGAGAACTCCGGCTGAACACGCCAGGCCAGGGTGCGGTCCGCCCTCGGCAGGGCAACGAGGAAGCGGTCGACGCAGGCCAGGGCCTGGGCGGGCGGCATCTTCGCCGCATCGTCTTGCAGCCGGCGCAAGGGAATGACAACCGTTCCGGCCGGCTCAGGGTCGGCCTGCCGGGCGAAGGCGCCCCCGGCCAGCAGGCAACCGGTGCAGACCAGGATGGCAGACAGACAGGTGGACTGGATCCGGGAAGAAAAGAATCGTTTTTTCATGGATGAAAAGATAATTCAGGCAGCCCGGCGATGGCAAGAGTAGAAAATGCCCGGGTGCCCTGAGCATTTGTGGACACCCACCGATCCTTCGACCAGAGAAGAGAGGTCCGCCAACATTTGTGGACAACATTTGTGGACACCCACCAATCGTCCGAAGTTTGGGGACACCCACCGAACGCCCAGTTGACGGGATGCCCCTGTTTGCATCTTGGCACACCCACGTGCATTCTGGGACACCCACATGAAATTTGAGGACAACCAAACGAACCAGTCCGTTATCAACGAACCCATCGGCAACATGAACAAGATATTGGCAGAAACCGGAGGAGTGCGTTCTGGTATTTCTCCTTCGATTACCCGCTGCGACTCTCCGCGCGCCTCTGCGGTCAGATCCTGTTTGGTTCACGCATCGCCGAGTTGGACACCCTTATTTCATATTCCATCGAAGACAGATGCCTTCGCGAGAGTGGAACGGCCGTCTTCCTGCCGACACCTGATCCGTCTTTCGATAAAGGGTTGCCGGCATACTACCGCTGGTTTGAAGACAACCAAAGACCTCCAGAAAATTCGGTGGGTGTCCACTATTCCAAATTCGACCGGCTTTGGAAATGGGATGCCGGCAAGATGCCGGCGGTCCGGCGACCGTCGGGAACCTTGTTGATCGAGCGGGTATCCAACATCCATTGAGTGGGTGTCCAACAGCCTGGAGGAGGCGGACACCATCACACCGGGCTGCCTCTTGATCGGCGCAACGGGACCTGCTATGCTCCGCCCATGGTCAAAGAGCTCTTCTTCGAAACCGCCGCGATGTGGCGAACCTGGCTGGAGACCCACCACGATTCCGAGAAGGTGGTCTGGCTTGTTTTCTACAAGGTCCACACGGGCCGAGGGGGGTTGCGCTACAACGAAGCCCTGGACGAAGCCCTCTGCTTCGGCTGGATCGACAGTATCATCCAGCGGCTCGACGACGACCGCTATCGGCAGAAGTTCACCCCGCGGACCAACACGAGCAAGTGGTCGAAGGTCAACCTTGCCCGGATGCGCCGGTTGATCGCCGAGGGGCGCATGACAGACGTGGGGCTGGCCAAGGTGGCCAACCCCTCTCTCCTGGCGCCGGAGACTCCCGGCCCCGCCCCCGCCAGGGGCAAACCCGCCGAGCTCCCCGTACCGGACTTCATCCGGGACGGCCTGGCCGCCGAACCCGCCGCGCAAGCCGCCTTCGCGGCGCTTCCCCCCAGCCGCCGCCGGCTTTTCCTGGGCTGGATTCTGGACGCGAAACGCGACGAGACAAGGCGCAAGCGACTGCGGGAAGCCATCGGCCTGCTCCAGGCCGGAAAAACCCAGCCGATGAAATGACGAGCCTTCCGGTCCCCTTTCCCCCGGTTGCCGGCTCACGACTTCCTCGCCGCAAAACTGCCCGCACTCCGCGCTCGCTTCGCCGCGAGCTTTTCCAGATCCGCCAAACCACGTTCATCCTTGATTTGCCCCTGTCTTCCGAATATGATCAGGAAGTACTTCTAAACCGGCCAAACCGGAGGTGAACCATGGGCAGACCGTTCCTGCTCGTGATTGTCGTGATCCTGGTCCTGCTGTCGTGCGCCTGCTCGCCGGGAACCAGGCCAGCCGCTCCCAGCGCCCGTCCGCTGACAGTGGGCTGGTTCCTCTGGACCGGCTGGTATCCCCTCGTGCTGGCCAAGGAAATGAAGCTCTTCGAAAAGCACGGCGTCGACGTCAAGCTCGTTCTCTACGACAGCTACCCCCAGATCCTGCCCGACCTGGCAGGCGGCAAACTGGACGGGGCGTTCAACGGGCTCTACGAGATTCTCCGGGCCGGCATCCCCGACTCGCATGTCGTCATGGTTTCCGACTATTCGGAAGGCTCGGAGGGCGTGGTCGTCCGCGATTCCATCCGCTCCGCGCGAGATCTGGCCGGCGCCAAAATCGGCGTGCAGGGCCCCCTCACCGGCAGCGAGTTCGTGGTGCAGTCCTACATGCGTAATAACTCCATCGATCCCCAAACCATCACCTTCCTGGACGTCCCCCCCGAGCAGGTCCTCTCCCGCATGCCGGACACCATCGACGGCGGCTACACGTGGGACCCGTACCTTTCGCAAGCCTCGGCCAAGGGCTTTCGCGTCCTCTTCACCACCGCCGACATGCCGGGCCTGATTCCCGACGTGGCCGTCTTCCACGGACGCGTGCTCAGAGAGAGGAGAGAGGACGTCGAGCGCTTCGTGGCCGCTTTCTTCGAAGCCGCGAACTACTGGAAAAAGCACCCCCAGGAGGCCGCCGCCATCATCGCCCGGGCCACGGGGCAGAAACCGGAGGACATCGTCCTGAAGGGGTGCCGCCTCCTGTCCATGGAGGACAACATCCAGGCTTTCCAGAAACGGGACGATTTCCGCTCGATCCATTACACGATTCGAAAACAGGTCGAATTCCTGGAGAGCATGGGAGACAACATCTCCATCTCCATGGCCACGGAGATGATGGACGCTTCTTGTCTGAAACGTTGAGCGAGGGCGGCTGGCATGCAAAAGTCCCGGCTGCGAACGAAGTTCATCCTGGCCTTCCTGCTGATCTCGATGGTGCCGCTGCTGCTCGCCACCGCGTTCAGCAGTTGGGCACTGTATTCCATTCTTCTGGAAAACGCCCGGCAGGCCCTGTACCGGGACGCATCCATGCTGTCCGGCAAAATCGACGACTTCATTTCCGGGATGCTGGACGACGCCCGCCGGGATGCCATGCTACCCGACCTCGTGGAATTCGCCTCGGCCAACCCATCCGAACGCGGCAGGGAGGAAACCCTGCGCAAGGTTTCCGCCACCCTGAACGTCCTCAAGCGGGATGCGCACCTGGACATTTCGTCCTACTCGCTGCTGGATGAAACCGGAATGGTCATCCGAAATTCCGCCGGGCTGCCCATCCAGGAAGAACCGGCCATGGAGCCGTTCATTTCCCTGGCCGCCTCGTCGGGCCGCCCCATCATCACGCCCGTACTGTTCCCCAAGAGGCCCGCCCCGCCTTTCCTCTGCATTCTCTGCCCGCTCCGCAACATTCAGGGAAAGCTGGCCGGGCTCCTCGTCACCCGCTTCCACGTTTCCGTCATCGGGCGGCACGTTTTCGAACATGTCCTGGAGAGCGGGCCGACCCCCAACGCCCTGCTTCTCGACGAAAACGACATCTGCCTCGCCAACAACTACGACAAGGACCTGTTGTTCCAGCCCGCCTTGCCCCTCAATGCGAGCGAGATGCAGCGCTTGAAGTCTCTCCAGCGACTGCCGGCGGCAACTTCGTCAAGAGAGGGGATCCCTGGGCCTGAACTGAAGGAGGGGCTGGCCAACCTTCCGCGCAACCCGTTCTTCCAGGCGAATGTGCACGCCCGTAGACCGGAGCGGATGCACTGCATCGCCGTCCAGTTGAAGCGGATGCCCTGGACCCTCGTACTGGCTGTGGGAAACGAGAACTTCCTGGCTGCCGTGCGGCAGCAGGTTTTCCTGTCGCTGCTGCTGGCCGGGGCCATCGGCCTGATCGCGGTGGTGGCGGCGTTTTTCCTCTCCCGGGTGCTGTCCAACCCCGTGGTCCGCCTGACCAGGATGGCCAAGGAAATCGCCCGAGGCAACCTGGACCAAACCGTCAGTACCAGCGCCACCGATGAAATCGGGGACCTGACCAGTTCCTTCAACCAGATGACGGAGGCGCTCCGTCTGTCGCGGGAAGAAATTCTGGAGAATTCCACCCGTTTGCGGGTCCTGCTGGACACCATCCCCGACAGTGTCTTCGTCCACACTCCCGACGGAAAGATCATCGATGTCAACGATTGCTTCACCCGGATGTACGGGTATTCCAGCAAGGAGGCCGAGACGCTGAACGTCGCCGACCTCAGCGGCAGCGGTTTCTCCCAGGAAAAGGCCGAGGACCTGATCGGACGGACCGTCGTCCAGGACGAGATGGATTTCGAATGGGTGGCCAGGCACAAAAGCGGCCGGGAGTTCCCCGTTTTCGTCCGCCTGCGCAAAACTCCCATCAGGGAGAAGGTGTTCGTCATCGCCATCGTATCCGACATGACGGAACGAAAGGCGGCGGAACAAGAGAAGAAAAAGTTCATCGAGGAGACCCTCACCCGGCAGAAACTGGAGGCCATCGGCATCCTGGCCGGAGGTATCGCCCACGACTTCAACAACATCCTCACCGCCATACTCGGCAACGTGTCACTGTCCCGCTACCTGCTGGAGAACGGGGCATCGGTGGAGGAAAACCTGCGCGAAGTGGAAAAAGCCACCCTGCGGGCCAGGGAGCTCACCCAGCAGCTGCTGACCTTCGCCAAGGGCGGGGCGCCGGTGAAGAAAGCCGCATCCCTGGAACACCTGGTGAAGGATTCCGTCAAGTTCATCCTGAGCGGCTCCAACGTGCGGGCCGTCTTCGATTTTCCCGAAGACCTGCCTCCGGTGAACGTGGATGCCGGACAGATCAACCAGGTGATCAACAACCTGACCATCAACGCGGTCCAGGCCATGCCATCCGGCGGCACATTCCGCATTTCGGCAAGGCTCTACGACGTCGCCCTGGGGGAAAACGTATACCTGAAACCGGGCCGGCACGTGGCCACGACCTTCTCAGACGAGGGGGACGGCATCCCGGAAGAAATCCTCACAAAAATATTCGACCCCTTCTTTACCACCAAGGAAAAGGGAAGCGGCCTCGGGCTGGCCGGGGCGTTCTCCATCCTCCGGAAACACGAGGGGGCCGTCACGGTGAAATCGAAGCCCGGGCAAGGAGCGTCCTTCACCGTCTATCTTCCGGTCGCGCCGGCCGTCCGGGTGGTGGACACGGAGGAGGAATCACTCTCCCTCTCTCCCTCGCGGGGAAGGATGCTGCTCATGGACGACGAACCCATGGTGTTGACGGTAGGCCGGGACGTCCTTCGCATTCTCGGTTACGACGTGCTCTGCGTCGAAGACGGAGAAGCGGCCGTGGAAGCGTACCGGCAGGCCCTGGCCGAAAACAGGCCCTTTCTGGCCGCCATCATGGACCTGACGGTCCCTGGCCGCATGGGCGGCCGGGAAGCCGGGCAGAAGATCCGGGAACTGGACGCGACCGCTCGCCTCATCGTGTCCAGCGGGTATTCCAACGACCCGGTGATGGCGGAATACCGCTCTTTCGGTTTCGATGCCGTCGTGGCCAAGCCGTACCTGGTCAGGGAACTGGAAGCCACCCTGAAGTCCATCCTTCCACCCCCCGGAAACGGAGGCGACGACCAGACCATCCCGGCAGGATGAAAAATGAAAGAAGATTTTCCCGTCACCCAGGCCGTTCGAGTCCTGCGAGCCAGCCAAGTGGATTTCACGCCGCACCTGTACGCCTACGTGGACCACGGCGGAGCCGAACGGGCCGCAGAAGCTCTCGGCGTCGACGGACACCGGGTGATCAAGACCCTGGTCATGGAAGTCGACCGGAAGACCCCGATCCTCGTGCTCATGCACGGGGACCGCGAGGTGTCTACGAAGCAGTTGGCCCGCCAGATCGGGGCGAAAGAGGTGAGCCCGTGCGACCCGAAACAGGCTGAAAAGCTCACCGGCTACCAGGTGGGGGGAATCAGCCCCTTCGGGACCCGGATTCGGCTGAAGGTCTACGCGGAGTCTTCCGTCATGGAACTGGACCGCGTCTTCATCAACTGCGGGAAGCGGGGGTTTTTGGCCGAGATGGGCACGCAGGACCTGGAGCGGGTGCTCCAACCGGAACGGGTCTCGGTAGCCATCCAGCCCTGAAAGCATCCCGCAGGCACCCTCCCCCAGCGACAGCGGGCCTCACGGTTCGGACCCGTCCCCGCGGTGGAGGCATTGCCCCGTAAACGCCCTGCCAAAGCGGGCCTGGCCGAAGAGCCCGGGCCCAAACTTCCGATTGACTTTTCACGCTCCTTCGTCTATGTTCGGCCGGAGACCTCCGCGGGGCATTCTGGCTGAACGATACTTTGTCGGTACCCGGCGGAATGCGGTCTATACCAGCAATAAAAGGAGTACTGGATGGCGAAGATCCTCATTGTTGACGACGATCCCGACATCGTCGAAGCAGTCACGCTTTTCCTGCAGAAGGCCGGCCACGACGTGGCCAGCGCTTTCAACCGCAACGAAGGCATGTCGCGCCTGCAAGAGTCGACACCGGACCTGCTGATCCTCGACGTCATGATGGAGCAACCGGACGACGGCATCGCCATGGCGCAGGAACTGCGCCGTTCCGGCTTCAGCAAGCCGATCATCATGCTGACGAGCGTCAGCAAGGCTTTGGGCATGTCCTACGGCCGCGACGACGAACTCGTGCCGGTTGACGAATTCCTGGAAAAACCTGTCCTTCCCGCCGTCCTGATCGAGAAGGTCAACAAATTCATCGCGAAACCTTAAGGAGGAGCTGAACCCATGCTGGTCACGGAACGTGAGCGACTCAGGGATGACATCGTCGCGCTTGCCGGCAAACACGGCAACGACCGCAGCGCTCTCATCCCGATTTTGCAGGAGATCCAGCGGAAGCATCAGCAGATCTCCGAATTCGCCATGCAGGTCGTCGCCGACGCGCTCGACATCCACCCCGTAGAAGTGTACAGCGTCGTCTCCTTCTACTCTTTTCTCGGCACCGCGCAGCAGGGGAGATTCATCATCAAGCTGTGCCAGACCATCTCTTGCGACCTGGCCGGCAAGGCAGCGGTGGCCCGCCAACTCGAGAACGACCTCGGCATCAAGTTCGGCGAAACCACCAAGGACGGGAAATTCACGCTCGAGTACGCCAATTGCATCGGCCTCTGCGACCAGGGTCCGGCGCTGCTGGTGAACGACGAGGTTTACAGCCGCGTCACCCCCGAAAAGGTCCACGAGATCCTGGAGGGATGCCGGAAGACCTTCGGAATCTATGCGCTGGAACAGCAGGAGGGACACCACTCATGAGCACCAGGCTGACGTTCAACGAATTCGGAGACGGCGCCGGTCTCAGGGCCGCCATCGGCAAGAGCCGCGCCGACATCATCGCGGAGATCAACGCCTCCGGCATCAAGGGGCGCGGGGGCGCCGGCTTCCCGGTCGGCGTGAAGTGGAACCTGTGCGCCGCCGCCAGGAGCGACAAGAAGTACGTCGTCTGCAACGCCGACGAGGGCGAACCCGGCACCTTCAAGGACCGCGTGATCCTCATGGAGCACCCGGACCTGGTGTTCGAGGGCATGACCATCGCCGGCCTGGCCATCGGGGCCGCGGAAGGCATCCTCTACCTGCGCGCCGAGTACACCTACATGGTCAAGGGCCTCGAGAAGACGCTCGCCAAGCGCCGGGCCGACGGCCTGCTCGGCCAGAACGTGATGGGCAAGAACGGCTTCGACTTCGACATCCGCATCCAGATGGGCGCTGGCGCCTACGTCTGCGGAGAGGAAACGGCCCTCATCGAGTCCCTCGAGGGGAACCGGGGCGAACCGCGCAACCGTCCGCCCTTCCCCGTGGACACTGGCTTCCAGCGGCGCCCGACCACGGTGAACAACGTGGAGACCCTGGCCTGGGTGTCCTGCATCTTCGCCAAGGGCGCGACCTGGTTCAAGGCTTTCGGGACCGAGAAGTCGACGGGCCTCAAGCTGTTCAGCGTCTCCGGCGACTGCACCGCCCCCGGCGTCTACGAGTTCCCCCTGGGAATCACCGTCAGCGAACTGCTGGAGAAGGTCGGCGGCCAGGACGCCAAGGCCGTGCAGATCGGCGGCGCGTCCGGCAACTGCATCCCCGCTTCCGAATTCGGCCGGCGGATCGCCTACGAGGACATCTCCACCGGCGGTTCGGTCATCGTCTTCGGGCCCCAGCGCGACATGCTGCACATCGCCCGGAACTTCCTCGAGTTTTTCGTCGAGGAGTCCTGCGGGCAGTGCACCCCCTGCCGCGACGGAAACGTCAAGCTGCTGGAAGGCGTCGAGAAGCTCGAGGCGGGGCGTTGCTCCATGCAGTACCTGCGGGAGCTGTGCTCGCTGGGCGAAACCATGCAGCTGGCCTCCAAGTGCGGCCTGGGCCAGTCGAGCCCGAACGCCTTCCTGTCCATCGTCAAGCACTTTCAATCCGAGATCATGGGGCGCACTGCCAAGGCCCATGCTCCGGCGCACGAGGTGAAAAACCAACATGGTCGATAAGAAGATTTTCGAAAGCGACTCCCGCGCCCCGGTCAGCCAGCGGAGTCAGAGCGTCCCCGTCGTTTCCGACACCCAGGCCATCGGCGGAACCGTAACCGCCTTTATCGACGGCCAGGAAGTCAAGGTGCCGCTCGGCACCACCATCCTGGACGCAGCCCGACGTGTCGGAATCCGGATCCCCACCCTCTGCCACCACCCCGACCTCTGCGTCGCCGGCGTATGCCGCGTCTGCGTGGTGGAAGTGGAGAACCAGCGCACCCTGCAGGCGTCCTGCGCCTACCCGATCACCGCACCCATAAAAGTTCACACTCACACAAGAAAAGTCCGGCAGGCCCGGCGCCACGTCATCGACCTGCTGCTCAGCAACCACGTGGGCGAGTGCTACGCTTGCGCCCGCAACAACAACTGCGAGCTGCAGTCCCTGGCCAAGGAGTACGGCGTCGACTTC
>CAYTBK010000078.1:0-19760 GCA_964436005.1 uncultured Acidobacteriota bacterium
CGGCGCAGTCGCCCACGTTGTCGCCCACGTTGTCGGCGATGGTGGCGGCGTTGCGCGGGTCGTCTTCGGGGATGTCCTTCTCGATCTTGCCGACCAGGTCGGCGCCCACATCGGCAGCCTTGGTGTAGATGCCGCCGCCGACCCGCATGAAGAGCGCCAGCAGGGTGCCGCCGAAGCCGAAGCCCAGCAGGGCTTCATAGGCCTGGGCGCCGAAGATGAGGAAGATCATGGTCCCGCCAAGGAGGCCGAGGCCGTCGGTGAGCATGCCGGTGACGGTGCCGGTGCGGTAGCCGAGCTGCAGGGCCTCGCCGTAGGAGTGCCGGGCGGCGGAGGCAACGCGGAGGTTGCCGGCGGTGGCCAGGCGCATGCCGACGAAGCCGACGCACCAGCTGAACAGGGAGCCCACCAGGAACGCGCCGGCGCGGCCCCAGCGGAAGGCCTGTTCATGACCGGTGTAGGTCAGGAACAGGAGGGCGGTGATGACGATGATGAGCGGCCCGATGCGCTTGAACTGGGCGTACAGGTAGGCGTTGGCGCCTTCCCGGACGGCCTCGGCGATCTCCTGCATCTTCCTGGTGCCGGTATCGGCGCGGAAGACCTGCCCCACCAGCATCAGGGCGTACAGCAGGCCCAACACGGCGATGACCAGGACGGCGATCAGGCAGCCCCGCTCCATGGCCGTGTACTTGGGGTCGCTGAAGAGGGCGAAGAACTGGAAGGGCTCCTTCGCCTCCTGCTTTTCCGCCGTTGCGGCGGGGGCAGGAGCCGACTCGGGGCTGGCGGCCTGCGCCTGGGCGGGTTCGACTGGCGTGGCGGCCGGGCTGGCCGTGCCCTGTGTGCCGACAGCCTCGACAGGCTGGGAAGGCGGAGCCTCCGGGCCCTGCTGGGTGAAGCCGGGCCGGACGAAGTATCCGGCCACGAAAAACAGAAGGAGTGCGACGAGGTACCACTGCCGGGTCCTCTTGTTTCGCATGATGCGGAAGAATTGTTGCTTCATGGCGTCTCCCAATGTGGAATTTCAACTTCTGCGGCAAACGGGGCAAGACCGGGGCACGCTGTCGGCAGCCTGACGAGATAAACGGCTTATTCTAGCAGAAGCAGGGCGCGACGGGAACAACCTTTTCGGAGATAATTTCGTGCGCGATGAATGCAGAGAGAGCCCTCCGGCGGGCAGTTCAGGAGCGACAGTGCGCTTGCGCGGCGACCAGTGCGCGGATGCGCGGGACGTCCTTTTCGGGCAGGGCGAAAAACGTCAGGGAGAGGTCGTCTCCTGCCCCGTTGGGCGCGGCGTCGGCCACCCAGCCCAGGACGTGGATTCGGCCCCCCCGGCCCGGCACGGCCAGTTCGACCATCACCTCGTCCGCTTTTCCGGCGTGCAGGGGCTCCCGGGTCCGCACCCGCACCCCCTGCTCGCTCACGTTGAGGGTGACCCCCCGAACCCGGCGGTTCTTCCACTCCAGGAAGACCGGCAACTCCATCGACGCCCGAACGTGCTCGCGCTGCCTGTCGTACATGGTTCCCTCCATAGCCGCCTCTTGCTTGCTTGTCCTGTCTGGAGCCCCATTATACCCGCCATTCATTCTTTTCCAATAATCTGCGCGACGATAAGGCCAGCATCCGAGTTCTATTCTCCTTGGCAGCCTCTCGTGCGTCAGTGGCCGATCGGCACCGCGAAGGTAGCGACGGGCAAAAATGAGGAGACCGGGCCTTTTGCCCGGAGGGCATCCATGTCCATAGCCGCCGGTTCCGTTCCCTGGCCCTTGCCCGGAGGGCATGAACAACCATCGAGATTTCTCCCGTTTGGGATTGGGTTGACTTGGGTTTCCCATTTGAAAATGGGACCGGCGGTCCTCCGAGGGGTATTGATTCCCTACGGGAAAATCCGTGAGAGCTGATTGGGCTGGCTATGGTTATCGATTCCCTACGGGAAACGATCGGGTATGGCGCCACCTGCCCCGGTGTCCCATAACTGCACTGACGCCTGGCCAGAGCGCCGGATCAACGGCGACCCGCACTCCGCCGCCTCGTCGAGGCGAGCGCGTCCCCAAATTGGTTTTCCGGCGGGTTGGCGCAGGCCGTCTGCTCCGCCATGAAAAAGGCTGCCAGGATCCACTCCTGGCAGCCACTGTCTTGTCGGGGAAAAATCGTCAGGTCTCAGCGAACGACCATGGTGCCAGCGAACCGGTCGCCCCAGCGCTGGCCGGTGGGGTTGTTGAGGATCTGCACCAGCTCCCAGATGGCATAGGCCAGGGAAGCCAAACCAAGAAGCGAAACGGGCAGCGTGTACAGAAGGGTGTACAACGATCCCAGGAACAAGCTCGGATTGATGATGACGAACAGCATGAGCACGAACTGCAGAACGCCGGTGACGAGAGCGAACGCCCCGAAACCGATGTTCCGCTTGATGGAGTGCATCACGGTGATGGGCCCGCCGGTGGCGGCGTTCACCACCCTGATCTTCATGATCTTCTTGCCGAAGCTGTTGCCGCCGGCCAGAATGTCCCGCAGCAGGTAATAACCGCTGATCGCGATAAACTGGATCGCCTGGAAAACACAGATCATCACCAGCGTTCCGGTGGACAGGCTGAAGATGTCCGACATCATCGCCCTGGAGATGACGTTGAAGATGATCCAGATCACCGCGGACACCCCGATGGCGATGCCGATGTCGATCCCGATGGCGCCCAGCCGGGCGGATTTGAAATCAGCAACCCCGGCCTGAGGAGCGCCGTACGGCTGCTGATACGGTTGCTGATACGGCTGTTGCGGGGGATACGGTTGTTGCGGCGGATAGGGCTGCTGGTACTGGGGCGCGCCCGGCGGCGGATAGGGCGGCTGCTGGGGCGGGTAGGGCGGCTGCTGCGGGGGATACGGTTGCTGCGGCGGATAGGGCTGCTGGTACTGGGGCGCGCCCGGCGGCGGGTAGGGCGGCTGCTGCTGGTACTGGGGCGCGCCCGGCGGCGGAGGCGGCGGGCCGGCCGGCGTTCCGCAACTGGGGCAGAACGCGACGTTGTCGGGGCGTTGAGCGCCGCAATGATGACAAACTGCCATGATTTCCTCCTGGTACGGTTTTTTTCGCGAATATCGCTAGGGAGCGGGGCCCCCTCGTCAATTTCTTCCGAAGCTACGGGCCCAATTATACCGAGCCGAATGGCGGATTCAAGCGAAAACGTTTAACCGGTTGCCGGGTTTGCATTTAATTATTACAAAAGAATTGCAGCGGGAGGCGGGCGGCTTCCCGGGGGCAAAGAGCCGCGGCGCTCACAGGTGGAGTTCGACCACGTCGCCGTCCTCCATGACGTGATCCCGGTTGACCCGCTGGCCGTCGAACTTGTGCTCGCTCCAGATCCGGGCGAAAGCGAGCTTCTCGGCGAAATCCTTGTGCACCAGCGCGCACAGCTCGTCCAGGGTCTCGCCGTGCCGCAGGGTGTACGGGCGCTCCTTCACGAAGGGCTTGCCGGGGATCTTCGTGTAGACCCGCACGAGGCCGAGTTTCCGGAAGATGCGGCCGCCGAGCTCGGCCAGGCCCTCCCCCCCCTCGGCCGACACCACCAGGATCTCGTACCGGTCGCCGAAGAGGTCGCGCACCACGTCGGCCCCCTCCACCACCCCCGGCAGGTCCGCCTTGTTGACCACCAGCAGGGCCGGAATGTGCATTTCCCCCCGCAGGAGGCCCGGCGCCGGGACTTCCAGGTATATCTTGCTCTCCCGAAGGATCTCCTCCACTTCGCCGATGTCGTCGAGCACCTCCGGGCGCGACGGGTCGACGACCAGCAGGGCCAGGTCGGCGGTCCGGATCAGCGCGGGCACCCAGGTCTCCATGTACTCCCGGCTGACAGCGGGCAGGTCCACCAACTGGAAATGGACGTCCTCCCAGGGGGCCATGCCCTGCTCCGGCTGACGGGTGGTGAAGGCATAGGGCGCCACTTCGGGGCAGGCCTTGCTCATGGCCTTCAACAGGGCGGACTTGCCGGCGTTGGGCGGCCCCACCAGCACCACCCGGGCCGCGCCTTCCCGCGGAATGGCCGTCGGGTCGTGGCGCTGGGGCCCCTTCTTCCCCTCGGCGTCCTTCTTGAGCTGGGAGAGCTTTTTCTTCAGTTCTGCCTGTAACTTTTCTGTTCCCTTGTGTTTCGGCAGGAGGGCGTACATGTCCTCCAGGGCTTGCTGCTTCTCCTCCGGCGTGGCCGCTTTCTTGTAGCGCTCTTCGGCGTCCAGGTACTGCGGGGTCAGGTTGGCCGGCATAGGAGCCCTCCTCGCGGACAGAGTACCGGGCCGGACAATTCGTTCGGGAGACCAGCCGCGGGTGTTCAGACTTCCATACCCGATCCCGCCCCCCGAGTCAAGCGAAACACCGGCCGCCCTCCCGCCGGAGGAGAAACGGCGATGCCTCGTTGACGCCAGGACACCGGATGCTTTACAGTGTTTCCTCATCATTGCCGCCCGTGGCAGGGCGGCGCACGGAGGCGCAACCGGTGTTCCTCGACGTCATGATCCTCCTCCTGTTGCTCGGGTTGGCCGTGCTGGCGCTGTGGAGCACGTTCCGCAAATCGCCCACCGGCGAACTGGACCGGGTTTTCCGCGACGAACTGGAGCGCCTGGAGGCCCGCTTCGCCCTGGCGTTCCGGGAATTCCGCCAGGACAACGAGGAGCGCTCGCGCGCCGAGCGCCAGGAGCTCTCCGGGGGGCTCATGAACCTGCGGGGCGCCCTGTCGGCAGCCTTCGCGGAGCAGGCCTCCTTCCAGGCGGGGCGCTTCCAGGAGACCTCCCGGACGATGGATGCCGCCCTGCAGGCGCTGCGCGATTCGCTCGACCGGAAGTTGAACGAGATCCGGCTGGCCGTGGCCGACCAGCTGGATCGGGTGCGGGCCGAGAACAGCGTCAAGCTGGAGGAGATGCGCCGGACCGTCGATGAAAAGCTGCACGAAACCCTGGAAAAGCGGCTGGGCGAATCCTTCCGGCAGGTGAGCGAGAGACTGGAGAAGGTCCACCAGGGTTTGGGCGAGATGCAGAACCTGGCCGCCGGTGTGGGCGACCTCAAGGCCATCCTGGCCAACACGAAGACGCTGGGCAACTGGGGCGAGGTGCAGCTCGGCACCCTGCTCGAGCAGATCCTGGCCCCCGAGCAGTACGTCCGCCAGGCCCGCCCCAAACCGGGTTCGACCGAGGCCGTGGACTACGCCATCAAGCTCCCCGGCCGCGAGGAGGGGGACGCCTGCGTCCTGCTGCCCGTGGACGCCAAGCTGCCCCTGGACAGCTACGCCAAGGTCGTCGAAGCGTCGGAGCGAGGCGACCGGAAAGCCATGGACGACGCCGTGAAGCTGCTGGAGACCCGCCTCAAGCAGGAGGCCCGCTCCATCCGGGAAAAGTACGTGTCTCCGCCGCACACCACCGATTTCGCCATTCTCTACCTGCCGGTGGAGGGCCTGTATGCCGAAGCCCTGCGGCGCCCCGCCCTGGCGGAATTCCTCCAGCGGGAGTACCGGGTGACCATGGCCGGGCCGACCACCCTGGCCGCCCTTCTCAACAGCCTCCAGATGGGCTTCCGGACCCTGGCCATCCAGAAACGCAGCAGCGAGGTCTGGCGCATCCTCTCCACCGTCAAGAAAAACTTCGAGGGATTCGCGGCCGTCTTCGAGAAAGCCCAGCAGAAGATCCGGGACGCCGACAAGGCCCTCGACACGGCCATCAAGAGCACCCAGAAGATGGGCCGGACACTGAAGGACATCGAGTCCCTGCCCTCCGGCGGGCCCGACCCGGCGCCGGCCGACGAGCCGGCGGGAATCGGCCCGGCGGAGGACGACCGGCCCTGACGGTTTCCCCGCCGCCCCCGGAAACAAAAGACTGACCCTTACGTAGTATGCGCTTACATTTTTTCGAGGAGGCTCGCAAGCCATGACAGACCCCGGCATTTTCCGCACCCTGGCGCTACTGGCCGCCCTGGCCGTCTTCGCCTGCCCGCTGACCGCCCAGGCGCCCGCGCCCTCGAACCCGGACAACCCCTTCTTCCAGAAGTGGGAAACCCCGTTCGAAACGCCGCCCTTCGACAAGATCCGAAACGCCCACTTCCTGCCGGCCATCCGGGAGGGCATGGCGCGACAGAAGGCCGAGATCGCGGCCATCACGTCCGACCAGTCGGCCCCCACCTTCGACAACACCATCGCCCGTTTCGACGAGTCCGGCCAGTTTCTCAGCCGGGTCACCGCCGTCTTCTTCTCGCTCCAAAGCGCCGAGACCAACCCGGAACTCCAGGCCCTGGCCAAGGAAGCCGCCCCCGAACTCGCCGCCCACAACGACAACATCAACCTGGACCCGGCCCTCTTCGCCCGGGTCAAGGCGGTGCACGACCGGCGGGCCGGCCTGAAACTCGACGCCGAGCAACTGTTCCTCCTCGAGAACATGTACAAGGATTTCGTCCGCGGCGGCGCGCTGCTCGACGAAGCGGGCAAAGCCCGCCTGCGGCAGATCAACAAGGAGCTCTCCCTGCTGTCGGTGAAGTTCGGCGACAACCTCCTCGGCGAAACCAACGCCGGCATGATCGTGGTGGACAAGGCCGCCGACCTCGCCGGCCTTCCCCCGTCCGTGGTGGCCATGGGGGCCGAGACGGCCAGGCAGAAAGGGATGGAAGGGAAATGGGTCTTCACGGTCCAGGTGCCCAGCATGACGCCCTTCCTGCAGTACGCCGAGTCCCGCCCGCTCCGGGAGCAGCTGCACAAGGCCTATTGCGCCCGCGGCGACCAGGACAACGCCCGCGACAACAAGGCGACCATCCTCTCCATCGTCGCCCTGCGCGCCGAGAAGGCCCGACTGCTCGGCTACCCCACCTTCGCCGACTTCGTGCTGGAGAAGAACATGGCCAAGACCCCCAAGGCGGTGAACGACTTCCTGGCCCGGCTGTGGACCCCTTCCCAGGAGCGCGCCCGCATGGAACTGCGCGAGATGCAGGCCATCGCCGACCGCGGGAAGGCCGGCTACGCCCTGGCCCACTGGGACTGGTGGCTGTACGCCGAGAAGCTGCGCAAGGAGAAGTACGCCCTCGACGAAGGCGCCCTGCGCCCCTATTTCAAGCTGGACAACGTGCGGGACGGCATCTTCACCCTGTGCGACCGGCTGTACGGGATCAAGTTCGTGCCGCTGAAGGGCGTGTCGCTCTACCACCCCGACGTGCAGGTTTTCGAAGTCCGGGAAGCCGACGGGAAACACCTGGGACTGCTCTACATGGACTTCTTCCCCCGGTCCGGCAAGCGGGGCGGCGCCTGGTGCGGGGCCTTCCGCCGCGCCTGGGGGCCCAAGGACAAGCGGGTGACGACGCACTCCTACCTGGTCTGCAATTTCACCAGGCCCACCGCCGATGAACCCGCCCTGCTGAGCCAGGACGAGGTGGAGACCTTCTTCCACGAGTTCGGGCACGCCCTGAACGGCCTGTTCGCCGACGGCCGCTACCGCAACCGGGACATCCCCCGCGACGCCGTGGAACTGCCCTCCCAGATCATGGAGAACTGGGCCATGACGCCCGAACTCCTCTCTCTGTACGCCCGGCACTACCAGACCGGCGCGGTCATGCCGAAGGAACTGATGGATAAGGTCCAGAAAGCCGCCCTGTTCAACCAGGGTTTCGCCACCACGGAGTACCTGGCGGCCTCCATCCTGGACATGGACTGGCACACCATGGACGAGGCCAAGATCAAGACGGTCAAGGATGTCGACGCCTTCGAAAAGAACGCCATGAGCGCCGTCGGCCTCATGGGCGAGATCGTCCCCCGCTACCGCAGCACCTACTTCAACCACATCTTCGCCGGGGGCTACTCGGCTGGGTACTACGCCTACATCTGGGCCGGGGTCCTGGATTCCGACGCCTTCGAGGCCTTCAAGGAAAAGGGTCTTTTCGACCGCGCCACGGCGGAGTCCTTCCGGCACAACGTGCTGGCGCGGCTGGGCTCCCAGGACGCCATGGAATGCTACAAGCGCTTCCGGGGCGCCGAGCCTTCCCTCGAGCCGCTGCTCCGCCGCCGCGGTCTGATCGCTGAAAAGACGGCCCCCGCGGAGGGCGCGGCCCGGAAATAGAGGCGAAAGGGACCATCCGGATATTTCCAACGCAGAAAACCGCGGCCCGGGGGTGGCGTTTCGCCAACCCCGGGCTGCGGTTTTTTACGCTTCCGGCGTGGTCCGGCGTAGGCGCCTTGCGATGCAAGGCGCACCCTCGTTCCGCACAGTGGCGACGAAGCCGAAGGCCAGGAGTGCGGCGCGCAGCCTGCGGAGCGCCGCCTGCGGAGCGCCGCGGCGGTCGTACCAGCGCCCTCTGGGCTATGGACAACGCGAACAGGGTCGCTGGGTGAACTGCTGGTGCCGCTGAGTGCGTCGGCATCACCCGGAGGGCGATGCTACGGGGGGGGCGAAGAATGCGCGCAGGCGCTGCCTCCGGGTGCGCCTTCCGGCGGAAGGCGCCTACGGCAGAGCGCCCGTTGGCGCCGTTCCCGTTTGGGCCGCTTTTTCCCCCCACGCGGAAAAACGGGTATAGAATGGATTCCATGAAAAACACCCAACCGCCGCACCTCACCCGGGAAACCCCGCTCTCCGACACCAACTTCATCCGCCTGGGCATCGTCCTGATCTTGCTCGGGCTGCTATTCGCGGCGGAACACCACTTCCGGATCCGCATCCTCTACCGCTTCTGGCCCCTCATCCTGACCATCTGGGGATGCGGCTTCCTGAAAATCTACTTCCGGCGGGAGCGCCGCGAGGCATCCTTCCTCGGGCTCGGCCTGTTCGTCATCTTCTTCAGCATCTTCAACCTGTACTTCGCTTTCTTCGGCTGGGAAGCCCTGACCCGGCTATGGCCCGCCCTCATCGGACTCCTCGGGATCACGTTCCTGTGCCTCTTCCTCTTCCACCGGAGCAAACGCATCTTCCTCCTGATCGGGATGTTCCTGGGTTCCCTGTGCGTGATCTTCTTCCTGGTGTTCTACCTCTCCGGCGACCTGTGGTGGACCACCTTCGTCCTGGCAGGGCTCAGCATCCTGGCCGTCGGGCGCTCGCGATGACACCCCTCTCCGTCGTCTTCATCGAGCCGTGGGGCCGGCAGGCCAACGTCTTCGAAAACTCGATGTGCCTTCCCCTGATGGGGAGCCTGATTTTGGGAACCATTCTGTCCCGGGCCGGTCACCGGGTGGAGATCCTCAACGAGAACATCCTCCGGGCCCCCGTCGACCCGCTCGACGTCCAGGCCGACGTGGTCTGCCTGACCTGCCTGACGCTGAACGCCAACCGGGCGATGGACCTGGCCCGGGCGATCCGGCTCAACCACCCGAAGACCCGAATCATCTTCGGAGGAATCCACCCGACCCTGGTGCCGGAGGACTTTGCGGACCTGGCCGACCAGATCGCCGTGGGGGAAGGCGAGAACATCATCCTCGACATGGTGGAGGGGCGCCTGACCGACCCCGTCGTCCACGGCAGCCCGGTAGAGGACCTCGACACCCTGCCCATCGTCGACTACCGGCTGCTGCGGGGCGCCGAGACCATGAGCGTGATTCCGATCATGACCTCGCGGGGGTGCCCGTTCGACTGCAACTTCTGCACGGTCACCCGCATTTTCGGGCGCCGCTACCGCAAGCAGTCACCGGGGCGCATCCTCCGGGAACTGCGCAACGCCCTGGCCTTCTTCCGCACGAGGAGCATCTTCTTCTACGACGACAACCTGACCGTCGACTATCCCCGGATGGAAGCGCTCCTGGCAGGCATCGCCGCCGAGGACCTCGGCATCAGCTGGGGCGCCCAGGTCCGGGCCGACATCGCCCGCAACCCGGAACTGCTGGCCAGAATGTACCAGTCGGGGTGCAACCGCCTGTACATCGGTTTCGAATCCATCGACGACCAGAACCTGAAGAACATGCACAAGTCCCAGACCCGGGCCGACATCGAGCGGGCCATCGAAGTCATCCACGCGCAGGGGATCCAGATCCACGGAATGTTCATCTTCGGCGAAGACCACGACTCTCCCGAATCCTTCGCCAGGACCGTCGATTTCACCATCCGGCACGACATCGAAACCGTTCAGTACATGGTCCTGACCCCCTTCCCGGGAACGCGCATCCACGAAAAGCTCGCGGCCGAGGGCCGCCTGCTGCACAAGAACTGGGATTTCTACGACGGCATGCACGTCGTCTTCGTCCCGGCCGGCATGACCCCGCTCCAACTGCAGGAAGGCTCCCTGGAGTCCTACCGGAAATTCTACTCCGTGGACCGCTCCCTGTGCGACCTGCTCCAGTTGTGCTACCGGATCGGCTACGATGCCCTCGTCTGGAATGCCAGCCAGGCCATCTACTACGACTTTCAAAGCCTGGTGCTGAAGCTGGGCGCCCGCTTCATCATCCAGCGGTTTCTGGGCATCAACCAGGCGTATTTCCGCTATCTCGGCTGCGCCGAGGCCATGCCGCCGGCCGTCTGCCCCGAAGGGTCCGCCGGTTCCGGGGACAGGGAGTCGTAGAGCCGCCCGAGCCGCCCGGCCAGAACGCGCGAGGCCCGCAGGGGCCGGCCGTCCACGCTCTCCACCGCGCGCACGCCCGTGACCGCGTTCAAGGCCACGGCCCCTTCCGCGCGTTCCAGTTCAGCGACCGCGACGTTTGTTTCCCCCACGGTCAGCCCGGCGGCTTCCGCGGCCTCGCCCACCAGCCGCCGCGTCACGCCGGGCAGTGCCCCGGCCGCCGGGAACAGCAGGCGGCCACCGGACAGCAGGCCGAAAGACCAGGTGGGCCCCTCCAGCAGGCACCCTTCCCCCGCCCCTCCCGCCGGGCCGACGAAAAGGGCGTCGTCGAAGCCCGCCCGCTGCGCGCAGCGCCGCTCGAACAGGGCGGGGCCGAGGGAGACGTGCTTGACGGCCCACATCTCGCGCCGGAAGGGGCGGGTCTGCACGGAAAATCCGTCGCCTGCCGGCGCCGGGGCGGCACCCGGCGACGGGCGCACCGAAACCAGGACGCCGAGCCCTGCGGCCCGCCCGGGCTGCCCCAGTTTCCCCTCCGGGTCGAAAAGGGTGAGACGCGCCACCAGGTCGGTCGCTTCCTGCCGGGCCCGGGACTGCACGCGGCGCACCCCCTCCAGGACCAGCCCGCGGGGGGCGCCCTGGCCGAACAGCGCCGCGGCGTCCCGCTCGAGCCGTTCCAGGTGCAGTCCCAGGCCCCGGACGCCGCCGGGGCCGACGCGCAGGGTGGTGAAGTTCCCGTAGCTCTGCAGGGCCAGGGCGACCAACGGTTCGAGAACGGGCGATTCGCCGCCCGGCAGGAGCATCGTCAGGTTCATGCGCGCCCCCCGTCCCCGGCCGGTTCGCCGCCGGGACAACCGGTAAATTCCAGCCCGAGCAGCCGCAACAGGGGCATGGCCTTGACGGCCGTCTCCTGGAACTCCTCCGCCGGGTCGGACAACGCGGTGACGGCCCCGCCCGACCCGTAGCAGAAATTTTCCCCCTGCAGGACGGCCGTGCGGATGACGATGCTCAGGTCCAGGGCGCCCGTGGGGCTGATGTAGCCGAGGGCCCCGGAATAGATCCCCCGCGCCCCCCCCTCCAGCGCGTCCAGGATGGCCATGGTGCGGATCTTGGGCGCCCCGGTCATGGACCCGCCGGGAAAGGCGGCCCGGATGCACCGGGCGGCGGAAGCCCGGGTACGGGCCCGGATGACGCTCACCAGCTGGTGCACGGTGGCGTAGCTCTCCACCCCGCACAGCACCGGCACGCGAACGCTGCCCACCTCGGCCACCCGGCCCAGGTCGTTGCGCACCAGGTCGACGATCATGAGGTTCTCGGCCCGCTCCTTCTCGCTGGCGGCCAGCTCCCGGGCCAGGGCCTCGTCTTCCGCGGGCGTGGCGCCGCGGGGGCGGGTACCCTTGATAGGCCGGGACTCGAGCGTTCCCCCGGCGTCCCGGCAGAGGAACCGCTCGGGCGAAGTGCTCAGAACGTCGAGGTCACCGTGGCGCAGATAGGCCGCGAAAGGGGACGGGTTCGCGGCGCGCAAGACGCGGTAGGCGGTCCATGGATCCACAGCGGCCCGGGCCGAGAGCATGTTCGTCAGGCAGATCTCGTAGCTCTCCCCCGACCGGATGTGCGCCTGGCAACGCTCGATCAGGGCCAGGTAGGCGTTTCGGTCATGGCGCAAGCGCAGTTCCCCGCCTTTGGGCGCTTCTTTCGCCGCCGACGACGAGCCGCCCGGAGAGGCCGGCCTCTTGCCACCGGCCGATAGTTCCGCCAGTTTCGCGGCGGTTTCCTCCAGCCACGTGTCCACCTCGGTCCGCGGCGCCTCGGCCTCGACGAGGGCCAAGAGGTAGACGCCCCGTCCCAGGCGGTCGAAGGCGATGGCGCGGTCCGCGAAGAGCAGGCAGGCGTCCGGCGCGCCGGAAGCGTGCACGGAGGCCCCCCCGCACTCCGCCTTGAGTTCGTAGCCAAGGTATCCGACCCAGCCGAGGGCGAAGGCGAAGGGCAGGTCCGGGGCTTCCACCTCGCAGGAGGAGAGGTCCGCCTCCAGCCAATCGAAAAAGCCGGACCGGACCGTGCAGGTTCCGGACGGCCCGGCGACGGTCACCGTGCCGTCGGGCACCCGGGCGGTGACGGTGCGCCCGAGCGGCCCGAAGGAGGCCCCCATGAACGACCAGCGGCCGAGGACCGGGTGGGCCAGGCTGCTGTCCAGCCAGAAAGCGTCGGCGCAGCGGGAGAACATGTCGTCGAACACCCGCTCCGGATCCACGTCCAGTTCGAGTCGCCGGGCGACCAGGGTCAGCTTCCGCCCGGAGCGGCGAGCGGAGGGGTTCCGCTCCGCATCCGGCCCGGAGGATGAAAGGTCGGGCCCGGAAATGTTTGCATAGATGCAATAATCTCTTTTTACTTCATTCGGTCGAACGCCCTGCCCCGCACGTCCCCCCCATTGTTGGGCCAGGCGCAGGAAATTGGCCATCAGGGCGGCCCCGTGCTCCGTGTCGATGGACTCCGGGTGGAACTGCACGCCCCAGGCGGGGCGGTGCCGGTGGCGAACGGCCATGAGCACGCCGTCGGGCGTGCGGCCGATGGCTTCCAGGCTGTCCGGCAGGTTGGTCACCGCCAGCGAGTGATAGCGCACCACTTGGAAGGGCGAAGGGATGCCCGCGAAGAGGCCCCGACCGTCGTGAAGCACCGGCGACCGGCGCCCGTGGTAGACCTGCGGCGCGGGGCCGACCGCGGCCCCGGCCAGCAGGCACAGCCCCTGGTGGCCCAGGCAGACGCCCAGCAGGGGGACGCGCGAAGAAGCCGCGATCCCGGCGGCGATGCCGAAATCGCTGGCGTTGCCCGGGTGACCGGGCCCGGGCGAGATCACCACCGCGTCGAAGCGCTCCAGGTCCTCCAGGCGGAAACTCGGATCATCGTTGAGAACCACCGCCGGCGCCTCGCCGCCGACCTGGGCGATCAACTGGTACAGGTTGTAGGTGAAAGAGTCGTAGTTGTCGATGATGAGCGTCTTCACGAAACCCCTTGCCTCGGCCGCCGCCAGGTCTTCCGCAGCCGCCGGGAGGCGGCATTATATCAGAACGGGGCGGGGAGGCGGCGGCCGCGGCCGGCGGTCAGACGCGCTTGCCGTATTGGTCGCTCCGGAACTGGAGAGTCCAGCAGGTTCCCGGATGGGTGCTGGTGCAGGCGAGCTTCCCGCGCAACTGGCCGGCGCCCAGCAGGCGGACCAGCTGGAGCCCCAACCCCCCGTCCTTGTCGGCGTCGAAGCCGGGCGGCAAACCCACGCCGTCGTCGGCCACCGACAGGCGCACCGTGCGGTCGGGACCGGCCTGCAGGGTGACGTCGACGGCCCCCGCGCCGCCGGGGAAAGCGTGGCGGATGGCGTTGCCGATGAGTTCCACCAGGACCAGGCCGCAGGGCATGGCGACGTCGATGAGGACCGGCACGCTTTCCAGGTGCTGGCGCACGGCCACCTTCACGTTCATCGCTTCGCTGTTCTGGACCAGCCAGAAGCAGAGCTTCTCGACGTAGTTCTTCAGGTCGACGGAAGACAGGTCGTCCACTCCCACCAGGACTTCGTGCACGATGGCCATGGACTGGATGCGGGCCGCCATCTCGCGCAGGATGACCGACACCTTTTCGTCCTGCTCATGGTGCAGCTGCATGGAAAACATGGCCACGATGATCTGCAGGTTGTTCTTGGACCGGTGGAAGAGTTCGCCGAGCAGCACCTTCTTCTCCTCCAGGCTCTTCCGCAGGGCCATCTCGGAGCGGTTGCGCTCCACGACACGCCAGGCGCCCTCCAGGAACAGGCTCAACTGGCGGATGTCGAAGCCGTTGTAATCGGTTTCCTTGCCGGCCACGCCAACCAGGGCGACGACCCGGTCGTCGCGGAAGACCGGCACGCTCAGGTACCGGTCCGTCTCGATATGGGGGAGGGGGAAGCCCAGGCTGGGGGAGGAGGGCGACGGGGCCTCGTTGGACAGGACGGGCTGCTTCCGGCCGACCACTTCGGCCCACACCCCCGCTTCGGCCATTCGGAACTCTTGTTTCCGCTCCGCCACCGGGCAGGGTCCCGTCGATTCCCCGAACTGCGACATGAGCGTGAACAGTGTTTCCCCTTCGTCGTACTGCACCAGGAAGCCGCACCGGCTTTGCGTCAACCGGACGGACTGCTCCAGGACGAAATCCAGCAGCCCCTGGTCGTCGGAAGCGTCGAAGGACGCCACTTCGTACAGCAGGCGCAACCGCACCTCGTTCATCTGGATGTAGGAAAAGGCTTCCTTTCTCTCGAGGCGGGATTTTTTCTCCTCGAGGGCGCCGGTCACGGCGATGCTCAGCCGCTTGATGTGGTCCTTGATGATGTAGTCGGACATTCCCGCCTTGATGCACATGACGGCCGTGTCTTCGTCGATGGAACCCGTGACGAGGATCAGGGGCACGTCGGGCAGGGTTGCGTGGAGCAGGCGCAGGGCCTCCATTCCGTTGAACCCGGGCAGCGAGTAGTCGGAAACCACCAGGTCGGGCCGGAACGATGCCAGCGCTTCCTGGAAGTCCGGCTTCGTTTCCACCACCCGGATTTCGCAGGGGAAGGGACAGCGGCCGATTTCCAGACGAATCAGTTCGGCGTCTTCGACCGAATCTTCCAGGACCAGGATCCGTTGCTCATTGGCCATGAGGACCGCCGCCTTTGCCCGCACCTGCGGACGGGCCGGAAACTGAAGTGATCACTGTTGCCAACATAGCTTACATTTCCATACTTGTCAAAGGGAAACTCGGAACGCACAAACTGCCATTGACCCGTTCCGTCACCGCGTGCGATAATGCGTTCATCGATCGTGAAACACAGCAGGGAGTCAATTTGATGGAACCGCCCCGTGACCCTTGCCGGAAGCGAGTCCCTCTTGCCGATGCGCCGCAGCGCCAATCGCCGCCGGATGGTGAAACATGGCTCGAGTTCTGATCGTCGACGACGAAGAAAGCATCCTGAAAGCCCTCTGGCGGGAACTTTTCGAGGAGGACTTCGAGATCGAGACGGCCTCTTCGGCCGACAGCGCCCTGAAATTGCTGGAGAAGAAGTCGTTCCAGATGGTCGTGTCCGACATGCGCATGCCGGTGATGGACGGCAAGCGCTTCCTCGAGATCGTCCAGCTGCGCTTTCCCCAGATCGCCCGCGCCGTGCTCAGCGGGTTCACCGACCAGGCGCTCATCGTGGAGGTCATGGCCAAGGGCGTCGCCACCGCCTTCATCCCCAAGCCCTGGGAGAAGAAGGCCCTGGTGCGGGTCATCCAGAAGGCACTGGACATCCAGGAGATCCTGGGCGAGTGGAAGCTCCTCGACGTGGTGACGCACATCGACAACCTCCCCTCCCCTCCCCGCATGTACCATGAACTGTCCCGGGCCATCTCCCAGGGTGATTCCACCACCGCCGTGGCCGCCATCGTGGAGAAGGACGCCGCCATGACCACGCGCCTGCTGCACGTGGCCAATTCGGCCTTCTACAGCTGGCGGAAGGTGACTTCCCTGGAGCGGGCCGTGATGATGATCGGCATGGAAGGCACGCGCCAGATCGTCCTGCACGCGTCCGTGCTGGGCGGGATGAAGATGACCGGGGAGGAGGTCCGGGCGCTGGAGACCTTTTCCGCCCAGTCCCAGGCCGTCAACGCCTTCCTGTCGCGGACCGTCGAGATCCGCGGCTGCCCGAGGCCCCCCGAGGCCCTGGCCTGCGTGGGGATCCTGCAGGACATCGGGAAAATCCTCGAACTCCAGCACCTTTCCGACCGCATCCGGCAGGTGCGCCAGGCGATGTCGGCCCCAGGCTCCGGTTCCTTCTACGACATCGAGATGGCCCTGGGCCTCGAGCGATGCACCCACGCCGAGATCGGGGCCTACTTCCTGAAGTGGTGGAACCTGCCGGACCAGCTGGTGGAGGCGGTCCTCTTCCACCACTCGCCGGCGCGGGCCGACGCAGAGATCCGGGATTTCCTGGAGGTGCTGGATTTCCTGGAACGGGTGGTGGAGAGGGCCTGGGCGCTGAGGGCCGAAAAACACCCCGACCTGTCCGAAATGAAAAGAGAATGGATTTCTGTAAAAGAACTAAAGCACCTGGGGACGGACATCCGCGGTTTCCTGGTGAAGCAGGAAGCCTAAGAGGAATAGCCTTGGAAGAAACAACGGACATCATCCCCTATCCGATCCTCGTGGTGGACGACGAGGAGAACATCCGCCGGTCGCTGCTGCGCCTGCTGACCCGGGAAGGTTACAACGGGATCGACGCGGCCTCCGGCGCCGAGGGCCTGAAGATCCTCCAGCGGGTCCAGGACGTGGCGGTGATCATTTCCGACCACCGCATGCCGGAGATGACCGGGGTGGAGTTCCTCGAAAAGGCTCGCGAAATCGCCCCGGACGCGGTCCGCATCATGCTCACCGGCTACAGCAGCAAGGACGCCGCGGTGGATTCCATCAACCGCGGGGGGGCCCACTTCTACCTGGAGAAGCCCTGGAAAGACGTCGACCTGCTCGGCATCATCTTCAATTCCCTGCAACGCTTCTCCATGATCCGGGAAAACCGGGTCCTGCAGGAGATCGTCAAGAACCAGAACACCGAGCTGCAGGCCTGGAACGCCAACCTGGAGAAGCGGGTGACGGAACAGACCCAGCGCCTGGAACGCAATTTCCAGCAGACCCTCGTGGTGTTCGCCAACCTGCTGGAGCTCCGGGAAGGGGACGAGGCCAGCCACTCCCGCGACACCGCCTCCCTGGCCCGCTTCCTTTGCGAACTGCACAAGGTGGGCCTGGCCGAGACCGCCTCCATCGTCATCGCCGCCCGGCTTCACGACATCGGGAAGATCGGCCTGCCCGACACCATCGCCAGGAAAACCGTCGACCTGATGAACCCCACGGAATTCGTCAAGTACAAGGAGCACGCCATCCTAGGCCAGAGCGCCCTGAACGCCGTGGAGGACCTGCAGGAGGCCGCGACCCTGGTCCGGCACCACCACGAGCGCTGGGACGGCTCAGGCTTCCCGGACCGCCTGCGGTGGGACGCCATCCCGGTGGGGGCCCGCATCATCGCCCTGGCCGATTACCTCGACCATGGCATACGGGGGATGAGCTCGCAGAGTTCCCGGGAGGAGCTGGCCCGGAACGCCCACCTCCGCATGGGAAGGCAGTTCGACCCGGCCCTGACCGAGCACGTGGAACCCGTGGTGAACGCCTTCTTCAAGTCCCGGGTCGTCGCCAGCAAGGCGACGGACGTGGAGGTCCAGATCAAGGACCTGCGCACCGGCATGATCCTCTCCCGCGACCTGCGCAGCGGAACCGGCTTCCTGCTGCTCAGCGGCGGCACCGCCCTGAACACCCAGCACATCGACGCCATCTGGCGGTACTACCGGACGGATCCCTTCCGGAGGGGGATTTTCGTCATGCCCTACAAAGAAAGGGCCGAATCAGAACACAAGGAATGAAACATGGAATCGGCAATTCTCCTCGTTGACGACGAGCCCAACGTCCTGTCCGCCCTGAAACGGTCGCTGCACGAAGAGCCGTACCTCATCCACACGGCGCACAGCGGCGAGGAAGCGCTGGGGGTGATCCTGCGCAACACGGTGGGCGTCGTCGTGTCCGATGAACGGATGCCCGGCATGTCGGGCGTTGACTTCCTTTCCAACGTCAAGCGCCTCACCCCGCGGGTGGTGCGGATGATGCTCACGGGCCAGGCCAGCCTGGAGGCGGCCATGGACGCCGTGAACCGGGGCGAGATCTACCGCTTCCTCACCAAGCCCTGGAACGACATGGACCTCAAGCTGGCCATCCGCACGGGCCTGGACCGCTACCGGCTGGAGGAACGCAACCACCAGCTGCTGCAGCTGATCAAGCGGCAGGCCATGGACCTGAAGGCGCTGGAGCATCTCCACCCCGACATCAAGGACCTCGAGCGCGACGCCGAGGGACGTCTGGTGATTCCGGACGTTTCCGCGGAGGAGATCGACGCCCTGATGAAGGAACTCGAGATGCGCTACGGTTCCTGAAGAGGAGAGTGCAGCATGGGTCACCTCTCCATCCTGGTCGTGGAAGACGAAACCGTCACCCAGTACTTCATCAAGTATCTGCTGGAAGCGCACGGGCACAGCGTCTCTGTGGCCATGACCGGCGAGGAGGCCATCCAGCTGGCCCTGGAGCAAAACCCCGACTTCATCCTCATGGACATCGGCCTCGCCGGCGACATGGACGGCATCGAGGCGGCGAAGAAGATCCGCTCCTGCCGGAACATCCCGGTGGTCTTCCTGACCGCCTACACCGAGGAATCCATCGTCAGCCGGGCGGCCGAGGCCAGCCCCTACGGCTACCTGACCAAACCATTCAAAGAAAAAGACCTCTACAACACCATCAAGATCGGGCTGACACACCACGAGATGCAGAAGAAGCTGGCCTGGAGCGAAACCAAGTTCCGTACCCTGTTCAACGACATACCCGTCGCCATCCTGATGATCACCGCCGAAGGCATGCTTCTCGACATCAACGCGGCCGGCGTGGACCTGTTCGGCTACCCCGACAAGCCGACCATGCTCCGGGAATTCAAGGTGGGAAACCACTTCCTTTCCACCCGGGACCAGGAAGCCTTCCGGAATTCCATGCTGTCGGAAAAGAAGGTGAAGGGTGTGGCGACCGTGCTGCACCGGCTGGACGGGGAAGACCGGAACATCGTCGGCTCGGCCTCCGCCGAGTTGGACGAGCACGGGGCCGTCGTGGCCTTCCGCGGCATCCTGCACGACGTGACGGAACTCGTGCAGCGCGAGCGCAAGCTGGAGGCCTTCAACCGGGAAGCTGCGGAGATGAACCGCAAGCTGAGGGAAAGCCAGGGGATGCTCCTCCAGCAGGAAAAGCTGGCCTCCATCGGGCAGCTGGCCGCCGGCGTGGCCCACGAACTCAACAACCCCATCGGGTTTATCTCCAGCAACCTCACGACGCTGCGCACCTACTTCACGACGCTCACCACCTACATCACCCTGCTCGAGGACGCGGCCAACGCCGAGGACGGCTCTCCCCGGCGGCAGTCCGCCGGCGCCGAGGCCGCCACGTTCCGTACCCGGAAGAAGATCGCCTTCATCCTCAGCGATGTGGAAGACCTTTTGAAAGAGTCTTCCGAGGGCACCGAACGGGTGACCACCATCGTGCGGAACCTGCGCAACTTCTCCCGCGTGGACTTCGACGAGCAGCGTGCGCCGTACGACCTCCGGGAAGGGGTGGAGAGCACCCTGGTGGTGGCGCGCAACGAGGTGAAGTACGTGGCCGACAC
>CAYTBK010000079.1:0-19596 GCA_964436005.1 uncultured Acidobacteriota bacterium
ATCACGTCCGGTCGCCCGTCCCCGTCAAGATCGCCCACCGCGCAGTACATCGGGCGGTTGAAGGCGCCGTCGACCACCTGCCTGGTCCACTGGATCGGGAATCCCCCTTCGTTTCGCCACCAGGCCACCTGGTTTTTCAACCGCTCACAGACCACGAGGTCCCTGTCCCCGTCCTGATCCAGGTCGGCGGAGACGAGTCCCGTCACCCGGGTGGAAACCGGATCGACGGGGTGTTCTTCCCAGTTGGTCTGAGCCCAGCCGGCGGCACAGAAAAACAGTGGCAGAGCAAGGAATGCAATCCGGATCACTTTCATTTCTCGTTCCTCCCTTGTCAGGATCTCCCTCCTGACAAACCCTTGATACGCAGGGAAGAACGGGAGTTTTCACCGGGTGAGACAGACCGCGGCCCGGGCGGGACGAACCGGGTTGTTTGTGGGACCGCCGGGAAAAACCCGTTGTGGGAAGGGCATCAAACGGGGCAGGCCGGGACAGGATCTGGCGTGACCGGGAGTATTTCACTTCCATCCGGACAACGTGTCCACAACTTCACGGTAACTGCGGCTGAGGGTCAGTTTCGTACCGTCTTGCAGGACGACCTGCTGATCGCCGCTGGAGAGGGGCCGGACCAGGCGGACCCGGTCCAGATTCACCAGGGTCGAACGATGGATGCGGGCGAAGCGGCGAGGGTCCAGGCGGTTTTCCAGGCCGCTCATCGTTTCGCGCAGGATGTGGCTCTCCTTTCCTGCGTGTATGCACACGTAATTCCGACAAGCCTCGATCCAGTCGATTTCATCGATGGGGAGAAAAACCGTCTCTTTTTCCAGGCGAATGGGGAGTCGCTCGGAAAATTTCCGCCCGGTTCTGATCTCGGAGAGCAATGCCAGGACCTGCTCCTGAATTCCCTTGTCCCGGCCCGGCGCAAGCTGTTCCCGGGCTCGGGCCAGCGCTTCATGGAATCTTTTCTTTTCCAATGGCTTGAGCAGATAATCCACCGCCTGCACGTCAAAGGCCCGCACAGCGAAGTGGTCATGGGCGGTGACAAAAATGATCCGGGGCATATGGGGCGGGCCCACGGTTTCAATGATCGCAAACCCGTCCAATATGGGCATCTGAACATCCAGAAACACCAGGTCCGGGCGAAGTTCCCGAATGGCATCCACGGCCTGGGAACCGTCGCCACATTCCCCGATGATTTCAACATCGGTTTCCGGCTCCAGAAAGATACGGATTTTTCGGCGGGCCAGGGGCTCATCGTCCACGATCAGGACACGCATGGGGAGTCTGCTCCTTGTGAAACTCGGGCTGTCGTCTCGGAATCAGAGGCGGCCAGAAGCGCCGCTGGTTTTACCGGAATGCGGAGACAGACCCTGACCCCGGCAGGGCCCGCGTTTGCGATGTGCAGCGAAAAATCCGCCCCGTAGAGCTGGGCCAGGCGGAACCTGGTGGCCTTCAGACCGAACCCTTCAGACCAACCCTCGGCCAGGCCAGGCCCGTTGTCTTCCACCATGACTTCCAGGGTCCTTCTGACCACCTTGGCGGATATCCGAATCAGGCCTTCTCCCGGAATCGCCGCAACGCCGTGACGGATGGCGTTTTCCACCAGCGGTTGCAGGGTCATGAACAAGATGGGAACTTCCTGCGCCGCCGGCTCGATCTCCCAGGCGAAGGTCAACCGCTCCCCGAAGCGGACCTGCTCGATTTCCAGGTACTCCTGGATGAAATCCATCTCTCCCCGGAAGGGAATCATCGGGGTGTCTCTCTTTTCGATGGTTCGCCGGAACAGCCGGGAAAGCTTTCCGATCATCTCGTCCGCCGCATCGGGGTTGACATGGACCAGGCAAGAAATCGCGTTGAGGGTGTTGAAAAGGAAGTGCGGTTGGAGCTGGGCCGTAAGAGCCTGAAGTCTCGCCTGGGCGAGCCCGGCCTCCAGCCGGGAAGTCCGCAGCCCCTTCTCGTAATTCTGCTGATGGAAGATGAGCGCGTTGACAAGCGTGACCACCAGGAGGTAGTGCATGAAAATGCCCGTCAGGTCCGTGCGCGTGAAGTAGACCAGGCAGGTAAGGAAACCGGCGTCCGGCAAGGCCCCGCTGGCCACCATCCGGTGGATGTACGAATAACCGCCTCCTCCCAACGACCAGAGCACGCGATCGCCAAGGTTCCAGAGGAACGCGTGGATGACGCAGAAGAGCGGATACATCCCGATGAATGCAATCATCATGCCCCACCAGGGAATCTTGAATGACTGCAGGCGCAAGGTGACCAGCAGCAACCAGGGAGCCAGGAGGGCGACCAGGCCGAAATCCACGAGGCGGGGGCCGGTCGACTGGAGGAAACTGATCTGGCGGGGGCTGTCGGCATCCAGGAAAAATGAAGTCGATTCGAAAATCGCCAGGCTGGCCCAGATGATCCCGAAGAGAACCCAATTGCTTCGGTTCACTTCATTACCCCCGACGGAGACGGGACAGACGGAAAACGGTTTTTCGCCGACCCTCGTTCATAGGTGGAAAATATGGGAAAACGAAAGGGATGTCAAATGGCGAATCCGAAATCCCGCCCGGCGCAAGTGCGGTGCGGCGAATCCTTCCGTTCTCGGTGGCGAGCTTGTTCCGCACTTTCGGTTCTCCTGTTCAGAGGCAGGAAACGATGTAGCGGACCCGCTCGAGGATGGAGTGGCGGCGGAGCACCGCCTCCCGCCCGCGCCGGGCGGTCTTGCGCACGAGGTCCGGGTGGGCCAGGCAGGCCTCCACGGTGGCCAGGAGCGAAGGCAGGTCGGTGTAGGCGCCCAGTTCCTCGCCGGGGCGCAGCACCTCGCGCAGCGAGGGCGTGTCCTCCGCCAGGACGAAACCGCCGCAGGCCATGACGTCGAACACGCGCATGGTGACGATGTCTTCCTGGTAAATCCTTCCTATGTCTATATTTACGAGGCTACCCGAATAGATGGCGTTCAAATCGTGGAAGTGGTCGGCCGGTCCCATCCACTGCGCCCCCCTGCCCTGGCAGGCCTGCCAGCCCTCGTCACCCCAGACGCGGATGCCGAAACGGCCGAGTTCGCCGACATAGTCGAGTCGCTTGTTCGAAGCGGCGATCTCGCCGAGCAGCAGGAGCGGGTCCACAGCGGTCAGGCTGTCCGCCGTGAGCGTCTTCCACAGCTTTGGGTTGGCCGAACACCAGCGGAGGAAGTCCCCGAAGTGCTCGAAGGCCAGGGCCGGCACCCGGTAGCGGGAGTAATCCCGGGCCTGCGCCGCCAGCAGGGCGTCCAGGGCCGCCTCCGCCTCTGCCGGGCCCGGACCGCCGGCATGGCGCCGGTAGAGCGCGCAGCCCTGCAGGAAAAGCGCCCGGGCCTTGTCGGCATCCTTCTTCATGCTGGCCCCGACAAAGGAAACAGGGGCCTGGAAGGCGGAATCGCCCGCCGTCCGCACCGGACGGCGCCGCTCCGGGGCGGTGGCCAGCGGCAGGTACTCGGCGTGGGGGTATCCCTGGCGCAGAAACTCCTCGACGTGCGGTTTCCGGTAGGTGAACACGCGGGTGCGGTCGGCCGGCTGCCGGGGCGGGGCGAGGGAGTCCAGGGCGGGGTCGATCTCCCAGCAGGCGTAGGGCGCGCCCCACTCCGCGCAGAGATCGGACAGAGAATGGACCCAGTTCACCGAGAAGACCAGGGCCGGCCGAAACCGGCGCGCGGAATAGGCCATCTCCTCGCGGGAAAGGCGGGTGGGGTAGAAGCGGAACACCGCGAAACCCAACTGCCGGAGGGCCGAGGAAACATCGTCGACGAACAGCTCCCCTTCGGCCAGGAACGCCACCGGGAGCTTGCCCGCCTGTTCCAGGAGGGCGGCTTCGTCCCGGTAGAATTCCCCCAGAACGGGGTGCGCTACGCGCACGGCGCCCCGGGCCAGGGCTTCGGCGGCGGCGGGCAGGTCGGCGCCCAGGAGGAAACGCAAGCGGCCGCTCCGGATGTCCGGCGCGAAGTCGTGGCGACTCAGGGCCACGCGCAGCAGCCAGGGGTCCCGTTCCCAGGCCAGGACCCTCTCCACGCCCGGCAGGGCGGCCAGGCGAGCCACCCCGTCCCCCGCGCCCAGCCCGAAGCAGAAGAAATAGGGGGATACCCCGGGAGGGGCGTCCGACCTTTCCTCCAGTCGGTAGGTCCGGCGCCGGTAGACGATCTCGGGGGACGCGTGGTAGGGGTTGCGGACGTGCGTCCCGTCCACCGGGAGGGAGATCCTCTCGGCCAGCCCGGGGTCCACCTGTTCCAGGGCCTTGAGGTTGCGTCGAAGATGGGCCGAAGGCCCGCTCGTGCCGTGCATGGTTTTCACCGAGAGGCGCGTTTCCCGCCCTGTCCGGGGAAGAGTCGCCGGGCCGCCGACGCCCCGGTAAAGCCCGGGCCGGGGCCCCGTCCAGCCGGACCGGTCACCGGGTCATTTCTTCTGGCCCTGGGTGGCGGGAGCGGCTTCCACGGGCTGCGGCGTTTCCGTCACGGCACCCGGCCCGGCATTCAGGTTGGCGGGCGTGGGCCGGTTTCCTCTCGGGTGCCTCGGTTGCCCGTCCTGGACCACAGGCTTTGTACTGGATTCCCCCTGAGCCTTTTCGAAAGGGTTGGGAATGACGTAGTCCAGGAACCAGTTGTCATTTTCGTACACCCAGGTCTGCTTCATCGCCATGGCCTTGAATTCCCGCCCGAGGACAAGGCCGTCATACTGGACCTGGGCTTTCACCTTGTTCGGGTTGCCCGCATCGGGGACGATGGTGACGCCGATCAACTTGTTCACGATGATGTTGCGCATCCGGGAGAATTTCTTGAACTCGTACTTCGTTTTGGAAGCCGCCGACAGCATGTCGTAACAGCTCTCGATTCGGGCATCCGCCATGAATTTCCAGTACTGTTCGACCCTCGCCTTGGGGTCCGGTTTCGCCGCCCCCGCGCAAAGGGCGCCGCAGGCGACGCAGGCGCAGGCCATCACCGCGGCCCATTTGATCAGTCTCGTCTTCATCGATTCCTCCCATGAACTATGTTTCTTTTTGGAAAAATGAAATTTTCCGGAATTGCCGGCGGCCATTCAATACTACGCCGGAAGAGCGCGAGGTTCCCGACCGGGGAAGTTTTCAGGTGTCCGCTGCAGGCAAGATCTCAAGAAGCCTCCATCCGTTTCAGGACGATGGCCGTCGTGTCGTCCTGCAGCGCCGACGCGCCGCGGAAGGATTCCAGGGACGCCCACAGGGCCTGCAGGAACTCCTCCGGCCCGAGCGTACAGTGGTTGGCGGCAAAACGGGCCAGGAATTCCTTGTCCACCATCTCGCCGCATTCGTTCTCCACTTCCGACACGCCGTCGGTGAAGAGGAAGATGAGGTCCCCCGGGTTCATGCCGATGCGGGCCGAAGCATAGGACACGGAAGAGGAGAAGCCCAGCAGCGGCCCGCCCTCGACCAGCGGGGTCACCCGGCCGTCGCCCGTGCAGTGGAGCGGGCTGTTGTGCCCGGCGTTGCAGTATTCCAGGGTGTGCGAGGACGAGTCCAGGACCAGGGCGAACAGGGTGATGAAGAATGCCTGGTTGCAGAGCTCGCAAACGAAACGGTTGGCGTGGGCCACGATCTTCCGGATGTCCTGCTCCTGTTTGCAGGAAACCGAGAGAACGGCGTGCAGGGCGGTGGTCAGCAGAGCGGCGCTCGTGCCCTTGCCCATGACGTCGGCGATGATGACGCAATGACGTCCGTCGGGTTGTTCGAAGCAGTGGTAATAATCACCGCCCAGGCGGCTGCAGGAAAGGTAGCGCAGGGCCGTACCCGTTTCGCGAATGGGAGGGAACTCCTTCGGCAGCAACAGATTCTGAATTTCCGAGGCCAGCGCCAGGTCCTTTTCGAGGGCCTTCTTGGCCAACAACTCCTGAATGTAGAGGAAGTTCTCGATCTTCATCGTCACCAGGTTGGCGATGGCCGTGAGCAGGCGCAGGTTTTTCTCGTTGAACGACGTCTCGTTGATGGAAGAATCCAGGTAGATCAGCCCGTAGACGCGCTCCGCATTCCACAGGGGCACGCACATCACCGACTTTATGCCCTGGACGATGACGCTTTGCGCCTTTTCCAGGCTCGGGTCCCCTTCGGCATTGGCGGTCAGCACGGCCTTGCGCTCTTCCATGACCTGCATTCTGATCGTATTGGAAAAATGCAGAATGTCCTGGGAGTCCTGGCCTTCCCCCTTGGCGGAGAGAGCCTTCACGTGCAGCTCGCCGTCCTCCTGCATCATGATGCAGCCGCGCCGGGCCGGGATCGCGGAAAGAATCAGGGTCATGCAGCGCTGGAAGAGGTCGTCCAGGTCGTGCATGTCCAGCAGGTTGGTGGCGATCTCCTGCAGGATGCCCAGCCGGAGCGTGGCGCCGGCGGTCTGCTTTTCCTTCTCCGCGGACATCGGACCGGATTTCCCTTCGAACTCCTTCAGGGAAATCACGCAGGTCATGCCCGGGTGGGGCGCCGTGCCGACCGCCGGGGCGCGCCGCCGGCCGTTGGTCAGGCTCTCCTCCCCGAAGAAGACCAGGACGGTGGCCCCCATCGTGATGACGTCGCCCGTCTGCAGGAAATAGGGCTGGAGCACGGGAACGGAGTTGACGTAGGTGCCGTTCCGGCTGCCGGCGTCCTCCAGGACCAGACGACCCCCCTCGGCCCAGATGCGCGCATGTGTTTTGGACACGCCGGGGTCGCCCTCGATGGAGAGGTCCTGGTCGACCGCCCTTCCGATCAGAAAGCTTTCGCCGGGGACCAACCCGAAGGTCTGCCGCCGACCCTGGACTTCGATCTGAAATGTGATTTGCATAAGACGACCTGTCGCAAAGTGTTCGGTTGTTCCCGGCCTGTCGGCCCGGTCTCCCCGCCGGCCCCTCAGCCGCCCTCCCCGCCGCCGGCGAAGAAGGGAACGGCCTGCCCGAGTTCGGCGAAGATTTCCTTCACGGAAGCGTGGTCTCGGGCCAGCCCCAGCTTCCTGGCCAGCAGCCCCCACAACCGCCAGCCCGGCATCGCGTCGCCGGGCGGGTCGAGCGCCTTCCGGAACCGCTGCACCCGGCCGTCCACGTTGGTGAAGGAGCCTTCCTGCTCGGCGTGGGTGGCCAGGGGCAGCACGATGTCGGCGGCCGCCGCGGCGGCGCAGTGGGCGGTGCCGGCAAAGACCAGACGGCACCCCGACAGGCGAAGTTCTTCCACGGCTTCGGGAGGCAAGTCGGCCCGGTCCAGCAGGAGCATGGTCACCCTCTCGTTCTTCACCGTCGCCAGCAGTTCCTCCCAGGAGATGGTCTCGTCCTCCAGGAAGGAGAACACTTCCCGCGCGCCCCGCGTGTTGGGGTTCTTGTCCTCGCAGACCAGGAAGCCGTCGGCGTCGCCGGAGCGCATGCCGTGGTCGGGAAGGAGGCAGCTGACCCGCAACCGCTCGGCGAACAGGCGCCGGACGACGTACAGTTCCTCGTTGGAGGCTTTCGGCGACAGGACGTAGAGCATCCGGCCGGTGTTCCTCTCGTGGACCCACTGCACGAGAAGCTCGACGGCCTCCGACAGGCGGACGGGCACCTGTGCGGAAGCCCCGCCGCGGTCCTGGGCCGGCTCCGACTTGTCCGTGCAGCGGATCAGGGCGTGCTCGATGCGGTTCTCCTCCAGGGCGGCGAACCCGTAGCGCCCGTCGTCGCACATCCAGTGGCCGTTGACCCCGGGCTGGCAACGCGGCTTGATGCGCATGACCCGCCGGCCGCCGCCATGGTGGGGGCGGTTCGGGTTCGTGTGGATCTCGATGTTGCACCCCCGCGCGCAAGCGGCGCAGATGGAAGGCGTTTTCTCCAGGTACCACGCCCGGCAGCGAAAGCGGAAGTCCCGGCAGGTGAGTGCCCCGACGGGGCAGACGTCCACCAGGTTGCCCGTGTAACGCCCGGCAAGGCTCTTGCCCGGCAGGATGTCCACCTCGCAGCGGTCGCCGCGCCGGTAGATGGCCAGGTCCGCCGTTTGGGAAATTTCCCGGGTGAAACGGACGCACCGCGCGCAGAGGATGCAGCGCTCCTGGTCGAGGTTGACCCAGCGCCCGATGGGCGAGGCCTTGCGGGGCTTCGTCACCTTGTCCTCGTCGTAGCGGGTTTCGTGCAGGCCCACGCGCATGTAGTAATCCTGCAGCCCGCACTCCCCCGCCTGATCGCAGACGGGGCAGTCCACCGGGTGGTTGATGAGGAGGAACTCCAGCACCCCCCGCACGGCCTTCCGGACCCGCTCGGTGTCGCTGCGCACGACCATCCCCGCCCGGATCGGCGTGGAGCAGGCCGTCTGCAGCTTGGGCACCCCTTCGATCTCGACGAGGCACATGCGGCAGTTGCCCGCCACGCTCAGCCCCGGGTGGAAACAGTAGTGGGGAACCTCGATGCCGTTTTCCAACGCCACCGGAAGGACCATCCTCCCCTCGTCGGCTTCAAGGAGGCTACCGTTCATGGTGAAGGCGACCCGCGCCATGGAACCTCTCTTCCCCGGCCTACACCAGGAAGGACGTGTCTTCGTCCGGCGACAGCCCCTGGAAGTCGGGCTTCACGAGCACCCCCACCTCGTTGCCCGCCTTGAGGTTGAGCGTAGCGGCCGCCGAGCCGCCCCGGATGGCGATCTCGTAGTAGCCGGAACTGCCCAGCAGCATGAAGGGGGCCTCCTCTTCCGCCTCGGCGTAGTACCGGCAGAACCTGGTGATCTCGCCCGACTTGGTGATGGCCTTGAGGGCGGCGGGGCGTTTTTCCGCTTCCAGCGGGACTTCCTTCGTCGTCAGGTTGGTGATCAGGTTGCCGAAGCGGTCGATGTGCAGGATCGCCCCCTTCCAGGCCTGCGGCCGGACTTCCTTGGGCGTGGGAATGGGGAACGTCACCCACTCGGTGATCGGCGTGCCGAAGCGGGCGCTGTCGATCCCCTTGAAGAGCCAGGCCCCGACCGGTCCGAAGATGTCCCGCCCGTGGAACACCTCGCTGACCGGCTTGCGGAAGAACTGGTCCTCGTTCAGTTCCCAGGCCCCGTAGACCTCTTCGCGCTGGAGGACGTAGGAGAGGACCCCGTTGTCGGGGGCCACGAAAAAGTGCTTCTCCGTGGAGACCAGGATGGGCTTGCGCGGCCCGCCGACGCCCGGGTCGACCACGACGATGTGGACCGAGTCGTCCGGGAAGTAGGGGTAGGACTGCGCCAGGACGAAAGCCGCCTCCTGGATCGCCCCCGGGGCTATGTCGTGCGTGATGTCCACCAGGCGCGTGTCCGGTTCCACGGAAAAAATGGCGCCTTTCATGGCGCCGACGTATCCGCTGGCTGTCCCGAAATCGGTGATGAGGGTGACGCACGGTCTGATCAGAGACATGGTTCCTCCTTCCCAGAGCACAGAGTCGATTGGATCCCGCGTGGTGCGACGACGCCTAAGGGTAGCACGACATCGCCCCCGGGAAAAGACAAACCCGCCGGAAAGGCGGGCTTGTCGGGTTCGCGGCGAAGGGCGCGGTCAGGGCATGGGCACCTTGACCGTCCAGCCGAAGGGGTCTTCCTTCTCGCCGTACTGAATGGACTGGAGTTCGTCGTAGAGCCGCTTGGCCACCGGGCCGACCTCCGTTCCCACGACGTGCCGCCTGTCCTGGAAGGTGATGGAGCCCACCGGCGACACGCTGGCCGCCGTGCCGGAGCCGAAGGCCTCGGTGACGCGGCCCGCGTCGATCCCTTCCACCAACTCGTCGATGGCGACCTTCCGCTCCTCGACCTTGTAGCCGAGGTGGGCGGCCAACTGGAGGACCGACTTGCGGGTGATGCCGTGCAGGATGGAGCCGTCCAGCTTGGGGGTCGTCACCACCCCGTCGATGACGAAGAAGATGTTCATGGCGCCCACTTCCTCGATGTACCGGTGCTCCCGCGCTTCCAGCCAGAGGACCTCGCTGAAGCCGGCGTCCTTGGCCTTCTTCTGGGCGTAGAGGCTGGCGGCGTAGTTCCCGCCGGTCTTGGCTTCGCCCATCCCGCCCACGGCGGCGCGGACGTACTCGTCGGTGACGAAGAGGTGGACCGGCTTGAAGCCTTCCTTGAAGTAGGGGCCCACCGGCGACAGGATCACGAAGAAGCAGTACTCCGAAGCGGGGCGCACGCCGAGGCCCACCTCGGTGGCGATGATGGCGGGGCGGATGTACATGGCCGACCCGCGCTTGCGCGGGATCCAGCGGCTTTCCATCTCCACCAGCTTTGTGATGGCGTCCCAGGCTTCCTTCTCGTCGAGCTCCGGCATGCACAGGCGCCGGGCCGAGAGGTTGAGCCGCTTGATGTTCTCTTCCAAACGGAAGTACAGGATCGTGTTATTCGGCCCGGCGAAGGCCTTGGCGCCTTCGAAGATCTCCTGCCCGTAGTGCAGAACCAGCGTGGCCGGATCAAGGGAAAACGGCTTGTACGGCCCGATGACCGCGTTGTGCCAGCCCTTTCCCACCTTGTAGTCCATCGTGAACATTCTGTCCGTAAAGACGCGCCCGAACCCCAACTCGTCGGGGTTGGTGAACAGGGGCTTCTCTTCGGTCAGGGGACGGATACTTATGTCCATGTCGTTTCTCCTGCGGAAAAGTATTTCGTCGACAGCGGATTTTATCAAAAAAGCTCCGGGGCGGCGAAAAAAACTCTCGGCCCCGCCCCGGAAAGAGCCGCCCGGCCTCAGCCCAGGCGGGAAAGGAACGACGTCCCGAAGGGGAGCCTCAGCCCGCAGGCCTCGGCGACGGTCTGCCCGATGTCGGCCATGGCGCTGCGCAGGCCCAGGTCGACGCCGGCCGCGCCGCCCGGCGTCACCGCCAGGATGGGCACGTACTCGCGGGTGTGGTCCGTGGACACGTCGGAGGGGTCGCAGCCGTGGTCGGCCGTGAGGATCAGGCAATCCCCCTCCCGGAGCGAGTCCAGCCAGGCCGGCAGGGCGTCGTCGAGCTCCTTGAGGGCGGCGCCGTAGCCGGCCGGGTCGTTGCGGTGCCCGTACAGCATGTCGAAGTCCACGAGGTTGACGAAGACGAAGTCCCCTTCGCCGGAGCGCACCAGTTCCGTGGTGCGGGCGATGCCCTCGGTGTTGCCCCGGGTGGGGAGCTCGGTCCCGGCGTGCCGGTGGTCGAAGATGGACCCGATCTTCCCCACGCTGATCACCTTCCGGCCGGCGCGCTCCAGCTCGGAGAGGAGGTTGGGTTCGGGCGGGGGCAGGGCGTAGTCGCGGCGGTTCGGCGTCCGGGCGAAGGCGCCCGGCGCGCCCACGAAGGGGCGCGCGATGATGCGGGCCACCGCGTGGTCCCCCTGCATGATCCGCCGGGAGATCTCGCACAGCTCGTACAGGCGGGGCAGCGGCACCACCTCCTCGTGGGCGGCGATCTGGAACACGCTGTCGGCCGAGGTGTAGACGATGGGCTTGCCCGTGCGGACGTGCTCCTCCCCCAGCTCCTTGATGATCTCCGTCCCCGAGGCCGGAACGTTCCCGATGAGGTCCAGGCCGGTCTCCCGCCGGAAGGCCTCCACCACGTCGGCGGGGAAGCCGTGGGGGTAGACGGGGAAAGGCCGGGCGGTGTGGATGCCCATCAGTTCCCAGTGCCCCACGGTGGTGTCCTTGCCTTCGGAAGCGATGGCCGCCTTCCCGTGGCAGGCCAGCGGGGCGGGCGACGGCGGCAGGCCGGGGATGTCGGTGATGTTGCCCAGGCCCAGCCGCTGGAAATGGGGCAGCGACACGCCGGAATCGCGCACGGCGTGGGCGAAGGTGTTCGTCCCCGCATCGCCCCACCTGGCGGCGTCGGGCATGGCGCCGACGCCGGCCGAATCGATCACAACCAGGATAAAACGTTTTATGCTCACTTCTTTTGCCTCGCGTGGTTTCCTTTCGGCGGCCCGCCGCGGCGCCCGCGGGGAACGGGGCCCTTTCCACCGGCCCTTCCGGGGACGTCCCCGGCGGCGGCGACCGAAGAACAGGCATTATACGCAACACCACCGACCCAGGTCGAACCTCTTTCCAGAAAAAACACCCGAAAATGGGTTGGCGGCACCGGGGAGACCGACGCTGGCGACAGCGCAGGCCCGTTGCCGGCTCCCCGACGTTTCGAGTGCGGTGCGCAGCCTGGCGGAGCACCGCTCTTTTCGCGCCGCGCAGTCTTCGAAGCGGCGCGGCGGCGGCCCGCGGAACGTCCCCGCTTTCGGAAGGGCGCCCCGCGATTCCGGCCCGTCTCCCGGCCGGGCCGGCCCGCACGGGCCAGGGCGGGGATTTTCACTTGAGAAAAACCGCTGATTGCCCTAATTTATACAAACCAGTGCAACTCGTGCCGGCAGGAGGTGACCGTGCTGTTCTTGAGCGAAAGGGAATCCGAAGACTGGACCCGGTGGGGAAAGATGGTTTCCGGGGGGCGGCTCACCCCGGAGCAGACGCTGCCCGGCATACGCCCGCCGCTGCGGCCCGTGTTCTGCTTCTTCGCCGGCACCGGCCTGGCCGTGGACGGCCAGATGGAGGAGGCGCGCCGCTGGCTGCTGGCCGGCACCTTCAACGAGTCCCCCGGCCTGATGATGAACGCGTACCTGCTGGCCTTCCTGGAGCGGCACGACTGGCGGCTGGACCCGCCCGCCACCGTCTTCGCCGACCCGCGGCCCTACATCCACTTCACCAACGTGCCGGCCATGCGCAGCTCGCGCGAGGCCTTCCGCCAATTCTGCTGCCGGACCCTCCCCGCCGTGGACCACCCCTTCCGCCTGCTGGACATCGGCTGCGGCGACGGGGAACTGACCGTCACCACCCTTCGCCAGCTCCGGGACGCCGGCCTCTTTTCCGCCATCGGCGAGGTGGCCCTGGTGGACGCCTCGCAGGGCATGCTGGACATGGCCGCCCGCAAGGTCCGCACCGCCTTCCCCGACGTGCCCGTCCGCCTCGTGCAGGACCGCATCGAAAACGTGTCGGAAGGCGTGGAGAGCGGCTACGACCTGGCCCTGTGCTCCCTCTCCTACCACCACATGCCGCGGGAGACCAAGCTCCGCCACCTCCGCATCATGGCCGGCCGCTTCGAGCACCTGGTGCTCTTCGAGCTCGACGCCAACAACGACGCCCCGGAAGGGCGCTCGCCGGAGCTGGCCCTGTCGGTCTACCAGTCGTACGGCCGCCTCACCGACGTCATCTTCGCCCACGACACCGACATCGCCAACGCCCAGAACAGCGTGGACTGCTTCGTCATGGTAGAGCTGCTGTCCTTCCTCCGGGACCCGCGCGCGTCGCGCTCCGACTTCCACATGCTGCGGAGCGAGTGGCACGACCTCTTCCAGGTGGGCCTGGGGCCGGACTACCGCCGGCGCGGGGAGACCACCTGCCACGCCGACCCGTTCATGGACCTGTTCGCCCTCCACTACGGCCGGGGCTAGCCCGGCGGGGCGCATTCACAGAACGGCCAGGAGGTGCTGGAGTTTCAGCCCGTCCAGGACGTTCACCACCCCGTCCTTGTTGATGTCGGCCAGGTGCTCGGGGAAGGGCTTCGACGGCCCGCCCCGACCGATCGTCCCGCTCAGGTAGCCCCACAGGATGGCCAGGTCCGCGGCATTCACGGCGGAGTTGCCGTCCAGGTCTCCGCTCAGGCCGTTCTGCATCAGGATGATCTTCGCGGGCTCGGTCGTGGCCCAATATTGGAAGTCACCGCTTTTGCAGCCGCAAATCCCCCTCGATGAAGTTTCAAAATAGGAGATGTACTTGGGCGCCGTCACGTCGGTGTAGTCGATGGCCGCAAATCCGTAGGCGTATTTATCGATGGCGGCGTAGAGCGTGTTCCCGACCTTCCACAGCGCCCGGCAGGGCAGAGTGTCATGGTCGTTGTAATAATCGCTGTCATTTTCGCTCAATGCAAAACCGCTCACCAACCGCAGGGAGGAGGGGTCCGCCGTGTTGATGACCCAAATGACAGTGTTGTCATCACTGCTGACATACAACAGGAAACGGTCGATCGCCGAAACCACCGCGCTGCCCAAACGTGAATCCTTGAAGGAACCCGCCAGGGTCGTATGGGCCGGGTCGGAAACATCCAAGGCGATAACCGTTCCCAACTGTATGACGAAAACGGTTTTGCCATCCTCCGAGATCTGCATGGAACCCGGCACCGCTACATCCCAGCGCCTTCCCGCTCCGCCGTTGTAGACGTACGTCCCCACGATTCGGGGCGAGGGGCCGGAAACGTCCACCACGTACAGGGCCTGGCTGTCCCAGCCAGCCCAGACGTAGAGCGTGTTCCCCCTGGCCGCCACGGCCCGCACGCTGTAGATGGCCGGGTCGACGGCTGCCGGAACCGGGCGGAAGGGGTCGGAGACGTCGAAGAAGGCCGCATCGGCTTTCTCCACGCCTACGACGGCGTACCGCCCGGCCAGGGCGATGCCGGTGGGAAAGATCGCTGTATTGCCTTCGGAGAGGCTGGAGAAGGAGGCCCGCCGGGGAAACGCCCGGTTCGAATAATCGATGACGTCCAGGCCCAGGTGGGTCGCGGCGTACACGAAAGGTTCGCGGACGGCCAGATGATGAAAATCGGTGTTATTCGATAATTCGGCGATGGAAGGGAGCTCGCGGGGGTGCGAGAGATCGATGCTGGCCAATCCCCACGCTCCGGCCAGAAGCGCCTGCGAACCGACCAGGCACATGTCGGAAATATCCCCGAAATAGGAGATTTCCGCTATTTGGGTCGGATGGTCCGGGTCGTCAAGGCCGAGGACTTCAAGATTTGATCCCGAACCGCCGTTGTCTCCATCATGAACAACGATCAGGCGACCGTTCTCCTCCCCGAAAAAGCGAGGTTTATTTCGATCGTGGAAAGTATCTTTCATCACCAGGTAAGGGTGGGATGGCGAGGAGACATCGAACACGAAGAGCCCCGACCAACCGCCCACGTAGGCCCGTCCGTTCAGGACCTCCACCTGTCCGTCGCAGTCGCGCTCCTCACTGGACCCCAGGAGGACGGGGTTGGCCGGGTCGTGGACATCCGTCACGGTAAGTAGTTCCCCCGTCATGTAGGCCAGACCATCCACCACCTCCATCGTGGAAGGTATATCGTCTCGATTGCCGGTCGCCAATCGGGTAAACGAGGTGGCGGAATTCTTGGTCCAAATCGCGAAACCGGGCCTTTCTTCTGTAAAAAGAAAAGAATCTTTAACATAGATCATACTGCCGCAAAAAATGTTGCAATTTTCCACGGCACCGATGAGCGCGGGTGACGCGGGATCGGAAACATCGATAGCGTATGCCTTGTCATTGCAATCGAGTACGTACACCTCCGGTGGAAAAACAAAAATATGGAACGGCGCGAAAGGCAGGGTGCATTTCCCCAGGAAGACCGGGCTTTCCGGTGTGGCAATGTCATAGACCACGAACTCGTGGTTTTCATCGAGAGCAAAAGCAAGGTCCTCATAGGTGGCCAGATACTTCAGGGGCCGGGGTTCTTTGATTTCTGCCGTGATGCGCAGGGTCGCCGGGTCGGCGGCATCGAAAACGAGGGGAAACCCCCAATTTTCGCAGGTGAAGGCAAGGTCGCCGGCCAGGGCCAGGCCGCCCAGTGGCGTGTCTTTGGCCGCCTGCCCCACGGGCAGGGGGTGAGCGGGGTTGGATATGTCGAGAATCTCCAACCCGTCGAAACTGCCGCCGGCATCCTTTGTCCAGAAGGCATACGGGTAGCGGAATTGTATGTCGGTCGGCCGAGAACTCGAATAAATCCGGCAAACCTCGACGGGGGAAGAAGGAACCTGGAGGTCAAAAATGATCATGAAGTTGTCGGTCAATGCGTAGAGATGGTCGCCGCAGATCCTGACGACATTGGGCCCGAAGTCCATCGGGATGGTGGAGACCAGCCGGGGGGCGTCGGGGGAGGTCACCTGGACGACAAACAATTGGGAAGAAGTAGGAGCTCCCAAATATACGAAATCGCCCTGAACAGCGATGCCCATGGAATAACCGGGAAAGGAAACCGACCCTCGCAAAATTGGGCTGCGGAAATTGGCCATGTCGAACACTTTCAGGCTTCCTTGGGCAGAAAATTTTTCGTACTCACATAAAAAAGCCAGGTTATCCTTCATGGCAAAGGATGTCACGGACACATACATGGCAGACGGCACCCGGGAAACCAGTCGGGGAGTCGTGTCGTCCGTCACGTCGACAATGTCCAAACTATGAAATACGGGGCAGAAGGCGATTCCCGATCGGACCACCATGTCGATTGGGCAATACGAACGGCAGTCGTACCGGCCCGTCTTGAGCGGCCGGGACGGGTCGGAGACGTCGAATATGTCAATTCCTGCGCTAGCACTGTAGTAATAGGCATGATGGCCTTCCACGCACACGGAATTGTACCGATTCATGCCGTATTCGGAAACGTACTGGGGAAAGCTGTCCGGCGCGGGATACGACCAGCCGGCCGCCAACACCAGGACGGCCAACGCCAAGATGGCCGATATTCCGCTCTGAGGCCGCGGCGATGTCCTCATTGTCCCTCCTTGTCCCTCGTGATCGGGAAGAAGATCCGGCCGGAATCCGGAAACTGTGCCCGACATGCGGGTTCTTTCATCATTGCGCAAAAATTTTTCACCTGGCCTGTTTGTGGGCGGACAGGCCTTTCCACCGACCCCTTTCCCCTTCGTGCCGTTTGTGTTTCTGTGGTCGAGTCCCGGGCCCAGCGACGGTCAGCGGGTCGCCCCGCCGCCCTCCGTGTCCGGTGCGTTGATGGTGATGATCTTGAGCCGGTCGCCCAAGGGGCTGAACCAGAGCCGCCCGTTGTCGATCATCACGCCCTGGTAGTTGGCGAAAAGCTCGTCGACGGTGGCCCTGGCGATGGCTTCCCGGAGCGCCTGGTCGAAAATTCTCGGGTAGACGAGGAAGAAGTGCGAGGCGTCCGGCACTTCCACGACGGCCCGGCCGGTCCAGGCCCGGAGGGGAAAGGCCGTCAGCTCGGCCACCGCTTCCCGGTCGCCCTCGGCCACCGCCTTCTTCAGCGCCTGGAGGAAAGCCGCCGCGGCCTCCCGGGTCGTGCCGGCCGACGAGAAGAGGACAGTCTCCTCTTCCGGCGGGCCGGGCGGGGCGGCCGCCACGACCGCGGCGCCGAGGAAAACCGCCGCGGCGAGAGCCAGACACAGACGAAAGGCCGGCCTTCTTGCTGTTTGCGTGCAGGCGATCATCGGTTTCTCCTTTCCTTCCTCACTGGTCGGCGGCCTTCTGCCGGGGGAAGGGCAGCCGGCCAGTGTACCCGGCGACCTTCGTCCTGTCCGCGGCCTCGCCCAGGGCGACTCCCACCCGGATGATCTGCCGCAGCCCGTCCAGGGGCCACTCGGGGGAAAAATCGTCCGTGGGGCGGTGGTAGTCCTTCTCCAGCCAGGTTTCCGCGTGGCGGGCCCCGTCGACTTCCGGCCCCGCGGGGTACAGCATGATGGCCGGCACGCCGCGGACGACGAAGGGGTACTGGTCGGAACGGAAGAGGAAGCCCTGGTTTTCCAGGGAGGAATACCCGTACGACAGGCCGAGCGTCGGCAGGGTTTTCTTCATGAGCTCCTCGAAGCCGCAGAACTTCGCCCCGATCCCGGCGAACGCCTGGTACTCCTTCCACACGGGGGCGGACTCGTAGTTGATCACGGCGTCCACGGCGGCGAGGTCGGCGTGCTCGGCGTACCACTCCGCCCCCAGCAGGCCGGCCTCCTCGGCGGCGGTGCCGACGAACACCAGGGTGTGCTCGAGGCGGCCGGAAGCCATGGCGAAACTCCGCGCGGTCAGTATCATGGCGGCCACGGCGGAAGCGTTGTCGACGGCGCCGTTGTACACCTGACCGTCCGCGGACAGGCCGAGATGGTCCAAGTGCGCCGTGTACAGGATGACCCGGCCCGTTTTGCCGGGGATCCGTCCCACGACGTTGCGGGAGGAGAACGCGCGGCACTCCGACCGGCCGGATACGCGCATGGCGACGCCCAGGTCGACGGCCCGGAAGTTCTTGTCCATGGCCTGGCGGGCCAGGGCGTCCCAGTCCTGGCCGTTCCGGGCCAGGATCTCCCGAAGGCTGTCCTCCCGAATCCAACCACGGATCACGGTGCTTTCCTTCGTGACCGAGGGCAGGAAGACACGCTCGCGTTCCCAGCCCCCCCGGGCCGTCTCCCAATTGTAGCCGGCCGGGCCGTCCGCATGCACGACCACGACGCCCGCCGCACCGACCGCCACGCCGGTCTGGATCTTGCGGGCCCACCGCCCGTGGGCGGTCATCTCTTTGCCCTGAAATCTTTTATCGTCATAGTAGCCGGGGTCGTTGGACAGGACCAGGACGATCTTGCCCTTCACGTCCACCCCGGCGTAATCGTCCTGGCCCCAGTCGGGGGCCTGGATGCCGAAACCGGCGAACACCACCGGGGTCTCCCGGCAGAAGGCGCCGTCACCCCCGGTCCAGCCCAGGGAGCAGTCGCGGGGCGTGTGCAGGGGCGACCCGCCGAGGCTGGCGAAGACGTCCACGGTGCGGAAGCCCACCAGGGGAACGGACTGGAACCAGCCGCCCTCGTGCCCGGGCTGCAGCCCGCAGATCCCGAACAGGCCCGCCGTGTACTCCTCCGCCAGGGCCCCCCCGGCGGTTCCGGGCGCCCGGCCTTCCAGCCGGTCCTGGGCCAGGAACCGGACGACGGGGGCCAGCTGCTCCCGGGTCAATCCCTTGGCCAACTCCCCGGCGGACTGGCCGAACACCGCCCCGAACAGCGCTACCCCCGAAATGAATACCCAGAAGAAGATTCTCATGTGTCTCCCGCCCATCCCCTCGAATCATCCGGCATTGTAGATGCCCAGCCGATGCCGGATCAACAGAAATGCGCGCCCCGCCGATTGACATTCCCCGGTGGGGGGATATACTTCTCCCTCATTTTTGGAGAGGAGTGCCAACCATGTCGTTCGATTTTTCCCCCTTCCGAGGTTTCGAAGCCGAAACGCTGACCGACGAGGCGGTCCGGGCCCTGGCCGCGCTGGCCCGGAAGTGCCGCGCCGACGCGCTGCGCATGACCACCCTCGCCGGCTGCGGGCACCCGGGCGGGTCGCTTTCCTCCATGGAAATGTACGTCCTCCTGTGGGCCCTCTCCCGCGTCGACCCGGCCGACCCGCACCGGGCGGACCGGGACCGGATCGTCGTCAGCCACGGCCACACGTCCCCCGGCGTCTACGCCGTCCTGGGGAACCTGGGGTTCTTCCCCGTCGACGACGCCGTCGCCCACTTCCGGCAGGCCGGCAGCCCCTGGGAAGGGCACGTCGAGCGTTGCGTCCCGGGCGTCGAATGGAGCACGGGCAACCTGGGGCAGGGACTTTCCGCCGGCTGCGGCATGGCCCTGGCCACCCGGGTCCTGGGCACGCCCTTCCACGTGGCCGTGGTCATGGGCGACGGCGAACAGCAGAAGGGCCAGATCTCCGAGGCCCGGCGCTTCGCCGCCAAGTTCGGCCTGGGCCACCTGACCTGCCTGGTGGACCGCAACCACCTGCAGATCAGCGGCAAGACCGAGGACGTCATGCCCCAGGACGTGGCCGGCGAATTCCGCAGCGACGGCTGGGAAGTCGAGGAAGTGGACGGGCACGACCTGCGCGCCCTCTACGCCGCCCTCCGCCGGGCCCGGCGCAACCCG
>CAYTBK010000080.1:0-11789 GCA_964436005.1 uncultured Acidobacteriota bacterium
CCTCTCAGCCCATTACTCCATTTTTCGCCCCTCTTTTTCTGGGAACTTCGGTCTAGTTGCTACCCTACTCATATTTTATTATGGTTGCAACTACACATCTAATTCCGTTTCACATTTCTTCAAATGCCTCGGTCCGGAAGTGTAACCTCAGGCCTTTGGAAAATCAGGAGCCCGTATTTTTCCGGAAAATCCTGCTTCGGCCGCCGGAAGTCTTCCGGTCCGTTCCGATCGGGAAGGGAGAACCGCGCCGCGACGGTACGCCCCGCCAACCGAGCCGCGGGCGACAGGCCCGCAACCCGCTACCGAAGGAGAGAAACCGCGGAGTTTCGCCGAGGGCCGCCGAGGGAGGAAGCCCGTTTTCTTCGTGTGATCCGTGACTTCGTGTTTCCTCTCCCCTCGGCGCCTCGGCGGCTTGGCGCGAGTCCCGGCCGCTTTGCCGAAAGCGGCGGCTCGCACGCTCGCCGCCGCACTCCACGGCCTTCGGCGGGCCGGCGCGAAGGCCGGTTTATTTGGCCGGCGGGGCGAGGCGCGCGGCCAGGGCCTCCATCTCGCCCACCAGGCTGTCGAAGCGCTGGATAGCGGCCTTGACGGCTTCGGGCCTGGCCATGTCGACGCCCGCGTCGCGCAGGATCTCCAGCGGGTACTTGCTGCCGCCGGCGCCGAGGAAGGCCAGGTAGCGCTCGCGCGCCCCCTCCCGGCCGGACAGCACGGCGTCGGCCAGGGCCATGGAGGCCACGATGCCGGTACTGTACTGGTACACGTAGAAGTCGCGGTAGAAGTGGGGGATGCCCGCCCACTCGCACCGGATGTAGTCCTCCACGTCCATGACCCCCTGATCGTGGCCATAGTAGAGCCGGGTCAGTTCCAGGTACTTCGCGTTCAGCCAGTCCTTGGTCAGGGTCTGGCCCGCCTGCACGCGCTCGTGGGCCGCCAGCTCGAACTCGGCGAAGAGCACCTGGCGGTAGAGGGTGGCCCGGACGCGCTCCAGGAAGCTGTCCAGCAGGAAGAGCTTGAGGGCGTCGTCCTTCTCCGACCGCAGGAGTTCCTCCATCAGCAGGGCCTCGTTGAAGGTGCTGGCCACCTCGGCCAGGAAGATGGGGTACTGGGCGGTGGGGTAGGGCTGGGTCTTCGTGGAGAACCAGGAGTGCATGGCGTGCCCCAGTTCGTGGGCGAGGGTGGAGACGTTGGAGTACGTCCCGTCGTAGTTCATCTTGACGAAGGGGTGCACCCCGTAGACGCCGCTGGAGTAGGCGCCGGAGTTCTTGTTCAGGTTGGGGTAGACGTCCACCCAGCGCTCGCCCAGGGCCTTGGCCAGGGCGGCCCCGTAGTCGGCGCCCAGCGGCTGCATGGCCTTCCTGACCAGGGCGACGGCCTCGTCGTAGCCGTAGGTGCGCTTCACCGCCTGCACGGCCGAGGCGTAGACGTCGCCGTACTTCATCTCGGCCAGGCCCAGCATCTTCTTCCGCAGGCGCAGCAGGCGGTGCAGCGGGGCCAGGTTCTCCCGCACGGTCTGCACCAGGTTCCGGTACACGGCAGTGTCGATGGCGCTGGGGAAGAGGGCGGCGGTCAGGCAGTCCGGGTACTTGTGCACCTGGGCGTCGTAGAAGTCGCGCTTCACTGAGGCGTCGTAGAGGATGGCGAAGGTGTTGGTGTAGTTCGCCATGTTCTTCCAGTACGTCTCCATGACCATCCGGCGGTCGGCGGGGACGGCCGAGGCCCGGTGGCGCCCGTAGCCGGCCTGGTTGAGGGTCGCCTTCTCACCGGTGGAGAGGGTGACTTCCGGGTTGGGCACGTCGACGTCGTTGAGCATGGAGGAAGCCCGCCCGGGGGCGCCGGCGAACATCCCGGTGAGGGAGACCAGGCGCTCGCTCTCCGCCGGCAGGACGTGGTCCTTCTCCCGCAGCACGCGGTCGAAGTTCACCAGGTACGGCGCCAGCTTCGGCTCGGCGGCCGCGTAGGCGGCCAGCTTCTCCGAGCCCAGGGCCAGGATGTCGGGGTTCAGGAAGCCCAGCCGGGCCTCGAAGTCCACGGCGGCCATGGAAACCTCGCCCTGCATCTGCTTGTACTCCGAGCTGGCCAGGTCTCCGTCGCCGAGGAAGGAGGCGTAGGCGGACACGCGCCCCAACCGCTGCTCCGTAACGGAGAGCCAGTCCAGGAAGGCCAGCATCTTGTCCGGGGAGGACGTCCAGCCCTCGGCGCGCTTCTCGAGCTCGCCCATGGCGGCCTTCACGGCGTCCCGTTCCTTCTCCCAGGCGGCCCGGTCGGGGAACAGGTCGGTGAGCTTCCAGGTGAACTCCTCCGGCACCTGGCTGCGGGGCGTGCGGGAATAGTCGGGGACCTTGCCCTCTTCCCCCGGCGCGGCGACCGCGCCCGCGGAGAGCAGGGACAGGCAGGTGAACGAAATCAGGGTCTGGAAAATTCGGCGCATGGCTCCTCCCGGAAAATACGTTCGTCGGCCGCCCCGGCCTGGCGCACGGGAACGGCCGCGTCTTGGCGACGTTGATCATACAGGACGCCGGCCCCAAATGACGCAGGAAAAGTCGGGAAACCGCGGAGACGTTCGCCCTGCCGGCCTGACAGGCCGCGATCCGGACCAGGCGACAACGCGTCATCGCGGCCCTACAGGCCGCGGACATCGAATTTTCGCATTGTTTCCCAGGCCTGGCGGCCTGGGCTGATGAATTCGGCGCCGTTGGCGCCTCACCGGCCGATGTCGGAGATGCGGTAGTTGTCGAACTCCACGTCCATGAAATCCGTGCGGATGCCGGCGTAGGCCTCGCCCCGCAGGGGCGGCTCGCCGTTGCCGCCCCGGTCCTGCGCCTCGGCCACCAACTCCCACTGCCCCTTGCCCTCCCGGTCCAGGTACAGACGGAGCCGCACCGAGCCGTCGGAAGCGTCCCGAACCTCCAGGCGCAGGCCGAGCCAGCGGTCCAGGGGCAGCAGGTTCGGGTTCTTCCCGCGGTCCCACGGGGCGCTGTTCCGGAAGACGGAGCGGTAGTCGAGCTGGGTGTAGTTCCCCTTGACCTTCTTCTTGATCACGGCGTAGCCGTCGACCCGGAGGCCGGCGTAGTAGAGGTCGTCCACGTCGCGGTAGCGGGCCATGAGCAGGATGCCGTTGGATTCCGACCGGTGGGGGTCGGCGCTCAGGTGGTACCGCCGGACCCGGAACCAGGCCTCCTGGCGGCTGTTGCCCCAGGCGCTGCGGGTGACGAGCCGGAAGATGTTCTGCGGGTGGGCGCCGTCATCGGTGGCGCCGGGGTTGTAGCCGAGGTACTTCTTCCGCAGGGGGTCGCCCTCCGGCAGGGCGTTCTGCAGGGTCATGGCCCGCCCCCCCTGGAGGATCAGGCAGCCGCCCGAGTTGACCCACCAGAAGGCGCTCAGGCTGCGGTCCATGCGCGAGGCGTCGAAGATACGGCCGTCCCCGTCGAAGGGGTCCTGGAACTGGCTGTCCACCATGCGGGCGCGGGTGTCCGGCGGGAGTGAAGCGCCGTCGGACAGGGCGCCGCGCGGCCGGGCCGGGCAGGCCAGGCCCAGGGTCCCGGCCGCCAGGACCAGGGCCAGTGAACGCCGGACCGGCGCACCCCATCCCGGTCGAACGCGTTTTCTCATGGCTTCCCCCCTCCGGAGCGGATGTCCACCTCCAGGCGGGACAGCTCCCGGGCGAAGAACGAGCGCCGGACGGGCGGGACGCCGTTGTCGGCGTCCAGTTCCCGCAGGGTCTTCACCGGGACCCCGCTGGCGGAGAGCAGGTCCACGAAGCGCTGGAAGGAATCCAGCGGGTATTCGTTGGGGTCGGAAGACTCCTTCTGCAACCGGTGGAAGACCAGCAGGAGCGTCAGCCCGAAGCGCCGGGCGTCGTCCACGGCGGCCATGACCTTCTCCGGGCTCAGGGCCGCCTTGACGTTGAAGACCTTCACCGCCAGGGGGTCGCCGAAGGGGTAGACCTCGGGCAGGCCGCGGACGGACCGGGCGAACCGGTAGTACTTGCCCACCCGCTTCTCCACTTCGGCGTCCACGGCGCCGAAGGGGTAGATGAACCAGTTGGGGGCCGTGTCGAGGCCGTTCTCCCAGAGGTACCGGGCGCCGTCCAGCAGGTCCTCCTCGAAGCCGTTTAGGTCGTCGGCGGCAGCGTAGTCCTGCAGGGCGTTGCGGTGGTGGGCGGAGTGGTTGGCCAGGTCCCAGCCGTAGGCGTCCTTCAGCTGGCGCAGTTCCTCCAGCTGCAGGTAGCCGCGGGTGTTGGACCGGGGACGGTCGGCGATGACCCCGAGAACCCCCCGGAGCCCCTTCCCCGCCATGATCCGGGCGGCCTGCAGCACAGACCAGTGCCCGTCGTCGAAGATCAGGCAGACCGCGCCGCGGGGGCTGGCGGGCAGGGTGGAAAGCGACAGCAGCCGGATCAGGGCGCTGCCGCCGGGGGCGGTCCGGAAGCGCAGGCCCACGGTCTCCACCCGCGACCAGTCGAAGCCCGGCCGCTCCATTTTCCACGAGCCGTTCCAGGAGCGCTCCCGGCTCCGGCCCAGGCCCACGGTGATTCGGCCCGTCCGGTCCAGGTGCAGGAAGGCGCTCCTCAGGCTGAGGCTGGCCTTGCCCCCGCCGTTCCCCGAGACCAGGAAGATCTCGGCGTTTTCCAGGCTGGCGGCCCCCTCCACGGCGAAGGTGAAATACAGGTTGTTCCGGGCCAGGTCGAGCGGAAGGGGCCGGGAAAGGGTGACGTCAACCACCGGCTTCCGCAGCGTCAGGGCCATCCCGCCGGACGCGGCGTCGGCGGCGAGGGCGCCGGGGGCGGGGGTGCCGGCCTCCCAGGCCGAAACGTCGGCAAACGCCCGCAAATCGTTCCAGGCAACGGCGGGCAACGCATGGCCTTCCACGCTGACCCGCGCCGGCTTCCCTCCAGTGTACCGCAGGTCGATCTCCCAGGTCCGGTGGCGCCGGCTCAGCCGGACACGCTGGCCGTCCGCGGACAGGGACGCCTGCCCCCCCCGGTCCGGGGCGCCCAGCTCCAGCAGGGTGACGAAGGTGGCGCTGGCGGCCTTCCGGGAGTACACCACCGTGGTGCGCGGCTCGAGTTTCTCGTAGGCGCCGGAGTAGAACCCCGCGAAGGGCTCGCGGGAGCCCCGGACCGTGCGCAGGGCCAGCCCCTCCCGGGCCAGCGGGCGGAGGGAGAGGGTGCGCTCCGGCCGGGTTCCCGCGGCGCTCACGTCCAGCCCGCTGCAGCGGGCGGCCATGTCGGGCGCCAGGTGGAAGAGCAGCTCGTAGCGGTGCGGGGTGGCGGACTTGAGCCGGTCCACCACCAGGACGAGGTCGCCCCCGAGCATCATCACCGCCCGCGCGTGCTCCACCCCCGGGTAGAGATCGTGCGCCGCCGTCTGGCAGGCCCAGTCCGGGCCTTCCGTGAAGGCGCCGGCGCAGGGGTTCCCCTCCCGCTGGTTCTCCCCGTCCACCAGCACCGTGTTGTGGGCGGCCGTGCCGTGAAAATACGCCCTGATCGCAGATTTCTCGTAGGAATACAGCCCGGAGTCGCCCACCAGTTCGCCGCCCTGGCCGTAGAGGGTGAAGCCGAGAGCGTCCAGGTCGCTGTGGGAGGTGCGGAAGGGGCCGTAGTCGAACAGCAGGTGTGTCTGGTTGGCGTAGCCGGCGCCCTTTTCCGGGGTCGACCGCATGACGGTGATGCCGGAGGCGGGGAACACCTCGTTGCGCCGGGCCGGCGGCGCCCCTTCCCGCCCCTGCGACAGGGCGTAGCGCAGCTCGGGCGACTCCTGGGCCATTTCCCGGAAGAGCCCGCTCATCCGGAAGCGACGCTCCAGCGAGGCGCCCAGCACCGGGATGCCCAGGTCGGGCCGCAGCAGGGCGGCGCCGAAGCGCATCATGCGGTGCAGGCGGTCGGCGTAGGCCGGCCCCAGGTCGATGCCGTAGCGCCGGGCGTAGGCCTGGATCTCCCAGAACTTTTCCATGGCGTAGAAGTGGTAGTAGGAGGAGTTCTCCACCAGGAAGCCATCCTCGTCCACCATGTCGGAGAGGGAACGGGCCAGGCGGTCCCGCGCCGTGTCGAACCACCGCCGGGCGCCCGGCAGGTCGGGGAAGGCCGTGGCCAGCGTCAGCAGGGCCGCGGCCTGGGTGATGCCGTGGTTGTGCCCGTGGTCGTAGTGCTGGGGGCTTTCCAGGAACTCCCCGTGGCGCTGCAGGGCTTGCAGGATCAGCATGGCGTCGGGGGCGGGCAGCGCCCCCCGCTCCCGCATCTTCCACCAGGTGTTGACCAGCACGAGGGTGCGGTAGGCCGCGCCGTGGCAGTCGTTCCAGGCGTTGGGCCGGTCGATGCCGCGGGTGACGAAGCTCCGCACGACCTCGAGCAGCCGCCGGACGTACTTTTCGTCGCCGGTGGTCCGGTAGGCGTACAGCAGGTCCCGGGTGGGGCGCAGGCCGTAGAAAATGAAGCGCCAGTACCGCTGGCCGAAGGGGTCCTCGTCCCAGGTGGGGATCGGGGCGATCCGCGCCGACGGGAAGCGGTCGACAGCGATCTCCCCGGCCAGGAAACGGTCGGCGGAAGCGACCGTCCCCTTGTCCAGGAAGGCGTAGATGGCTTCCCGCCCGCCGCAGCGGGAGGGGTAGCGCCCCACAATCTCGGCGACGGCCCGGCCGTCATTGGAAATTCCCCCGGGAACGGGCGGCCAGGCGGTCACCTCCGCCCGCCCGTCGACCGCGCCGGTGCGCTTCCCGCCCCTCACTTCGGACCTGGCGGCCGCCGGCTTGGTGACGAGCCGGCCCTTGAAGAAGTAGCGGTCCACCTGGAGGAAGAGGCCCAGCAGCATGAGGGCCACCACCGCCCCTTCCGCGGCGTGGAGCGAGAAGCGGCGCAGCCTGCCCCTGCCCGCCGGGGGCCGCCCGTTTTCCGCCGGTCCCGTTTCCGCCTGCGGGGCACTCATCCCCGCACCCACGTCTTTTTCCGGATGGTCAGGGCCGAGTAGAAGATCAGCCAGGACAGGCAGAGCGTGGACAGGAGGCTCATCACGGGGCGGAGCATCCAGCGGCGGCCGCCCCGTTCCCCTGCGCGGAAGGCCAGGCCGAAGAGGAAGCCGATGTAGGCGATGCCCAGGAAGTAGAGCAGGCCGGACATGTAGTTGCCGCTGAGGGGCAGGTACACCAGGTGCCGGAACGCCACGAAGGGCCCGGCGAACACGAAGAGGGCGTGAAGGTAGTAGTTCAGGGAGGCGCAGATCGGCTTGCGCCAGTAGAACCGGCCGGTGAAGAAGAAGTTGCGGATGAAGCTCTTCTTCCAGCGCACCTGTTGGCGGAAGAATCTCAGCACCGAGTCGGGGACCTGCGTCCAGGCCCGGGCCGCCTTGGTGTAGACGATTTTCCAATCGCGGTCGGGGTAAACGACCTCCCGGACGAAGGGGGAGTCGGCGTAGCGCCGGCGGAGGCGGGCGCCGACGACGCGGCTGCCCAGCACGAACCCCGTCAGGGTGCGGTCGGTGGCGAACCGGAACTCCGAGCCCAGGAATCGGTCGTGGGTCCAGGCGGGGATGTAGTTGTAGATGCTCTCCCGGCGGAAGGCGGCCAGCGGGCCCGACACGCAGGTCACGGCGCCGAAGACGCTTTCGAAGGCTTTCTTGATGGAGAACTGCCCCTCGTACCAGCAGTCCTGGATCCTCGTCAGCAGGTTGGTTTCCGCGTTGAGGGCCCGGCAGTGGCCGCTGACAGCGCCGACCTCGGGCCGGGCGGCGAAGATCCGCACCAGCTTGGCCACGGCGTCGTCGGCCACCACGGAATCGCTGTCGGTGAAGACGAAGATTTCGCCGGGGTCGCCGAGCATGGCCTCGGCCAGCGCCTTTTTCTTGCCCACGTTCTCGGGCAGGTGGATGACGCGGAAGTTCTCCCGCTCCGCCAGCCGGTCGAGCACGGCGGCGGTGCCGTCGGTGCTGGCGTCGTTCACCACCACCACCGCGCAGCGCGGGTAGGTCTGGGCGGTCAGCGACTTCACGCAGCGCTCGATGATGGCCTCCTCGTTGCGCACGGCCACGAAGCAGGTGACCGAAGGGAGGCGGCCGCCGGCCTCGGCCCGCTCGGCCGCCTCGAAGGGGTCGCGGTAGCGGAAGAAGACGATGGCGAACAGCAGCAGCACGGCGGCCGTGGCGGCGATTCCGTAGACGGCCAGGAAGTGCGGCGAGTCCACGCAGAACAGGATCTTGCCGGTCAGCAGGGTGACGAGCGTCAGGTCGATGACCAGGAAAACGGTGCGCGCGGAAGTTCGGATGTCGTCCCTGGTCAATGAAGACTCCCTGGGCAGTGTGCAGCCGAAAATGTAATGGAAAGCCCCGCCGAATTCAAGGATATTGCGGCAGCAGAGGGCCCGGCGCCGCGTCGGCCGGCGGAATTGCCGATAAATAAAAGAGAAAGTGTTAGTCCTTTAAATACAATGTATTGTATTGCCCAGTGCAAAGACCACAAAATATTGTGCCATCCCCCTTGACAACGGGATGATCGGAGCGTATAAATCCACCCCGTGTCCAATAACCCCCTCGGCTGCCTGGCCGTCGAAAGACGGGGGTTCTGGCATGGAAAAAACCCTTCCGACGACTTCCTGCGCGACATCCGATGTTCGGCATGCCCGGGAAAGCCAGGATGGAGCATAAAGGAGACAATCATGCTGAAAGTGGCGAAGAAAGCGCCCGCTGCCCGCAAGACCGTGAAAACCGCCGAAGCCCGGACCGAAGGGCTGGCCCTCAAGCCGTTCTTCACCGGCACCGGGCCGCACCCCTTCGACCTGGTGAACTGGAGTCGTCGCGACGCCTTCATCTCCGGAAGCAAGGGCGAGGTGATCTTCTCCCAGAAAAACGTGGAAGCACCCGAATCCTGGTCCGACAGCGCCGTCAACATCACCGCTTCCAAGTATTTCCATGGCATCCTGGGCAACCCGGACCGGGAGACGAGCGTCCGCCAGGTCATTGCCCGCGTGGTGAACGCCCTCACGAAATGGGGCCAGGACGGCCGTTACTTCAAGACCGCCAAGGACGCGGAAACCTTCTCCCGGGAGCTCTCGCACCTGCTGGTGCACCAGAGGGCCTCGTTCAACTCCCCGGTGTGGTTCAACGTGGGCGTCGAGCAGCACCCCCAGTGCTCCGCCTGCTTCATCAACTCCGTGGAAGACACCATGGACTCCATCCTGGACCTGGCCAAGACCGAGGGAAAACTGTTCAAGTACGGCTCCGGCGCCGGCTGCAACCTCTCCCCCCTGCGCTCCTCTTTTGAAAAGCTGTTCTCCGGCGGCAACGCCTCCGGCCCCGTGTCCTTCATGAAGGGCTACGACGCTTTCGCCGGCGTGATCAAGTCGGGCGGGAAGACCCGGCGCGCCGCCAAGATGGTCATCCTGAACATCGACCACCCGGACATCGTGGAGTTCATCCAGTGCAAGTCGAAGGAGGAGCGCAAGGCCTGGGCCCTCATCGCGGCGGGCTACGACAGCTCGTTCAACGGCGAGGCCTACAGCTCCATCTTCTTCCAGAACGCCAACAACAGCGTGCGGGTGTCGGACGAGTTCATGCGCACCTGCGAAGTGGACGGGGTGTGGAAGACCAGGGCCGTCACCTCCGGGGAGACGATCCACGAGTACTCGGCCGCCGACCTGCTGCACATGATCGCCGAATCCGCCCACACCTGCGGCGACCCGGGCATCCAGTTCGACACGACCATCAACCGGTGGAACACCTGCAAGGCGAGCGGGCGGATCAACGCTTCCAACCCCTGCAGCGAATACATGTTCCTCGACAACTCGGCCTGCAACCTGGCCAGCCTGAACCTGCTCACCTTCCTGGACGAGGACGGGCACTTCGACGTCGACGGATTCCGCCACGCGGTGGACATCGTCTTCATCGCCCAGGAGATCATCGTAGAGAACGCCTCCTACCCCACGCCGAAGATCGCCGCCAACTCCGTGGACTACCGTCCCATCGGGCTGGGTTACGCCAACCTCGGCTCCCTGCTCATGGTCATGGGCCTTCCCTACGACAGCGAGGAGGGGCGCAATTACGCGGCGGCGGTCACCGCCCTCATGACCGGCACGGCCTACCGCACGTCCGCCCGCCTGGCCGCCGTCAAGGGCCCCTTCAAACACTTCGAGACCAACCGCTCCTCCTTCCTGGACGTGATCGAGATGCACCGCGCCACGGCCTACAAGATCGGGAAGACCGGCGTTCCGGTGCACCTCCTGTCCGCCGCCCGGGAAGCCTGGGACCGGGCCGCCAAGGACGGCGCGACCAACGGGTTCCGCAACGCGCAGGCCACGGTGCTGGCGCCCACCGGGACCATAGGCTTCATGATGGACTGCGACACCACGGGCATCGAGCCCGAACTGGCGCTGGTCAAGTACAAGCACCTCGTCGGCGACGGCATGATCAAGATCGTGAACCAGTCCGTGCCCAGGGCCCTGGCTCGGCTGGGCTACAACCAGGATGACATCGATGACATGCTCCGCTACGTCGAGGAGAACGGCACCATCGAGGGCCACCCCCGCATCAGCGACGCCCACCTGGCCGTGTTCGACTGCGCGCTGAAGCTGCCCTCCGGCAAGCGCCTCATCCACTACCTCGGCCACGTCCGGATGATGTCGGCCGTCCAGCCCTTCCTGTCCGGCGCCATCTCGAAGACCGTGAACATGCCGGCGGAAGCCACCATCGAGGACGTGAAGGAGGTCTACCGCCAGGCCTGGAAACTGGGGATCAAGGCCGTGGCGCTTTACCGCGACGGGTCGAAGAAGGTCCAGCCGCTGTCGCTGGAGAAGGAGAAGAAGGCCGAAACAGAGAAGGAAGAGGTGTTCAAGCCGGTGCGGCACAAGCTGCCGTCGGAACGGCTGTCCATCACCCACAAGTTCCGCGTGGCCGACCACGAGGGCTACATCACGGTGGGCACCTACGAGAACGGGCAGCCGGGCGAGATCTTCCTGCTCATGGCCAAGGAGGGGTCGGTCATCTCCGGCCTGATGGACGGATTCGCCACCGCCATCTCCATGGCCCTCCAGTACGGGGTTCCGCTGAAGGTCCTGGTGGAGAAGTTCACCCACACCCGCTTCGAACCGTCGGGCTTCACCGGCAACCCGCACATCCCCATGGCCAAATCCATCCTGGATTACATTTTCAAGTGGTTGTCACTCAAGTTCATGCCGGAGGACGAGCAGCGGAAGGTGGGCATCATCAACCCGGTGGCCAAAACCGCCCCCGCCGATGCGGCCGTGCTGCCCGTGGTCGCCGCCGCGAAGAGCGCCCCGGAGCGCTCCGCGTCGCTCCAGGAGGACGCCCCGACCTGCCCGGTCTGCGACACCCTCATGGTGCGCCGGGGCACCTGCTACTACTGTCCCAGCTGCTTCTACAACAACGGCTGCTCCTGAGCGGGAGCGGCCGCCGGCGCCGCCCCCTCGCCGGTCTACGGAACGATCCCGAGGCGCCCCCCATCCGGGGGGCGCGCTTTTTTGAGTAACAGCCTCGTAGCAAAGGTGGTAATAGTTTGAGGATACTCAATTCCGACTGTCATGCGACAAATGGGGATGGACAGAACAAACAGGATAGGGACGGGGGTCTCGGATCCTGTTCATCCTGTCCATCCATGTTTCAATGAGCGCGACAGCCCTGTTGCCTGCGAACGATCGCGCCGCCCGCCCTGTCGGCTCAGAGTACCACCAGGCTACTTGCCCGGCTTGTCCTTTTCCTTGTCTTTCTCCTTGTCGCCCACGTTGAGCTCGCAGTTTCCGAAGGTCACCTGGAGTTTCCCGCTGCCGGGCTGGCTGAGCTTGACCTCCAGGG
>CAYTBK010000080.1:11889-19576 GCA_964436005.1 uncultured Acidobacteriota bacterium
CCGAAGGTCACCTGGAGTTTCCCGCTGCCGGGCTGGCTGAGCTTGACCTCCAGGGTGTTGGCCTTGATCACCGTCTGGTCGTTGACCTTGCCGCTGAGCTCCACGCTCTCGGCGTCGATCTGGCCGGCGATCTCGCCCTGGGAGTGCAGCTGGGAGACCTTGATCTGCCCCCGGACGGCGCCGGAATCCATGATGGTCAGCGACGGGGCGGCGACCTCGCCCCGGACTTTGCCGCTCACGATGATGGGGCACCGGCTCTTGATGGAGCCGTCGATTTCGGTCCCGTCTTCCAGGACGGTGGTTTTTCCGTAGGATTCATCCTTCGGCCGGACGGGCTGCGGTTCCGCCACCGGGACGGGTGCGGGCGTCGGGGCACCGAACGGGGCCGGTGCTTGTTCCTTGGGCAGCATGTCTTGGGACATTGGAACACTCCTTGTGGTTTATTTGGTTTTGCGAATTTTCAGGCGAAGGTGGCAGCCTTTCTCGAAGGCGAATTCGGTCAGGCCCGGCGGCTGCTGGACGGTGCCCTCGACGGAACCGCTGGCGCAGACGACGAAGCGCTCGGGGTTCAGCACGGCCGGCGACAGGCCTTCCTCCTTGATCCGGCCGAGCACGATGACTTCTCCGCCGCCCTCGAGCCGGCAGCCCTTGAGAAGCCCGTGGTGCCCGACGGTCAGCCGCGCTCCCTTCTGCAGGGAGATGTCGCATTTTTCGAAGCGGCTTTCGATCTCCACCACCGCATACTCGCCGAAATGGAGCGTGGCGTTGCTGAGTTCGTCGCCGACGCCGAAATAGCGCTTCGTCTGCTCCACCCCGGCCGGGGGAGCGACCGCCGCCGGGGCCTTCCCGGCCAGGATCAGCGCTTGCAGGGCCGTCCCCTCCAGGCGGCTGGAGCCGTCGCCGGCCTTGGAGGCGTCGAGCCACTCCGCCACGGTCCTCACCAGCTGTCCGTCGGGGGCGTCGATCTCGTAGACCCTGGCGCCGTTCAGCCTAGTGGCGCCGAGGGAGCACTCTTCCCAGACCGTCTCCCGCAGGTCGGCCTCCGTGAGGTCGGCGCTGTCGAAGTTGACGCGCACCAGCCGGCCGCGGAAGAAGGTAGCCTTTTTCAGGATGGTCCCCTCGGCGTACACATCCTCCAGGACGACCTGGTCCAGGCAGGCCCGGGTCAGGTCGGCTTCCTCCAGGTTGACGTTCTTCAGCCGGCTGCGCCGCAGGGAAGTCCCGACCAGGCGGCTGCCCCCGAGGTAGGCGTCTTCCAGCTCCGTGTCGTTGAGCGAGGCGCCCTCCAGGTCGGCCTTGCCCAGGGAGGAGACGACGAGCTGGGCGTTGTCCAGCTTCGCCCCCTTGAGACAGGCGGAATCGAGGTTGGTCCCTTCAAGGTTGGCCCGGCTCAGGTCGGCGCCCTCCAGGTTGGCCCCCTCCAGGTTGGCGCCTTCCAGGTCGGCCTTCTGCAGGTTGGCCCCCCGCAGGTCCGCCTTGGCCAGGAAGGCTTCGCGCAGGCTGGAGCTGGCCAGGTTGGCCTGGCGGAGGATGGTTTCCTCCAGGTTGGCGCCCTCCAGGTCGGCCCGCCGCAGCATGGCCTTTTCCAGCAGTGTGCGGCTGAGGTCGAGCTTGCGGAGGTCGGCGCGTTCCAGGCTTTCCTGTTTGCGGGCCCGGATGAGTACCAGATCGCGGGTGTATTCAGCCATAAATGCAAACCTCTTTCTTCGATGTATTCTTGTTCCGGGTCAGACGCCGACGATTATACCGCACAAGGGGCCGGGTTGCAGCAGTCTTTGCCGGCCGGCCGGCGGCAACGGTCCAGAAACTCCTCCAGCGCGGCGATCTTGTCCTCGAAGGAGAGCCTGCGGATGGTCTCCACCATTTCGAGTTCGTTCATTTCGGCCAGCAGGACATGGATGCGCATGGCCGTTTCCTGCCGCTCGACGCGATACTGCCGCTTCCGCTGCGTGGCTTCCGGCTCCTCCCAGAACCCGGCCGTGGCCTTTTCGAAGCCAAGGTGCTGCTTTTTCAACTCCGTCAGCAGTTCCTTCAGCCGTTGCCGCTGCGATTGGTCGGGCTGCTCCTCCTTCCCCTCGATCTCCTCGCGGAAGGCCTGGAAACGCCCGACGATCTTCTCGCAGATCCACAGGGGGATGCCGGCCGTCACGGCAATGTCCTCGCTCTTGGCCTTGAACATGGCGTCCAGGCTGGTCACCCCGGCCCGGTACAGCTTGTCCAGGGTGACCTTGCCCACTTCGGGGACCTGCTTCAGGATGCCGTTGACGATGATGGCCTCCCGCAGCAGCTCCTCGTCCTCGATGGCGAACGTGGCGGGCAGAACGCGCTGCATTTCCCCGAAAATGGTCAGGATCAGCTCGCGCATGCTGTCGGCGATGAGCCGGCAGTCGGAGTGCCGGACCAGGAGCAGGGCCCGGTTGAAGTCGTTCATGCAGCGGGCGGCGGCTTCGAAGTCCATGCTTTCCGCGGCGGCCCGGATGCTGTCCAGCGCCGGCAGGCAGATGTCGATCCAGTCGCGGGTCACCGGCCCGCGCTGCAGCTCGTGGATGAAGGATTTGACCGGCCTGGCATAAGAACCGGCGATGTCGGCGAACAGCTCGTGCACTTCGCGCAGGTCGCGGCCGACGGAAGTCCCCTCGCCGCCCGGGGAGGCGGGGCCCCGCCACGACGGCGGCTCCGCCGGGTTCGCCTCGTCCGTCTCCAGGAACAGCTGGTCGAACACCTTGTCGAAGTCGTCCAGGGCGCTCTTGAAGAGCTCCGAGGACGACGGCGGGGGCGGGGGCGGAGCCGTTGTCCCGGCCGGAGACGGCGTCCCCGTCCCGGCCGGCGCCGGGAAAGGCGTTTCGGCGGGCGGAGTGCCGCCGGCTTCGTCCAGGTCCTCCAGGAACAGCGCGTCCCCTTCCTCGGCGGAAGGGCGGGCGCACTCCTCGGGCGGGGCGAAGTGGTCCGCCGCGCTGGGCGGCCGGCTGGCCGGGACGGAAAATCCCGGACGAAGCCCGCCGGCCTCCGACCCGGCGGACTCTTCCCGGGGCGCGCTGTTCGGGCGGAAGACCCTGAGCAGTTTGCTCCAGCCGGCCATTGCGGAACGCTATCCTTTCGATGGCGACGAAGCCGGAGCGGACGGTTGGCCCGGCTGCGACGACGCCGGGGCGGGCGAAGGAACCGGCGTTTTCCCGCCCCCGCCGGCCGGCACCTGGCCCCGGCGCACGATGGTGTCGGTCAGGAACGCCGACAGGATACCCCCCAGGTTCTCCCCTCCCTGGACCAGGAAGTCCGGCGTGACCTTGATGCCCCCGCTGGCGATCAGCTTGGCGATCTCGATGGAGGTCACCCCCTGCGCACCGACGGCCAGGCGCTGCAGCTCGTAGGCCTTGGCCGTGGAGTCGCCGATGGCCAGGATCTTGGCGCCCTCGGCCTCGCCCTTGGCCCGGATGCCGGCGGCCTCGCCCTCCGCCCGCAGGCGGATGGAAGCCGCTTCGCCCTCCGCGGCGCGGATGGTTCTCTGCTTGTGCTGTTCGGCGATCTTGACGCCGATTTCCGCCTCCACCAGGTTTTTCTGCTGGTCGGCCTCGGAGCGGGTCTTCTCGGTGGCGATGCGGGTCTGTTCGGCCTTCTGCATCTCCTGGTACATGGCCAACTGCTGCTGGGCGATGATCTTCTGGGTCTGCGTGTCCATGAGTTCCTGGGGCAGCTTGATCTGGCAGATCAGCACCGACACGCACTCCACGTGGTAGCGCTCGAGCTCCAGCCGGGCGCGGTCTTCCGCCTTCCGCTGCTCCTCCTGCCGGTCCTGCAGAAAGTTCATGGCCGAGGTGGAGGAGGCCTGGTTGCGGAAGGACGAGTCGATCATGGGGTGGATGACGTGGTTGATGAGGTTCTCCACGGACCCGATCTTGGCCACCATGTAGGGGGCCTGGTCGGGCCGGACGCGGATGATCACCTTCACCGAGACGCTGATCTCGAACCCGTCGCGCGAGACCACGCGCAGGGGGTCGAAGCGGGTTTCCTTGGTGTCGTCCCAGTCCACGGAGATGTTGGTGGTGTCCACGATGTAGGCGATGAAGGCGCGGCGGTTCAGGTAGTAGATGCCCGGCCCGGCCACTTCCTGCTGGATGCCGCGCATGCCTTTCGGCACGACGTAGCGCTCGATGCCGAGGTCCAGGCGTTTCTCCAGGCCCGTGGCCACCTCCGGCGTGGCGGCCTCCTCCTTGGCCACGTCCTGCACCAATTTGCGCACCTGGGGCGGCTCTTCGCCCACGTTGGAGACCACCACCGCCACCTGGCCCCTCTCCACCACCGCCACGTCGTCCTGCTCCACCTGGAACATCAGCGGGTTGATGTAATACGTGCCGGGCTTCAGCACGTCGAACTGGGGGCCGCGCTGGCCGCCGGCCTCCAGGAAGAGGGAAGCGTCCTGGAAATCGTTGTGCCCGTGGACGGTTTTCGCCACGTATTCGTTTTCGGGCAGGGGCTGGCCGTCCAGCGCCGTGACCAGGCCGATGCGGTTGGCCGGCACGACGGTGGCCGGACGGATCTCGATGTGGAAGAGCATGGTGTTGATGCGGTACGTGCCCGGCAGGAGGATCTGGATCTGGGGCCCTTTCTGCCCGCCGTTGAGCAGGAACGCCTCGCCGTTCTCGAAAGTGGAGTGGCCCTCCACCTTGCGGGCCAGCAGCCGCCCGGCCGGGATGGGGGTGCCGTCCATGGACGTGATCAGGCCGATGTTGCCCCGGTCCACGAACACCGAAGGCACCTTGCGGATCGTGAACAGGGCCGGGTTGATGCGGTAGTTGCCGGGAGGGAGGATTTCCAGTTGCGGCCCCTTCTCGCCGCCGTTGCGCAGGAAGGCTTCCCCGTCCTGGAAAGAATTGTGCCCCTGGGCGACCCTGGCGAAGATCTTGCCGGGAGGGATGGGGTCGCCGTCGATGGACTCCACCAGGCCGACCTCGCTTTCCTCGATGACCATGAAGGGAAACTTCCTCGCCTTGTACAGGAAAGGCACCACGAAGTGGAGACCCGGGCCCAGCGTGCGCGCCTGGATGCCGACCTGGTTGGCCATGGCGATGACGCGCCCCTGGGGCATCTTCTGCCCGAGGTACTTGCGTTCGAGGATGGCGATGTCGGTTCCCCGCACCACGACCATGGACTTGACGACGACGACGAGCAAGAGGAAAACGCCGATGCCGACCGACCAAAGCACAACAGGATCTAAGTGTTGGAACATGGACCCCCCCGCGGACCAGGATGTTTGGTTCCGATTATACACCGAAGCGGGGGGACCGCCGCGGGGAGTTCGTTGTTTTTTCCCCGCATTTGGTATATCGTTTGCCGTTCGCTGGATTGACGAGGAGGACAACATGCCGCACATTCCGCTGAAATACGCCCCGCGCCTCATCTGGAACGGCGCCCGAAACTTCTTCACGGGACGGCCCCTGGTCGTTTCCTTCGAAACGACGCTGTCCTGCAACGCCGACTGCAAGCACTGCGATCTCGGCGGGGGCATCCCCAACGAAAAGCGGATGAAACCGGCCGAATTCCGGAAACACGTCGACCATTTCCGCCCGCCCGTGATCCAGCTGTCCGGCGGCGAGCCGCTGCTGCGGCCCGACATCGTGGACGTCGTGAAAGCCGTCAAGGTCAATCCCTTCTTCCCCTACACCATCCTCGTCTCCAACGCCTGGATGATGACCAGGGAGAAGTACCTGGCCCTGCGCGAGGCGGGGGTCAACCAGTTCTCGATCTCGCTGGACTTCCCCGACGAGCGGCACGACGACTTCCGCGCCATCCGGGGGCTCTACGCCAAGCTCGACCAGGTGATCCCCGAAATCGCCGCCCTGGGCCATGGCGACATCGTCATGAACACGGCCATCACCGCTGCCAACGTGAAGGAACTGCAGGGGATCGTGGAGAACTGCCGACGGTGGGGCGTGTGCCTCAGCTTCAGCATCTACACGCCGCTGCGCACCGAGGACTACTCGCTGGTGGTGAAGGACCCCGAGGACGTCCGCTACGTCCGCGAGGTGTTCGACAAGAGCGTACGCCGCGAAGGGGTGTACGAGTCGGTGGTCAATTCGAAATTCAACCTCGACGGGTTGTACCGGTTCATCGTCGACGGCAAGGTGCCGCACTGCAAGGCGGGCAAGCGCTTCTTCGTCATCCGCCCGGATGGCCTGTTCAACCCCTGTTCCCTCCAGCGGACGAACTTCAACACGCAGGAAGAGATGGTGAAAGGCTTCTCCAATTCCAACACCTGCGGCGGGTGCTTCGTCTCCATCCGCTCCTACGTGGAAGTGTCGTTCGCCAAGCTCGTCTGGGAGAATGTTTCCATGCGGGTGCTGGGAGGGCGCCAGCGTAAAACCGCCAAGAGCGGAAGCTGCTGAAGGACGGTTTCCGTCGCATGGCTTTTTATCTCGCCCAGGAATGCGGGTACTGGATCGTCCGCTCCACCCTGCTCGACAGCCTGCCATTCCGCCATGGCTTCAGCACCCGCGTGCGGGGGGACGGCCGCGAACTGGACCTCCGCGTCCGCAAAGGCGGCCCGGAGCCTGGCCTGCAATCGCGCCGGTCCTACTTCTCCCGCGTGCTCCCGCCCGGAGTGCAGGTCATCCTGCCCCACCAGGTCCACTCGGACATCATCCTGGAAGCGACGGAGGAATCGTTCGGCAGTTCCGGGGAAGGATTCCACCCATCCCCGCTGGTCCGCACGGACGCCGACGGCGTACTATCGGCCTCCGCGCGCCTGGCGGCCGGAGTCCAGACCGCCGACTGCGTGCCGGTGCTGCTGGCGGACCCCGCCCAGAAAGTCTGCGCGGCCGTGCATTCCGGATGGAAGGGCACGCTGGCGGGCATTGCCGGCCAAGCCGTCCGCCTCATGGTGCGGCGTTTCGGTTGCCGGGCGGAGTCGATCCGGGCCGCCATCGGGCCCAGCATCGGCCGCTGCTGCTACGAGGTGGACGCCGCGCTCGGCCGGCGCTTCGAGGAAGCCTGCACGGGCAGCGTCCGGGATGGGGCCACCGCGGGGAAATGTATGCTGGATTTGAGGTATTGCGTCAAAGAAACGCTGGCCCGGGAAGGGGTGCCGCCAGGCCGCATCGATTCGACGCACGCCTGCACGCGGTGCCGCCCGCACCTTTTCCATTCCTATCGCCGGACGGGGGCGCCCACCGGCCGCATGGTTTCATTCGTTCTTCCGATAATTGAACACCAGTAGCTTCAGCCCGTATTCGAACAGGACATCCATCTTGTTGTTCCCGTGGATCTCCTGGACCAACCCGTTGCCGAACGAGGGGTGGCTGACGAAGTCGTTCTTCTGGTATATCCCCGACAGGATGTAGGGCTTGATGCGATCTTCCGGAACGTGCGCCAGGGCGGCCACCCATTCGGTGGAGACCATCGGGGCCTGGGGCTTGTCATCGGCGCCGCGGGCCGTCTTCCCTTTCGCTGCGCGCGGCCGGGCCGCCTTCTCGTCGGAACCGGCCGACTTCTTCTCGGCGATTTCCTTGGGGGGATAGAACTTGTGCTCGCTATCGCAGGAAAGGCACTTGACCTTGGCGATCTCTTCCCCTTTCAGGGCCACGATGGAATGGACGGTGATGTCCTTGCATTTCGGGCACTTGCTCTTGACTTCACCCGCGGTCTTCGGCTTCTTGCTCAGGGCCATGGCAGACTCCCTCGTAAAAAATAGCGG
>CAYTBK010000081.1:0-19175 GCA_964436005.1 uncultured Acidobacteriota bacterium
AGGGCGCGGCCGGGCATCTCCTTTTCCAGCAGCCGGACCAGGAAGCGGGACTTGAGCTCGGAGGCCACGGGGTAGGTCCGGTGGGTGATGCCCTTGGCCGGGGCGGCCGGGCCGGTCTCCACGCTGACGCTCACCGGCTCCCGCAGCATGCCGGAGGCCAGGTTCACGATGGGGGGGGGCAGGGTGGCGGAGAAGAACAGGGTCTGCCGCTCCCCGGGCGTCTGTTTCAAGATCTTCTTGACGTCGGGCAGGAAGCCCATGTCCAGCATCCGGTCGGCCTCGTCGAGCACCAGGTGGGTGATGCCGTCCAGCCGGGCGTAGGGGTACTGCAGGTGGTCCAGCAGGCGGCCGGGGGTGGCGACGAGCAGGTCGACGCCCTCGCGGAAGGCCTTTTCCTGCGGGCCCATGGCCACCCCGCCGTAGACGGCGGCGGCCCGGAGGCCGGTGCCGGCGGACAGCGGGCGGAAGTGGTCCAGGATCTGGGCGGCCAGTTCGCGGGTGGGGGTCAGGACCAGCGCCCGGGTGCCCCGGCGGGGGTTCGCCATCAGGTGGGCCATGATGGGCAGCAGGAAGGCCGCGGTCTTGCCGCTGCCGGTGGCGGCGGAGCCGAGCAGGTCGCTTCCGGCCAGGGCGACCGGGATGGCCTGGGCCTGGACGGGGGTGGGGCGGGCGAAGCCCTGCTTGCGGACGTTGTCGAGCAGTTTCGCCGGCAGCCCCAAATTTTCAAAGCCGTCGGCCTGGAACGAACCGGCGGCCGCCGGGGCGGGCCGGGCGGCGTTCTCGGCGGACGGGACGCGGGCGGAGGAAGCCTGGCGCGGGGCGCCGGCGGTACGGGGGGAAGACGGACGGGTGGATACGGACATGATGCTCCTTATGCGTGCAGGCGGCGGGGTCCGGACGGAGGCCGCGGCCTGGCAGGCCTCGTGGGCCTGAATATTTTCCGGCGGATTGAGAATTTCAGAAACGGAGGGGTGCCGGTGGGACCGCCGCTTAGATCCGGAGTGTTTTGTTTTCGGGTGTCAATGATGATCAGACCCGCGTTGTGGGGGCGGCCTGCTCCGGAAGCAAACCGAAGGGGCATGATAGCACAGTTTTCCGCAAAATCAGAATTATTTCGCCGTGGATGAAATATTCTTTGCAATATTAAGAAATAAAACCACTAAGACACATCAAAGGCACGGAGCCAGTTCTGGCGGGCCCTGCCCCCACTCTCCTTCCTCCATTTTCCAACGTCAAACTGACCGCTTCTCATTAGTGAGATAATAGGTTTATTATAAACCACTTATCTCACTGATCTGAGCCGGATGCCCAACCTGTGACCAAATTGGCAAAACCGCGGAGTTTCGCCGGAGTCTTCTGGATCTGCACCCTCCCATCCTGTCGATCCTGCCTATCCATGTTTCCCCGGCGATCCGGAGTATGATTGCGCCTTTGTGTCCCGGTGGTTCCTCACTCTCATGAATTCGGTTGCAAAAACGGTCGCATGCAAATAACATAGGGCCATGAACCGAGGCCTGGCGGACACGAAGCGAAGTTGGTTTCTCTTTTTCCTGCCTCCGGAGAACTGGCGGGTGGCGGTGATCTTCGCCGGCGGGGTTTTCGCCGGGCTGAGCCTGTTCCTCGTCTACGTCTCCAACGCCCCCTCCTACCTTTCGGACGCGCCCGAGACCTGCGTCAACTGCCACATCATGGCCGTGCAGTACGCCTCCTGGAGCCGCAGCTCCCACCACCGGGCGGCCGTCTGCAACGACTGCCACGTGCCGCAGGACAACGTTTTCGCCAAGTACCTCTTCAAGGCCCAGGACGGGCTGCGGCACTCGCTCTACTTCACCATGCGCTGGGAGCCGCAGGTCATCCGCATCGGCGAGGCGGGGAAGCGGGCCGTGAAGGCCAACTGCGTCCGCTGCCACGAGAAGCAGCTGACCGACGACCGGATGAACATGATCAACCGCGACTTCGCGGGGAACCGCCAGGCGCGGTACTGCTGGGAGTGCCACCGCGAGGTGCCCCACGGCCGGGTGGGCAGCCTGTCCAGCGCCCCCGACAACGGGGTGCCCCTGCTGAAGAGCCCCGTGCCGGCCTGGCTGCGCTCCGTCATGCAAAACGACAAAGGAAGGCAATGACCATGAAACCGTTGCGCGACGTCATCAAGGAAAGGCCGTGGGTGGGCTGGGCCCTCTTCGGCGCCACCATGGCGGTGGTCTTCCTGCTCGGGCTGCTGGCCTCCTCCATCATGGAGCGCCGGGCCGAGGCGCTCTTCGTCTACAAGCCGCAGGTCCGCTTCGAGGACTGGGAACCGCGGAACGAAATCTGGGGCAAGAACTTCCCCCGCGAGTACCAGACCTGGCTGCAGACCCAGGAGACCAATTTCAAGAGCGAGTTCAACGGGAACGGGCTGAACGACGCCCTGGCGGCCGACCCCGCCATGGTGGTCCTGTGGGCCGGCTACGCCTTCGCCAAGGACTACAACCAGCCGCGGGGCCACTACTACGCCGTCACCGACATCCGGAACACCCTGCGCACGGGGGCCCCCTCGGCCACCGTGACCAGCCCGCAGCCCAACACCTGCTGGACCTGCAAGGGACCCGACGTCCCGCGCGTCATGGCCCGGCTCGGCAGCGCCGGAGCCTTCTACCAGGGGCACTGGGAGAGCCTCGGGGCCGAGATCGTCAACGCCGTCGGCTGCGCCGACTGCCACGACGCCAAGACCATGAACCTGCGGATTTCCCGCCCCGCGCTGGTGGAGGCCTTCCAGCGGCAGGGCCGGGACGTGGCCAAGTGCACCCAGCAGGAGATGCGCTCCCTGGTCTGCGCGCAGTGCCACGTGGAGTACTACTTCAAGGGGGACGGCAAGTACCTGGCTTTCCCCTGGGACGGCGGTTTCTCCGTGGAGGACATGGAGAAGTACTACGACAACGTGAAGCACGTCGACTGGGTGCACGGGCTGAGCCGGACCCCCATGCTCAAGGCTCAGCACCCGGACTACGAGCTGTTCCTGACCAGCATCCACAACAAGCGCGGCGTGTCCTGCGCCGACTGCCACATGCCGTACCTCAGCGAGGGCGGCGTCAAGTCCACCAGCCACCACGTGCAGAGCCCCCTCAACCAGATCGCCCAGACCTGCCAGGTCTGCCACCGCGAGAGCGAGGAGGAGCTTCGCCAGAACGTGTACGACCGCCAGCGCAAGGTGCACGAGGTGCGCCTGGCCCTGGAGGGCGCCCTGGTGCGGGCGCACTTCGAGGCCAAGGCGGCCTGGGAAGCCGGGGCCACCGAGGAGGAGATGGCGCCCGTGCTGGCGCTCATCCGGCAGGCCCAGTGGCGCTGGGACTTCGCCGCGGCCAGCCACGGCGGCTCCTTCCACGCCCCGCTGGAGTGCGCCCGGGTCATCGCCAACGGCATCGGCCGGGCGAACGAGGCGCGCCGACTGCTGGCCCGCGTCCTCGCGGCCCACGGGGTGGCGGGGGAAGTGGCCCTGCCGGACCTCTCCAGCAAGGAGAAGGCCCAACTGGCGGTGGGCATCGACGCCGCCGCCCTGAAAGCGGAGAAGCAGCGGTTCCTGGACACGGTGGTGCCGTCCTGGCTGGCCCGGGCCAAGGCCCGCGAGCGCTCCTACCGGGTGACCTCCTACTGAGAGGGGGCCCGTGGGCACGGAAAAGCGCAAGACCTGGAGCCCCCCCTGGGGCTATCCCGAAGCGGCGGCCGTGGCCGGTGGAGCCGTCCTGGCCGGATTCCTGGTGGAAATCGCCACGGCCGGCCGGGGCGTGACCCTGCCGGCGGCGCCGATCAGCCAGGCCATTTTCGCTTCTCTGCTCGCCGGCGTGGCCGTGGGCGGGCTGGTCTTCCGGAAGCGGCCCCTGGTGGCCTGGCTGGCCTCCGTCCCCACCGCCCTGACGGCCATGTCCGGTTTCGCCGCCCTGGTCCTGCTCATGGGCGTCTTTCCGCAAACAGACCGGCCCGGCAGCTTCCTCACCGCCGTCGGCCTGACCCACGTTTTCCGCAGCTGGCCCTTCGCCCTGGCGGCCGTTTTTCTGCTGCTCTCCCTCGGCTTGACCGCCTTCCGGGGGGCACGGTCGCTCCGGCTTCGCGGCATCTCCTTCTTCCTCAACCATGCCGGGTTGTGGGTCGCCGTCTGCGCCGGCCTGCTGGGCGCCGGCGACCTGCGGCGGGTGACGGTGGCCTGCCGCACGGGGGAGACGGTCTGGACCGGGGTGGCCGAGGGGCACCGGTCCGTGGAATTGCCGTTCGCCCTGGAACTCCAGCGGTTCACCCTGGAAACGTACCCGCCCCGGCTCTTCCTGGCCCGTTCGGGCGGAGACCGTCCCGTCACCCCGGGGCGGGACGCCGTGACGGCGGGGGCGCGCCTGCTGGCGGACGGCCGCCGGGTGACGGTGGTGGCCTGCCATCCCGAAGCTTTCCCGGTGGGGGACGGGTACCGCCCCTGTCCCCGGCCCGGCGCCTGCCCGGCCGCCCTGGTGGAAGTCGCCGGCGAGGGCGGACGGGCGTTCCGCGGCTGGATCGCCTCCGGCAGTTCCTGGCAGCCGCCCCGGACGCTGGCCCTGAGCCGGGGCGTCGAGCTGGGCCTGACGGCGCCCGCGGCCCGGCGCTACCGGTCGGCCTTCCGGGTCTACACGCCCGACCAGCGGGTGCGGGACGTCGACATCGAGGTGAACCGGCCCGCGGACATCAACGGGTGGAAGGTGTACCAGACCGGCTACGACGAGCGGATGGGCCGCTGGTCGGAGTGGAGCGTCGTCGAGGCGGTGCGCGACCCCTGGCTGCCCCTGGTCTACCTGGGCGTGTTCATGATGTTCGGCGGGGCGGCCCTGCTCTTCTGGACGGGCCGGGGCCGGGGGGGGGAGGCATCATGAGCCTGACCGGCTTCACCGTTCCCGGGCTCGCGGTCATCGCCCTCTTCGCCGGCAGCACCGCGCTGTTCTACCGCCGCAGCAGCCGGGGACGGCGGCTGGCCCTGACGCTGGCGGCCCTGGGCGCCGCGACGGTCCTGGCCTACCTCGTCCACCTCTGGGCGGACCTGGGGCGCCCCCCCCTGCGGACCCTGGGCGAGACCCGCCTCTGGTACGCCCTCTTCCTTCCCCTCACCGGACTGGCCGTCTACCTGCGCTGGAAGACGGCCTGGATGCCGGCCTTCTGCCTGGGCCTGGCCTCCCTCTTCGCGGCCATCGGCGTCGGGAAGCCGGAGACCTTCGACCGCGAACTGCTGCCGGCCCTGCAGAGCCCCTGGTTCGTCCCCCACGTCATCGTCTACATCGTCGGCTACGCCGTGCTGGCCGCCACCGCCCTGGCCGGGCTGCGGGGCCTGCTCGCCCGGCGCCGCGGGGAGCCGCCCGACGAGGCCCTCCGGCTGGCCGACAACCTGGTCTGCACGGGGCTGGCCCTGCTGACCTTCGGCCTGCTCTTCGGCGCCCTGTGGGCCAAGGAGGCCTGGGGGCACTACTGGACCTGGGACCCCAAGGAGACCTGGGCTTTCCTGACCTGGTTCATTTATTTGATCTACATACATTTCCGCCATCGCCACGGACAGCGGCAGGGGGCGGCCCTGTGGATGCTGGCCCTGGCCTTCGCCGTGCTGCTCGTCTGCTGGTTCGGCGTCAACTACCTTCCTTCCGCCGCCAACAGCGTGCACGTCTACACGGAACCCTGACATTCCACGTAGGCGCCTTCCGCCGAAATACGCAGCCTCGGCCCGCACCGAGGGGCAGAATGCCCCCGTCGCCTCTGCTTCCGCCCCCGGGTGCGTTTTCCGGCGGAAATCGCCCCCGGTTCCCGTAGCGTTCCGTATTCTGGAACGGTCTCTTCGTAACATTCAGACAGACGCGCGACGCGTGCCGGCCAGGGGTCCGGACAGGGACGGAAATTCCCCCATCGTTATCGTGACGGCACGGGCGCCGAATCCACCACCGGGAGGACCGCATGGAAAAAACGATTGTCAACACGCTGGAATGCTTCGTGTTCGGGGAAGCGCAGGTCGGCGGCAACCTGACCGTCATCCCGCTGTTCGCGGGCGGAGGGCCGGGGCCCGGCTTCCTCACCCTCGGCCAGGCGCTGGACGACGGCTTGATCGAGATCGGGGAAATGGGCGACGGCGCCCACGTGCCCGAGCTGCAGGTAGACAACCGGGCGCCGGCGCCGGTCCTGCTGCTCGACGGCGAAGAGCTCGTCGGGGCCAAGCAGAACCGTGTGCTCAACACCACCATCCTCCTGAAGGAGCATTCCCGGACGGTCATCCCGGTGAGTTGCGTGGAACAGGGGCGCTGGGCCTACCAGTCCCGGCACTTCGCGGAGTCGGGGCACATGATGTCGGCCGCCCTGCGCCGGGTGAAGAACGAGTCCGTGGGCGAATCGCTGCGCTCGGGCCACCGCTTCGCCTCGGACCAGTCGGCGGTCTGGGAGGAAATCAGCGAGCAGTCGCGCCGCGCCGGCGTCCACTCGCCGACCTGCGCCATGCGCGACGTCCACGAAACGAAGCGCGGCGAGATGGAGGACTGCCTGGAGAGTTTCCCCTGCCTGCCCCGCCAGAACGGCATCCTTGTCCTGGCGGGGGGGCGGGTCGTGGGCCTGGACCGGGTGTCCAGCCCCGATGCCTTCGCCCGGCTGCACGGGAAGCTGGTGCGCAGCTACCTCATGGACGCCCTGCTGCTGCCGGCGAAACCGGCGACGGGCGTCGCCCCGGACGAGGCGAAAAAGTTCCTGGAGGAATTGCGGAGGTGCGCCGAGCAGTGCTACGCTTCGGTCGGCCTCGGCCAGGATTTCCGCTACGAGGGGAAGCGCGTCGTCGGCTCGGCCCTGGTGTGCGACGGCGTCGCCGTCCACATGGCCTTCTTCCGCCGCGGAACCCCCGAACGGCAGGAAACGTTCGCCCCCTCCCGGCAGCGTCGGCATTTCCGGGAGTGATCGGCCGCCGGCCCGAACGCGGCGGCTTGCCCAAGGAGGAACACATGATTGAAAAGAAACCGTTCGAAAACTGCTACTGGATCGTGCCCGGCCGTTTCCTGGCCGGCGAGTACCCCGGCCACCCCGAGGAGGGGCAGGCCCGGGAACGGCTGGTGGCCCTGGCCGGTGCCGGCGTGGGCTGCCTCGTCGACCTGACGGCCCCGGCCGACGGAATGGCCCCCTACGACCACCTGCTGGACGGGGCGGGCGGAAAGGGGCTCCGGCGACTGTCCTTCCCCGTGGACGACGTGTCCGTCCCCTGTTCCGAGGCCTACGCCAACGCCATCCTGGACGCCATCGACGACGCCGTCGCCGGCGGGGAGGGCGTGTATCTCCACTGCGTGGGCGGCGTGGGCCGCACGGGCACCCTCGCCGGCTGCTGGCTGGCCCGCCACGGCCACCGGGGTCCGGACGCCCTGGCCCGTTTGCGCCGGCTCTACGCCGACTGCCCGAAATCGGCCCGGCGCCCCTCGCCCGAGACCCGCGAGCAGGAGCTCTACATCCTCGAGTGGCGGGACGGCGCCGCCGACCCGGCCGTTTCGCGCACCCTGGGCGCCCTGCTGGGGCTGGCGGCGGGCGACGCCGTGGGCACGACCCTGGAGTTCGAGGCACCCGGCTCCTTCACGCCGCAGACCGGGATGACAGGCGGAGGTCACCACAACCTGCTCCCCGGCCAGTGGACCGACGACACATCGCTGGCCCTGTGCCTGGCCGAGAGCCTGCTGGGCGGCCGCGGCTTTGACCCGCGGGACCAGCTGGAGCGCTACGTGCGCTGGTGGCGGGAGGGCTACCTGAGCAGCACGGGGAAATTCTTCGACATCGGCACCGCCACCCGCGCCTCGCTGAAGCGCTTCCTGCAGACCGGCGAGGTGTGGGCCGGCAGCACGGACCCCCGCGAGGCCGGCAACGGGAGCCTCATGCGCCTGGCCCCCGTGCCCCTGTTCTTCGCCGGCAAGCCGGAGAAGGCCGTGCACCTCAGCGGGGAGAGCTCGCGCACCACCCACGGCGCCCGCACCTGCGTGGACGCCTGCCGCTACCTGGGCGGGCTCATCGTCGGGGCCGTGAACGGGGAAAGCAAGGAGACGCTGCTCTCCGAGCGGTACGCGCCCGTCCCCGGCCTGTGGGACCGCGAACCCCTCTGCCCCGAGGTCGACCTCGTGGCGCGCGGTTCGTTCAAGCGCCGGGAGCCGCCGGAGATCCGCGGCTCCGGATACGTGGTGGAGTCGCTGGAGGCCGCCCTGTGGGCCTTCCACCGCACCGGAAGCTTCCGCGAAGGCTGCCTGGCCGCCGTGAACCTGGGCGACGACGCAGACACCACCGGCGCCGTCTACGGCCAGCTGGCCGGCGCCTACTACGGCGCGGAGAACATCCCCGCCGAGTGGCGGGAGCGCCTGGCCATGCGGGAACTGATCCACACCTACGCCCTGGGCCTGGCCCGCCCCCGCCGCAATTGATCGTCATTTCACAATGACAGGCAGGATGAACGGGGTGCCGATCGTCTCCCCTCCCGTTCATCCTGCCCATCCTTTTTCCGATTCCTTCCGTTCGCGCATCGGGTGAAACTTTGTTCAACCGCGTACGTTTGATCAGAATCCCCCCGGCGCCGGAAAACCTCCGAAACTGCCGTCAAAGGAGAAACCATGTCCAAGAAGATGCTGCTCGTGTTCGCCCTTACCCTCGGGCTGGCGGCCGCCGCCCCGGCGCAGTCCGCGGCCCAGGCCCCCCTTCCTGTCAACCCGGAGGCCGATAAGGCGGCCGTCGTGCAGACCGCCCTCGACTACGGCGACGGCTTCTACGCCGGCGAGGTCGAGCGGATGGAGCGGGCCATCCACCCCGACCTGAACAAGGTCGTGGTGCAGGCCGTTCCCCAGTCCGGCAACGCGATCATCGGTTACACCACCTTCTCTATGCTGGTGGAGTTGACCCGGGCGAAGGTCGCCTTCTGCGAGCCGGCGGCCCGCAAGATCTCGGCCGACGTGCTGGCCCTGGACGGCGGCGTCGCCTGCGCCCGGGTGAAATCGGCCCAGTTCAACGATTACCTCCTGCAAGTGAAGGACGACGGCCACTGGAAAATCGTCGGCGTATTGTGGACGCCCGGGCCGGACAGTCCCCGCCGCGCGCCGCTGGCCGGTTTCGTCGCGGACCAGGAGAAAGACAACGCCCAGAAGCTGGTGGGGAGTTTCCTGGAGGGGACCCTGGGCGGGGACGCCGCCAGGATGGAGGCCGCCCTGCACCCGGAAGTCAGCGTGGCCGTGGTGCGCCCCGTCAGGCCGGGCGGGCGCCCCATGATCGTTCGCCTCCGGTTGTCGAGCCTGGTCGAGCCCATCCGGGCCAAGCTCCGCACCTTCCCGGAGGACCAGCGGAAGTTCGAGGTGCGCGTCCTCGACGTCATGGACGGCATGGCCTTCGTCGAGACGAAGTCGGCCCTGGGCCACGCCTGGTTCCAGGCGGCCTGGATCAACGGCGCCTGGAAGATCCTGAACATCCTGATCCAGTCGGATCCTGCACCCGCTCCTGCTCCCGTCGCCAACCCGCCTGCGCCTCCGCGCTCCTGACACAGTCCATCCGCCGGCAAACGATCCTCCGGGAGTCAACCTCCCGGAGGCCGTCGCCAACCCGGCCTCGCGACCGTTACGGGCGGAAGCGGAACACACCCAGGATGTTGGAATAGTCGTCCGTCCAGGCGGGGCAGCCGCCGGCCGCCAGGGGCCTCCAGCGGGGGTCGCCGGCGAAGGGGCGGAGGTCGCCGGCGGAGGCGGCCATCAGGATCCAGACCGAGGGGTCCTTGCCGTCCCGTCGTTCCTCTTCCGTCACGCTGAGGTCGTCCTGCACCAGGGCGGCCAGGCCCAGGTCGCGGGCCGAGGCCGCCAGGGGGCCCCGGAGGTCGAGGTACAGGTTGGAGACGTGGAAGAGCAGGATGCCGCCGGGGCGCAGCTTGTTCAGGTACAGGGAGATGGCCTCCCGGGTCATGATGTGGACGGGGATGGCGTCGGAACTGAAGGCGTCGAGCACGAGCGCGTCGAAGGACCGGTCCGGCCAGCGGGCCAGGGAGAGCCGGGCGTCGCCCAGGACGATCCGGCAGGCAGCCTGGCAGTCCGGCACGTAGGTGAACAGCCGGCGGTCCGTGGCGATCCGCTCGACCAGCGGGTCGATCTCGAAGAAGGTGAAGCGCTGCCCGGGCCGGCCGTAGGCCGCCAGGGCGCCCACGCCCAGCCCCACCAGCCCCGCCCCCCTCAGCCGCCCGGCCTCGTTCAGGCGGGTGAAGGCCTGGCCTCCCGGGCCGCTGCGGTGGTAGTAGCTCAGGGCTTCCCGCCGGCGGGCGGGGTCGGTGCTCTGGCAGCCGTGCACCGTGTTCCCGTGCAGGAGGGTGTGAAAGCGTCCGTCGGGGGTGCGCACCACCCGGTGGACGCCGTAGAACCCGCGCTGGACGGAGAGCAGGGTTCCCGGCGTCGCCGTGTGGAAGAACGCGCCGACCAGGAGGATGCCGCCCAGGCTGAGGGCGTAGCGCACGGGGCGGTCCACGGCGAAGTAGGCCACGGCCAGGGGCAGGCCGGCCACCAGGAGCGATCGCGCCGGGGAGGGAGGCAGCCCGGAATTCTCGACGGCGAACAGGGCGACCAGCATGACGGCCGTCACGGCCAGGGCGTAGGGAAGGTCGCCCGGGCGGAACTTTTTTCCGGGCTCCCGGGGTTGCCGGAGCAGGAGCAGGAGGACCAGGGCCGTGGGGTACTCGGCCACGGTCCGGAACACCAGCGGGGCCAGGAAGGCGTTGAAGGCCCCGCCGAGGACGCCGCCCACGGAGATCCAGACGTAGAATTCGGTCAGGTGGGCGGTGTGCGGGCGCAGGCCGGCCAGCCGGCCGTGGCAGAAGAGGGCGGCGGCCGTGAACAGGGCGAGGTGCAGCGTGCCCATGATCCAGATGGGGCGGCTGGCTTCCAGCAGCAGGACCAGGACCATGGGCGCCAGGGCGGCCCCCAGGAAGCGGTCCAGCCGGCGGGGAAGGGCGGAACTGCCCCGGCTGAAGGCCAGGATGTAGGTGCCGAGGTACAGCGCCAGGGGGATGACCCAGAGCAGGGGGATGGCCGCCACGTTGGTGGTCAGGTAGGCCGTGACGCCCAGGAGCAGGCTGGAGGGGACGGCGGCCAGGAGGGTCCACAACGCCCGCTGGCCCCCGGACGGGGCCGGGGCGTTCCCGGCGGGGCCCGCGGCGGTTTCTTCCCCCGTCCCCCGTCGCCACAGGCCCACGGCGGCCGAGATCATGAGCAGGACGAGGGCGGCGTACCCCCAGGTCCACAGGCGGTTCTGCGCGACGAGGCGGAGCCGCGGCTCCACCACGAGGGGGTAGGCCAGCAGCGCCGCCATGCTGCCGAAATTGCTGGCGGCATACAGGAAGTATGGATCTTTCGCCCACTTCGCCCGGGTGGCGGACAGCCACTTCTGGAGCAGGGGCGCCCCGGCCGAGAGAACGAAAAAGGGGATCCCGACCATGGAGAAGAGGATTGTCAGCAGGCTGCTGACCGGGGCGGCGGCGATTCCGGAAGGGGAGGCGACGGCCGGGAGGCTCATGGGCAGCACCAGGAGGGGCACCAGGAGCAGCAGGGCGTGCAGGCAGGCCTGGCGGCGCACCCCCAGCGCCCGCGTGGAGAGGTGGGCGTAACCGTAGCCGGCCAGCAGCATGGCCTGGAAGAAGACGAGGCAAGTGTTCCATACCCCCGAGGCCCCGCCGAAGGTGGGCAGGATCATCCGGGCCACCATGGGTTCGACCAGGAAAAGGAGGGCGGAACCGAGGAAGGTCGCCGCCAGGAATATGCCGCACAACACCATGCTCCGCTCCGGGGAAACCGGTTTTCGGGAAAACCTCTGGCATTGTACCCTGGCGGCATCCGCGGGGGGCGGAAAAATGGGGTTGCCCCGAAAACACACCGCGGGCGCCGCGCTGAAAACGCGGCGTCCCGTGGTGCCCGGCAGGGGGTCGCCTCAGCGGCGGTGACTGCCTCCGGAGCGCCCGCCGGAGAAGGATCCGCCACCGGAGCGTCCGCCGGAGAAGGATCCACCACCGGAGCGCCCGCCGGAGAAGGATCCGCCACCCGATCGCCCGCCGGAAAAGCCGCCGCCGGAAAAGGATCGGCCGCCCGAGAACCCTCCGGAGGAGCGCCCGCCGGAATAGCTTCCGGAAGAGGGCCCGCCGCGGGAATATCCGCCGGAATACGAACGCCCGCCCGAGAATCCCCCGGAGTAGCGTCCACCGGCATTGCTCCCGGAAGAGGAACTCCCGCGGGAATATCCGCCGCTCGAACGGCTGCCGTAGGGCGAACCGTTGGAGAAGGACCGGGTGCCGTAGCCCGAGCGGGAACCGTACGAGGAGGATCCGGAGACGGAACGGCCGCTGGTGTAGGACCGGCTTCCGTAATCGCTTCCCCGGGTGTAGGAAGAACGGTTGCCGCCAGCGTAGCTCGCGCGGTCTCCGTACGTCGAGCGGCCGCGGTCGGAATTCCCGCGGGCATAGGTGGCTCGGTCGGCGTAGGTCGAGCGGCTGTTCCCCGAAGCGCCGCGGGCGTAAGCTGCCCGGTTCCCGGAATCGCCGCGGGCGTACGCGCCGCGTTCAGATCCGCCGCGGGCGTACGCGCCGCGTTCGTACCCGCCGCGGGTGTTGTTCCGGGTATAGGGGGAGCGCCCGCCGTTTTCCCCATAGCGGCGGGTCATGTCCTGGCTCCGGTAGGGCACGCTTCCGCGGTGGTAGGAGTTGTGCTGCCAGTGGCCGTTGGAGCCGTGACCGTACGAGTGGCGACCGTAGCCATACCCGTAGCGGTGGTGGAAGCCCCCGTTGCAGTACACGCCGGCGTGGCGGCCCCAGCCGCAGCCCCAGCCCCAGCTGTGCCAACCGTGGCCCCAACCCCAGCCGTATCCCCAGTTCCAGCAGAAGCTGCCGCCCCAGCCCCAGTAGGGCCAGCCCCAGCCCCAACTCCACCCCCAGCCGGGGAAGCCGCAGTACCAGTAGTCCCAGTCGGAGAACAGGGCCCCGAGAGTGACCCCGACGCCGAAGCCGACCCACAGGTCGGCCGCGGTCAGGCGGGCGGGATAGTAGAGCGCCGGATAGCCGTAGCAGGCCGGTTCGCCCCAAATCAGCGCGGGGTTGTAGACCGGCACGTAGATGATTTTCGGGTCGGCGGGGACGATTTCGATGACCCGTTCCGTTTCCACCACCCGGGTCGTTACGTTCTGCTCCCGGGTGGACTTCAGCTTGCCGCTTTCCCGGGCCTCCCGGCGAAGGCGCTGCACGGCGTCCATGACGTCCTTTTCCTGCTCCAGGAAGGCGTTGCCCAGGTCGGTGGTCCAGCGGACGTTCTCCGTCAGGCGGTCGAGCACCTCCGGGAAGGCCACCAGCGCCTGGACGCTGGCGTCCCAGTCCTTGCGGGCCGCCGCCCGGGTCAGCTCCTTGCCCTTCAGGTCCGGGTGTTTCTTGAGCCACTGCCGGGCTTCCACCAGTTCCAGCGGGTAGGTGGCCGCCACCAGCACCTGCCCCAGCAGAGGATCCGGGTACAGGGCGACGGGAGCCAGCAGGCCCTCGAGTTCTTCCGGTTTCCACGCCGGGGCGTTCCGAGCCCCGGCGGTGGCGCCCTCGTCGCCGGGGGCGGCCAGGAGCGCGGCCCAGGCCGCGGGGATGACCAGCATCGTCAGGGTGAGAAAAATGGTGAGGCGGGAACGTCTTGGCGTCATGGCTTCCCCCTTGCGGCCAGGTGTTTTCGGGTGCCGGCGGAACCTGCCGGCCGCCCCGGGCGGACCGCTCCACCCGAATGGATGCGTCGGGGGCCCTTTCCGTTCAATTTTTCGTGGCCTTATTGTTGCCGCCCCCCCCCAAGCGCCGGGTGTACGTTCGGTGACAATTGGCCTACAATGAAGTTTCCGCCGCCCGGGCGTCGGCGGCCGGACCCGGGCGCCCGTTGCCGGGGGATCGCGGAGGCACGGAAAAACGATATCGGAAGGGGGGAACCCGGATGGAACTGAAAGAGTGGACGCGCTACCTGGACGAACTGCTCGACATCCACGGCATCGAGGACGAGGCGGCCAACGGCCTGCAGGTCGAGGGGCGGCCCACGGTGGCGAAGGTCGGCTTCGCCGTGGACTACTCGCCGGAATTGGTGGCGGCCGCGCAGCGGGACGGCCTGGACGCCCTCTTCGTCCACCACGGGGCCATCTGGGGGGGGCTGCGGCACCTCCGCGGGGTGACCCGGGCCTTCCTGCGGCCCCTGATCGTGGCCGACATCTCCCTCTACGTCGCCCACCTCCCCCTGGACATCCACCCCACCCTGGGCCACGGCGCGGGGCTGGCCGCCCTCCTCGGCCTGCAGGACACCGCTCCCTTCGGCGCCTACCGAGGCCGCTTCGTGGGCCTCGTCGGCTCCCTGCCGCAACCGGAGTCGCGGGAAACGTTCCTGGAGAAGGTTCGCCGGCAAATTTCGGAGGGAGCCGTCCTGCAGCCCTTCGGGGCCGACCGGGTCAGCCGGGTGGCGCTGGTGAGCGGGGGCGGGGCCAAGCTGGTGGGCGAGGCGGCCGAGGCGGGCGTCGACACTTTCCTGACCGGGGAGAGCTCGCACAGCGTCTGGCACCTGGCCCGCACCGCGGCGGTGAACCTCTGCTTCGCGGGCCACTACCGCACGGAAGTGCCGGGCATCCGACTCGTCCGGGAGCGCGTGGCGCGGGACCTGGGCCTGGACTGCCGCTACTACGACTTCCCGACCCCTTATTGAGCCTGGTTGCCCAGGATGTCTTTTGCGTTGGAAATAGACAATTCTAGCCGGATCGTGACGGCGAAACCACGGGGGGACACGTTGCTGCAGGAGACGGTCCCCCGGCACGCGGTCACGCAGGTGTGGACGATGGCCAGCCCCAGCCCGGCCCCGCCCGTGTCGGACAGACGCGAGTCCTCGGGCCGGTAGAAGGGCTCGAACAGCCGGGCCAGCGACGATTCCGGCACTCCCGGCCCCTCGTCCTGCACCCGGATCACCGCGTCGTCGCCCTCCCGGTAGCCCTTGACGAAGATGGGGCCGCTGTCGCCCGCGTAGCGGATGGCGTTGCGCACCAGGTTCGCCACCGCCCGGGACAGCAGGACCGGTTCCGCCAGCGCCGCCAAGCCCGGTTCCACCACCACGCGGATGTCCCTCTCCTCGACGTTCTCCCGTTCCGCCATGCGTCTCAGGACGGGTTCCACCTCCACCCGGGAAAGCTGGATCCGTTTCGGGTTCGCCTCGGCCCGGGAGTAGTAGAGCAGTTCGTTGACCAGCTCGGACAGGTGGGCGGCGTCCTCCATCACGTCCGCCAGCCGTTCGGCGGACGCGGGCCCGACCTGGTTCTCCAGGATGCCCAGGCCGACCTGGATCCTGGCCAGGGGTGATGAGAGCTCGTGGGCCACGTCGGAGAGGAAGCGCTTCTGGCCCTGGACGTGGCGTCCGAGCCGGCCGGACATGTCGTTGATGGCCCGGCCCAGGCGGCCGATCTCGTCGGTGCGGCGGTCGTCCAACCGGATGTCGAAGTGACCGCGGGCGATGCGCTCGGATGCTTTGGTCATTTTGGACAGCGGGAGCGTGACGTTGCGGACCAGGGGGAAGCACAGCAGAGCGGACAGCGCCAGCACGATGGCCAGGATGGTCCCCCAGGGAAAGGGCTCCGGAAAGAGGCCGTTGCCGGTGGGGTAGGCGGAGCGGGCCAGCAGTGCCACGGTGCCGCCGGCCTTGCTGCGCAGGCGGGGATCCGGCACCACGATGCCGGCCCAGTAGTAGTCGGGGTCCTCGCTTTCGGCGACCAGCAGCATGGCGCCGAAGTCGGGACTGGGGCCGAAGCCGGGCCGCTGCGAGCCGTTTCCCGGCCCGGCGAAGGGCCAGGCCTGCGGCATCATGAATCGCCCGTCCGCCCTCGGGCCGTCGGGCGGTCGGCCCCCCGAAGGCTGGCCGGGGCTGCCCGGCGGTTCCCGGGGGCCTCCCGGCCCCCCCGGCTCACCCGGCCCGCCTGCCCGGCCGGGCTCGTTCGGCGGTCCGGCCGGGCCGCCGGCGCCTTCCACCGGCCGGGTGCCGGCGGAAACCGTCCCCCCTGGCCTTTCTCCGGGCGGTCTTCGCGGTTCGCGGGGCGGGGGCTCGTTGAAAGGCCCATGAATGTTTCGGGAGCGGATCTCCTGCCGGACGGGGGCGGGCAGGGCAACCACCCGGCCGGCCACCCGTTTGCCGTCGGTGGTGAACACGGCGAAGTCCACCCCGTAAGCATCCGAGAACTTGCCCAGGGCGCTCTCCCATTTCTCTTTCGGAGAGTCCGAGAGATCGCGCAGGATCAGCGCGAAAACCCCCTGGAGGCGGTTGCTGTCGCCGCCGGCAAGCAGGGAGCCCGGCCCGGGCACGAAACGGAGGTTGAGCAGCAGGGTGAGCACGCCGCCGATGACGGCGAGGTTGAGGAGGGACCACAGCAGGATCCGGGTGAAAAGGGAAACCCGTAGGATCAATATTGCTCCGAAAGCGGATTGATGAATAGGTAGCCGGACGAGCGGACCGTGCGGATGAAGCGCGGCTGGCGCGGGTCGTCCCCCAGCTTCTTCCGCAGGGAGGAGACGTGGACGTCCACCGAGCGGTCGAAGGCCTCGAAGTCGCGTCCGGCCACCCGGTCCAGCAGTTGATCGCGGGTGAGAACGCGCCCCGCGGCGCTGGCCAGGGCATGGAGCAGGTCGAATTCGATGGGCGTGAGTTCCAGGTGTTCCTCGCCCAGGAAGGCCGCCCGGGACGCCGTGTCGATCCGCAGCGGGCCCACGGTGAAGGAGGTGTCGGCCGCGTCGTCGCTGTGGCGCACGACCGCCTGGGCCCGCCTCGTCACCGCCCGCAGCCGGGCCAGCAGCTCCCGGGTGGAGAAGGTTTTGGGCAGGTAGTCGTCCGCCCCCATCTCCAGCCCGACGATGCGGTCGGTTTCGTCACCCCGGGCGGTGAGCATGAGGACCGGCACGTTGGAGTCCCGTCGCAGGGCCCGCAGCACTTCGAAGCCGTCCATGCCGGGCAGCATGACGTCCAGGATGACGGCGTCGAAGGAGGCGTTCCTGGCCTTCTCCAGGCCTTCCGGCCCCGTGTGGGCCGCCGTGATCTCGTAGCCCATGGGGTCCAGGTATTCCTTGACCAGGCGGCAGAGCTTCCGGTCGTCGTCCACCATGAGAACGCGCACCTTGCTTTCCTTGTCTTCTTCCGTCATCCTGCCGACCGCCCGTGCCGAGTTTTTCATGTTCACCGCAGCCTCCCCCCGGCCTGCTCGCCTGCGGGTGAACCCGGATACCCAGTCCAATACCCGCGGAATCGCGGCAATACAACCGGTTTTACCTTTTCTTTACAAATCACCCGGTTGACGCAAACCGAAACTTTACGAACAACCCGTATTCTACCATCGAGGGCAGGATGAAAAAACAATCCAAGGAGGGTTGACATGAAACGACGTTCTTTCCCGGTATTTTGCCTTAGCTTTATCGGTCTCCTGCTGACGGTGAGCCTGATGGCCCAGGGGCCGATGCCCCCCCTGCGCGGCGGCGCCGGCGCCACTCCGCCTGGGGACCGTCCGATGATGGCCTTTCCGTTCATGGAAACGGGCCCCGAAGGTTGCGCCGGCCCCGGCGGCGGGATGGCGCCGGGCCGGCGGATGGGGCCCGGCGGCGACAGGCCGCAGGGCGGGCCCCTGATGTCGCCCTTCGGCATCTGGAGGGACGAAAAGATGTGCCGGATGCTTGAACTTTCCGAAGAACGGATCGCCCAACTGAAAAGCAGGGACGCCGCCTTCGTGGAAAAGTCCCAGTCGCTGCGCGACGACATGGACCAGGCCGGCGTGGACCTGGACCGCGCCTTTGCCAGAAAGCCGGTGTCGCCGGAAGCCGTGCAGGCCTGCGCCAAGCACATGGCCGAGGTGCGGCAGCAGAACCTGGCCTTCCAGCTGGAATCCCAGATCGAGGCCAGGGAACTGGTCCCCGCTCCGCCCGCCCGGCCCGGCGCCCCCCCGATGATGGGACCGGCCGGCCAGGGGGAGCCCGGCCTGCCGTCCCCGTTCGGCCTGTGGCGCAATTACCGCGACATCGAGCGCCTGGGGCTGACGGACGGCCAGATCGTCACGCTCAAGGAGAAGGATGCCGCCTACATCCGGAAGAGCCGTGAACTGGGCTACGCCCTGGGGCCGATCCAGGCCGAACTCGGCAAGGCCCTCGCCGCGGACCCCGTGGACAAGGACAAAGTCAAGGCGGCGCTGCAGAAACTCGCCGATCATGGATTGAAAGCGATCACCCTGGAAACCGACGCGCGCCTGGATCTCCTCCAGATCCTGCCCCCCGATCAGGCGCGCCAACCGGGCCCGGGCCCTCGCTGATCGGCGACCGGGGGCTTCCATCCGCCCGGGTCCTCCGGAAGATGGGAGCCCCCTTTCCCCCACAACCCACATGGGCGTGTTGGCCCATTCGCCGAATGATCAAAGGAGACACGGAATGAGACAGGTGCTGCTGGGATGGCTCCTCATGCTGATGGCCGGCGGCGTGGCCGCGGGAGACAGGTTCTGGGAGAAGAAACAGGCCGCCGAGTGGTCGGACAAGGAAGTCGCCGCCATGCTGTCGGCTTCCCCCTGGGCCCAAGCGGTGAAGCTGGTTTTCGAGAAGTCCGGTTCGCCGGACGGCCGGGGCCCCGGCGGCGGGGGCGGCAATCCCGGTTCGCTGGGGGGCAGTCTGCCCGGGGGGATCTCCGGGGGTATCTCCCTGCCCGGGATGGGCGGCCTGGGCGCCGGACGCGGAGGCGGCGGGATGGGGCCCGGCGCGGGAGGACCCGGCCTGGGCGGTACAGGCACGGGCGGTCCCGGCATGGGCGGCCCGGGTGGAGGGCCCGGCGGCGGCCCGGAAGGCCAGCCGAAAAAGCAGAAGGCCGTCGTCCTTTGGCTGAGCGCGGCCCCGGTGCGCCAGGCCCTGGCCCGGAGAACCGGCCGGAACGACATCGTCAGCCAGGACGAAGCGGAAAAGTTCTACCTCGTGGCCGTGCAGGGTTTGCCGGTCTTCCGCCCAGGCGGGCCGGAAGAGGGGGACCGCGGGCGGGGCCGGGGCGGCGAGGAGGACCGGGAAAGCACGGCCGTGGACGACCCGGATGGGTTCAAGGCCGAAATGCTGCGGCAGACTTCGCTGACTCCGGCGGAAGGCTACGTCATGACGCCCTCCCGGGTGGAGATCAAGGGGGAGGGCC
>CAYTBK010000082.1:0-18621 GCA_964436005.1 uncultured Acidobacteriota bacterium
TTTCGTGCGCCCGTAGCTCAGCTGGATAGAGCGCCGGACTACGAATCCGTAGGTCGCAGGTTCAAATCCTGCCGGGCGTACCAGACAATGAAGGACTTGCGATTTCTCTCGCAAGTCCTTTTCGTTTCCGGCTACCTGCAGGCTACTGCACCCGAAACCACCCGTGCGCAGATCCCGCACGGGACCATCCGCCCCCCCGCCGGACCATTCGCCAGCCGCCGGCCGATTCTCCGTTGCGGCTCGGCCCACGGCCAACGGGGAGAAACCGCGGAGTCTCGCCGAGGGCCGCAGAGGTGTCATCAAGCATTTCAGCCCTGTTATCCTGTCTATCCTGTCCCCATCCATGTTCCCATCCTTCGGCCCAGCCCCCGGCACGGCCAGCGGAAAAACGGGCCCGCAGGCCGCCCGATGACGCTTGATTTCCCCCGCCAGCGGGCCTAGAATGAAAATTCTCCACGCAGCCGGAAGGGAGCCCGGGTGTTCCCCACTGGGTCCCGTCCGTTTTCAGGCCGCCAGGCGGAGGTGCCGAATGCGTCGCGCGCTGATCGGGTTGTTCTTTTCGTTCTCGCTGGTTTTCCTTTCCGCCCAGGCGGACGTGTGGGAGGACACCCACGGCCCCGCCGGCGGAGACGTCCTGGGGGTGGTCGCCCCGTCTTCCGGCGTGCTTCTGGCCGGGATGATGGACAGCGTCTACCGCTCCACCGACGGCGGCCTCAACTGGACCCTGCAGGGCGAACCGGGGATGGGCGTGCTGGCGTTCCTGGCGCACAGCACAGGCACGGTCTTCGCCGGGACCTACCAGAACGGCCTCTACCGCTCCGACGACGGCGGCCTGGGCTGGACGCCCAGCGGGATCTTCAACGGGCGGGTTTTCGCCGTCGCCGAGAACCAGGCGGGCCACGTGTTCGTGGGGATGAAGGACCACGGGGTCCTCCGCTCCATCGACGGGGGGCACACCTGGGCCATGCTCACCGAGGACGTCGCCCCCTTCACCAACGTGCTGTCGCTGCTGGTGGACCACCAGGGCCGGATTTTCGCCGGCACCTATTACGCGACCGGGATCTACCGCTCCACGGACAACGGCGACACCTGGACGCCCGCCAGCAACGGCTTCACCGGAAACTACGTCTACAACCTGGTGGAGGACGCCAGCGGGCGGATCTACGCCGCCGGCGGCGCGGGGGTCTTCCGTTCCGTCGACGGCGGAGACAACTGGGCGCCGTGGAACGACGGCTTCCCGGACTACCCCGGCATCGGGGCGCTGGCCCGCGGCCCGTCCGACGTGCTCTACGCCAGGTGCGAGAAGAAGATCTACCGCCGGGCCGCCGACGCGGCCGCCTGGGAGCTGATCGGCGACCACGGCGCCAGCCCCGTCGACCTACTGAACATCTATGCCCACCCGGATGGGGACGTCTTCGTGGGCACGGCCGGGGGCGGCCTCCTGGTGTACTCCACGGCCGGCGCGAGCTGGCGCAAGGTGTCTTCCGGCATCGTCGCCGACCTGCTCTTCGACGGGGAGCAGGCCCTGTTCGCCGGTACGGACGCCGGCGTCTACCGCCGGCCGGCCGGAAGCACGGCCTGGTCTCACTGCGCGGACCACGCCGCCTTCGCCTACCCGGTCAAGGCCCTGGCCCTGGGGGAGGGCGGCGCGGTCTTCGCCGGCACCGACGGCGGCGGCGTGCTGCGCACGACGGACGGGGGGCAGAGCTGGGAAGCGGTCAACGCGGGGCTGTCCAGCCTGGCGGTGCGGTCCCTGCTCTTCGACCAGGGCGATCTGCTGGCCGGCACCGACGGCCAGGGAATCTTCCGGCTTTCCCGGGGCGCGGCGGCGTGGGAGGCCTCCGGCCTGGCCGGCCTGGCGGTGTGGAGCCTGGCCCGCGGCACCGACGGGGTCCTCTTCGCCGGCACCTACGGGGAAAGCGCCTTCCGCTCCGACGACCGTGGCATCACCTGGAACCCGGCGCGCATCGGTTACAGCTACCTGAAATACGTGTACGCCATGGTGCCCGGCAACCGGGGCGAGATGTTCGCCGGCACACTGGGGGGCTTCTTCCGGCTGCCCCGGAACGCCACGGCCTGGGAAGAGCTGAAGAGCAGGTGGACGGTCAGCGCCGCCATCACCCCGGACGACGACTACATCGCCGGCATGTGGACGCAGAACGTAGATCTCTCCCGGAACCACGGCGCCAGTTGGACAGAGATCAACTACGGCCTTTCCAACAAGTACGTGAACGTGTTCCGCTTCGACGGCCAGGGCTATCTCTACGCCGGCACCGGCGGCGGCGGCGTCTGCCGGACCATCCGGCCCATCCGGCCGAAGGGCGACGGGGACGTGAACGCCGACGAGCGGGTCGACAGCGCCGACCTGACGGTGTGCCTGCTGCAGCAGGCGGGAACGGTCGCGCCCGGCACGCCACCCTTCAGTGGCTCGTTCCAGGACGGCGACCTCAACGGCGACAGCGTTCTCGACGCCCTGGACCTGGCCCTGCTGGGCCACCGGCTGGCCGGGTTCAGCGACCCCTACCGGAACGACTGAGGGGGTTCGGTGCAACCGGACCCTCGTTGGCCGATTTCCCGCTGCGGGCCCGGCTCACGGCCGAAAGAGAGGAACCGCGGAGTCTCGCCGAGGACCGCAGAGATGGCCGCATGTTTTTCATCCTGTCTATCCTGTCCATCCATGTTCCCAATCTGGGGTGTTTCCGGCGGCCGGGGCGGCCTGCCCGCCGCCCGGCCCCGGGCCCTGGAATTCCCTTGAGCGGCCCGGCGGAGTCGGCTAGTATGCCAGCCGGTGAAACGATCTTCGCATTAACGGCCGGGCGGGGCGACGGCGGGGCGCGCCGCCCCCGGAATCCATCGGAAAAGAGGGAAACATGAAACGGATCGGGACGGCTTTGTGGTTGCTCCTCCTCCTGGGCGGGCTGTGGCCGGCTGTGGCCGCGGCGCCCCCCGCGGAACCGCGCCACGACGCGGTGGTGGTCGGCGCCGGCGTGGCCGGGCTGGCGGCCGCCTGGGAACTGGCGCAGCAAGGCCTCGACGTGGCCGTCGTCGAGATGTCGCCTTCTTACGGCGGGACCGCCCGGGTCAGCGAGGGCGCCGTCTGCATCGTGGGCACGCCGGAGCAGGCCGCGGCGGGCACGCCCGATTCGCCGCAGATCGCCGGCGAGGACTTCCTGGCCTACGGTCGCGACGAGCACGGCCCCGGCCCCGAGGCCGAATGGGTGCGCTATTACGTGACCGAGTCCCGCCGGGAGATCTACGACTGGCTCACCGGGCTGGGCGTCCGCTTCGAGGCGGACGTGGTGCGCATGCCCGGCAACCGCGTGCCGCGCTGGCACCGGGTCGTCGGCAAGGGCTGGGGGCTCGTCGAGCCCATCTTCCGCGCGTGCGGGCAGAGCGGGCGGGTGCGGTTTTTCTACGGGGTCAGGGCGGTCTCGCTGATCCGGGACGGCCAAGCCGTCCGGGGCGTCGAGGCGAAGCAGGTCAAGGACGGCCAGCGAATCGGCTTCCCGGCGCCTGTCGTCATCCTGGCCACGGGCGGTTTCCAGGGGAACCTGGACATGGTCCGGCAGCACTGGCCGTCGGAGCTGCCCCTTCCCGACCAACTGCTGGTCGGCGCCGGCATGAACGCCGAGGGCTCCGGGCACGCCATGGCCCAGGCGACCGGGGCGCAGCTGCGCAACATGAATTACCAATGGAACTATTCCACCGGGCTGCACAACCCCAACGACCCGTCCGGCCGGCGCGGGCTGAACGCCTTCCACCCGCAGTCGATCTGGGTCAACCGGGAAGGCCGGCGCTTCGTCAACGAGTCGCAGGACACCCGGGCGACCTTTCCGGAAATGCTGAAGCAGCCCGGCGGAACGTACTGGGCCATCTTCGACGACGCCGCCCGCGAGGCGTTCTTCGTTTCCGGCTGGAGCCGCCAGGCCGTGGAAACCGACATCTTCGGGAACCCCCGCAGCCGCCCCTTCGTCAAATCGGCGCCGACCCTGCGCGAGCTGGCCGAGCAGGCCGGGCTGCCGCCGCCGGCCCTGGCCGACACCGTGCAGCGCTGGAACGACATGGCGGCGAAAGGGGCCGACGCCGATTTCGGCCGCCTGGGCACCAGCCCGACGCCCTGGGCCAGGCCCTTCCGCATCGAGCGGCCGCCTTTCTACGCCGTGCAGTTCTTCCCGCTGACGCGCAAGAGCATGGGGGGCGTCGCCGTCGACCGGTCCTGCCGCGTCCTGGACGCGGCGGGCCGGCCCATCCCCGGCCTCTACGCCGCGGGCGAACTCACCGGCCTGGCGGGGGTCAACGGCAAGGCCTCGCTGGAGGGGACCTTCCTGGGCGCTTCCATCATGACCGGACGCGTGGCGGGACGGGCGGCCGCCGCCGAAGTGAAGGCCCATTCACCGGCCCCTTGACGGCGGCGGGCGGCTATTTCGCCGGCCCCGCCGGGCGGGGCCAGGGGCGGCCGAGCAGGCCGGTCATGGCCGCCGGCAGGTCGTCGTTGCGCAGGTCGGCGGGCAGGGGGCCGGCCGTGCTCGCGACGAACGCCGCGCTGTTGGCGTAGTTGAGCCCGCCGTGGGTGGAGGCGATGTTCACCATGGCCGACAGCAGCCCCGAACCGAGGAAGAAGGAGTCCTGGAGGGAGACCACCACGTCCGGCGGGTGCTCCACCAGCGCGAAGTGGGCGCGCCAGAGGCGGCGGAGCGGGTCCGGCCAGACATGGTCCACCGTGGCCCGGAACAGGTCGTCCGCCGAGAAATACCCCTCGGGGTCGGCGGCCAGGTCGGCCGGGCGCCGGGTCCAGAATCCGGCGTAGGTGACCAGGCCCAGGCGGGGGCTCACCACGTCCCTGTCGCTGCGGATCTCGTCCCGCGGCCGCCAGCCCTTTTCCCGCAATTGCCGGTCCAGCGGGGCGGGCCGGGACGGGGTGTAGGTATGGCCGTGATCCGCCAGCAGGGTGAAAACGCACTCGCCGTGCATCTCCCGCAGGGTCCGGTACAGGAGGGCTTCCAGCCTCCGGAGGCAGCGGCGCTGCCCTTCGGCGCCCTGGCGGGTGCTCATGCCGGCCGAACCCACCAGGTAGGCGAAGTAGTCGGCCTGGGCGCTTTCCTGGAAGCGCCGCAGGCAGCGGCCGGACTCCGACCGGAAGGTGCACCAGGGGAAGAGGTAGGACAGGCCGTCCAGCAACGGCAGCCGGCGGTAGTCCAGGACCCGGTTGTAGGGCTGGTTGACGCCGGCCACGTAGCCGAAGAGCCCGCCGCCGAGGCCGTTGGCCGCCGGGTCGTACCAGGCGGCCTCGTAGCCCCGGCAGCGCTCCAGCCCCAGGGCCCCCTGCAGGCAGAGGTCGGTCATGGCCGGGTAGGGGGCGATGACCCGCGAAGGCGCCGGGAACAGGCGCAAGCCGCCTTTCCGGCGAGTTTCCCCCGCCCCCCCTTTCCGCGCTTGCGTTGGCCCCGGCCTTGGGGCTCATTTCGTCCGAGAACCGCGAAAACGATTCCCGAAAACCGTCATCCGCCTTGCCCGCAAGAAGAGATCGGCCTGGCGTCAGGGGAGCGTCGCACGGGAGAGAACGGTCAGGTCGAGGGCGTCGACCCGGCCGTCGCCATCGAGATCGGCGGCGGCCCGGTCGAAGAATGCTCCGGGCAGGAGGCCATCCGTCAGGAACTGCCCGATCAGGGCCCGGTCCGCTTCGTCCACCAGACCGTCCCCGTTGACGTCGCCCCCCACCCAGACCGTGGCCGTTTCGCTGTCGGCCGCGCCGCAGTCGCCCTGGACCCGAACCCAGAACCGGGTGCGCTCGTACAAGGGGGGCGTGTCCAGCCGGGTTCCCGTCGCGTCCGCCAGGGGGCTGGAGACATCGCCGGAGAACCCGCGGTACCACTGGCAGGTCAGGGATTCGCCCTCGGCGCCCACGCTCAGGGTGGCCTGCCCGCCGGGGAGGACGGCATCGTCGGCCGGTTGCCGCACGACCGCCGTGGATGTTCTCCACGTCAGGACGGCCGTTTCGCTGTCCGCGTGGCCGCAGGCGTTGGAGACCCGCACCCAGTAGGCGGTGGTGCCGGCCTGGGCCGGGGGTTCGTAGCCGGGAGAATCCGTCGCGCCGGTCGCCGGCGTGCCGGTGTCCCCCGCCACCCCCACGTACCAGGCGTAGTGCAGGGGCCCGTCGCCCGTGGCGCTCACGGCGAGCGCGACCGTCTGTTCGGTACAGAGCGTGCAGCCGGCGGGGGATGCGGTGATGGACGGCGCAATGCAATCCGACGCGGTGGTTCCGCAAGCGGGGGGGGCGCTGAGTTCGCTCTCCACCGTGTTCTTGTTGGCGCCGTGCGGGGTGGTGACGGCCTGCACGACGAAGCAGTATCCGCTGCCCAGGGAGAGACCGGTGACGGTGAGGGACGAAGCCCGCTTGTCGGCCGTGGTCCCGAACAGGGTGTAGGCCCCCCCGGGCGATTGGACGTACCACACGCGATAGCCGCCGGGATCGCCGGCATAGGCGATGGGGGTCCACGTCACGGTGAGGGAGGAACCCGTGGGTGAACCCGCCGCCACGCCGGAGGGGGCCACCGTCTGGGTGCTTTCCCAGTCGCCACCCACCTGCTTGCCGTCCAGGAACGAGCGCAGTGCGCCGTCGGCGGTGTACAGGGCGTTCCAGCGGAGGTCCAATTGCCCGGCACCGAGATTCGCCAGGCTCCCGAGCTGGGAAGGGAGGCTGCCGCCGAGCCGGTTGCCGGACAAGTTGAGGGCCTGAAGGTTCTTCAGGTTCCCGAGTTCGGCCGGGAGGCTGCCGTCGAGCCGGTTGCCTTTGAGCCACAGGCCCTGAAGGCTCGCCAGGTTGCCGAGCTGGGCGGGAAGACTGCCGTCGAGCCGGTTGTCTTCCAGCGACAGGTTCTTGAGATTCGCCAGGTTCCCGAGCTGCGCGGGGATGCCGCCCTCGAGGCGGTTGTTTTTCAGGGAAAGGTACTGAAGGGCCTTCAGGTTCCCGAGTTCCGGGGGGATGCTCCCGCTGAGCTGGTTGTCGGACAGGTAGAGTTCCTTGATGTCGGTCAGTTTCCCGAGCTGCCAGGGGATGCTGCCTTCGAGCCGGTTTCCGGAAAGGTTGAGGCCCGCAAGGCGCGGCAGGTAACCGAGCGAGAACGGGATGTTGCCCTCGAGTCGGTTGCCGTTGAGCCACAGGCCCTGAAGGCCCTTCATGTTCGCGAGCTGGTCGGGGATGCGGCCCGTGAGCCGGTTGTTGCCCAGGGAAAGGTTCTGTAGAAGTGCCGTCAGGTTTCCCAGCTCTACAGGGATGCTGCCTTCGAGCTGGTTGTCATTCAGGGCAAGGCCCCGCAGGCTCGCCATGTTTCCGAACGATGGCGGGATGCTGCCGCTGAGCTGGTTGCCGTTCGCCACGAAGTCCTGAAGCTTCACCAAACGCCCGAGTTCCGGGGGCAGGCTGCCGACGAGCCGGTTGTTGTTCACCTTGAACTCTTTAAGGTTCGTCAGGTTCCCGAAAGACGACGGGATGCTGCCGCCAAGGCTGTTGTCATGCAGGTAAAGACTCTCGAGGGCGGTCAGGTTCCCGAGTTCCGGAGGGAGGCTGCCGGCAAGCTGGTTTTTTCCCAGCCAAAGATACTGGAGTTTCGTCAACTTCCCAAGCTCCGGAGGCATGTCGCCGGCGAGAACGTTGAAGGACAAACTGAGGTTGAGGAGATTCACCAGCTTCCCGAGTTCCGGGGGGATGCTGCCGCTGAGCTGGTTGCTGGACAGGCCGAGGATCGTCAGTCCCGTCAGGTTTCCGAGTTCCGGGGGGATGCTGCCGCTGAGCTGGTTTCCGCCCAGGCCGAGTTCCCCCAGTGCCGTCAGTTTTCCGAGTTCGGGGGGAATGCCGCCTCTGAGCCGATTACCGCCAATGTCCAGAACCCTCAGCGCCGTCAGGTTCCCGAGCGTGGAAGGGATGCGGCCGCTGAGCTGGTTGCTGAACAGCAGCAGATACTCCAGTTTTTTCAGGTCGCCGAGCTGCGCAGGGATCGTGCCCGTCAGCTGGTTGTAGTAGAGCCGCAGGCACTTCAGGTTGGCCAGCTTTCCCAGCTCGGCGGGGATGTTGCCGCTGAGCCGGTTGCTTCTCAGGCAGAGTTCCTTGAGTTTGGTCAGGTTCTTGAGCGCCGCCGGGAGAGTGCCGGACAATTGGTTGCCATTCAGCGTCAGCGCGACGACCGAGTTGGACTCCGTGCGGACCCCGTACCATGACGATTCGGTCCCCGGTTTGGCGAAGCCGTCGGCGGCCAGCGGCGGAGTCTTCCAACCGGCCTTGTCGGTCCAGTTGTCGCCGTTGGTGCTTGTATAGAGGGCGATGAGCGCAGCCCGCTCCGCTTGGGGGATGGACGCCCGGACAGGCCGAAGGAAAGCGGACCAGAGAAGGACGACCGCGGCCAGCGCCGCGCCACGCCGAAGCGGAATCGCCCTCCGGAACCCCATCGATCCTGCACCTGCGCGATTGTTCGTCATGTCAACTCCCGGCGAGGCAATTTTCTTTAAAAGCGAAAAATTTACCATCAACGCATCGGCACTGTCAACAGGGATGGCCTGAGAAAGAACCTGGCTTCCAGACCGCCGTTTTTCAGGATGCGTCGTGCCGAGTCACCCCTTCCCATGCAGGCCCAGCCCACGATCGAAGGAGAGAAACCGCAGAGTTCCCCCGAGGACCGCAGAGGACGGCGGCAAGTTTTTCACCGACGTCTTCCAAACGCCGGGGACACCTTGACGTGCGCCGTGACACCCCTTCCGGCGATTTTCCCCCGCCCCCCCTTTCCGGGCTTGCGTTGGCCCCGGCCTTTGGGTACATTTCGTCCGAGAGCCCCGAAAACGATTCCCCGACAAGGAGGCGGCCCCATGAAAAGCACCCTCGCCCTGGCGATGCTGCTCCCTCTCCTCTGCGCGTTCGCCGGCGGCGCGAACGGCGACGCCCCGCCCACCGTCACCGACACCTTTCCCCGGAACGGGACGACGCACGTCGACCCGGCCACCGCGGAGATCTGGGTGAAATTCGACCGGCCGATGACCGACGGCAGTTGGTCCTGGTGCTACGAGGACAGGGGCAAGTTCCCGGCGGTCGGCACGCCCCGGTACGTCGAAGGCGCGACCAAGTGCGTGCTGCCGGTCAAGCTGGAAGCCGGCAAGGAATACGTCATCTGGGTCAACACGCAGAATTCGAAGAATTTCAAGGACCGGGACGGCCGGCCGTCCGTGCCCTACCGCTTCGCCTTCCGCACGAAATAGGCGCGGGCGGCCCGGCGCACTCCGGCACGGGGGGCCCGGGAAGATCAGTCGACGGCCCAGCAGAGCAGCAGCCCGAACCACCGCCGCGGGTCCGTGAAGACCCGCCGCACCTCGAAGCGGTGGGACTCCAGCTGCCGCCGCAGGGCGTCGACCTCGAACTTGCGCGAAATCTGGACCAGGATCCGCTCTCCCCTTCGCAGCTCCACCTGGAAGCCGAGGCCCTCCAACCTGACGGTATGATTCCGGCGACAGCAGAAAAACACGTCGACCTCGTGCCGGGCCCCGTCGTAGACCGCCAGGCGGCGGAAGAGCCCCGGGTCGAAGTTGCCCCGGAACAGCCGGTTGAGGTGGGGCAGCATGTTCAGGTTGAAGGCCGCCGACACCCCTCGCGCGTCGTTGTAGGCGGCTTCCAGCACGGCGCCGGATTTCATCAGGTCGACGCCCAGGAGAAAGCAGTCCCCCGCGGCGAGCGCCCTGCGAACCCGGCGGAAAAACCGGTCGCTCTCCGGCTCCGTCATGTTGCCGACGGAACTGCCCAGGAAGAGGACCATCCGGGCGGGCAGCGAGACGGGCCGGCGAAGGGCCAGGGCCTGCTCGTAGGTCCCCGCCAGGAACTCCAGGGGCAGGCCGGGGTACGCCCGCTCCAGCCGGGCGGCGCAGTCGGCCAGGGCGCTCTCGTTGACGTCCACGGCCACGTAGCGGCAGCCGGTGTTCCGGGCCGCGTACGCATCCAGCAGGAGGCGGGTCTTGCGGGCGCTGCCGCTGCCCAGCTCCACCAGCTCGCAGGCCCCGGTGGCCGCGGCGATGTCCCCCGCGTGCCGGCCCAGGATGGCGGCCTCGGTCCGGGTGAGGTAGTACTCCGGCTGGCGGCAGATCTCCTCGAAGAGCTCGGCCCCCCGCTGGTCATAGAAGTATTGGGAAGGCAGCGATTTCGGCGAGCCGCGCAAGCCCCGCACGACATCCTGGCCAGGCGCTTCCGGCGCCTCGCCGCCGGCAGCATCCTCCCGCAAACGCCGGATTTTCCCGCGGCCGTTTCCGTTCCGGTTTTCCGGGGTCATCTTCCTCCGGCCTCCTTCAGGCGCCCGCTTCCGGTCCGGCCGCCGGCGGCGGGCCGGGCGGCCGGTCCCCTGCGACGCGGACAGACGCGTCCAGGACGGGGATCAGCCGGAAATCGAAATCGTCGAACACGGCGGCCAGGTCGGCCCGGAAGGCCTCCGCCAGGGCCTGGATGCTCTCCAGGGACGCGGCGCCCGGGAAATGCAGCTCGATCTCGATGATTTTCGTGCTGCCGCAGGTCCGGGTGCACACGGCCCCCAGGTTGCCGTAGGCGTCGCAGTGGCGGGTCAGCACGCCCAGGATCTTCAACTGGTCGCCTTCCGGCAGGGGCAGGTCGATCAGAACGCGGAAATTTTTCCGGACGAGTAGGATGGCGCTGATGGCCATGTAGGTCGCCAGGAGGAAGGCCAGGCCGAGGTCGATCCGGGCGCCCAGGGCGCCGTGCCCCATCCCGTCCAGCCAGAGGGCGAACAGCAGGGAGAGGATCCCGGTCAGGGTGATGGTCACGGACACCTGGTAGCTGACGTAGTAGGACTGCACGATGGGGGAGGGCGACGGCGCGTTCCGGAGGAGCCGGCACGACCAGAGCAGCAGCCAGAAGTCCCGCAGCAGGCCCGGCAGCAGGCCGACCTGGGCGAACCCGAACCGCACGGCGTGGTTTCCGCCGACGAAGGCCCCGACGGTGGAGACGTAGATCAGGACCGCGGCCGGCAGCATCAGGACGCCCGTCAGGAAGGCGATGAAATTCTCCAGCTTCCCCGCACCGTAGGGGAAGACGAAGACGTTCTGGCGGACGATGGCGCGCATGGAGAGGACGGCAAAGACGTTGAAGAAGACGGAAACGAGGCAGAAGCACGTCATGGCCGCCACCGAGCGGGAGCCCGACAGGACGGCGCTGCAGAGGTAGGCCGCGGAGACGGGCAGGATGGAGAAGGCGATCCAGTAGGTGTATTTCTGCAATTCCCGCCACGACGTCGGATCGTTCTGCCGGAGCGAATTCTTGGCCATGTCCCTGTCCATGGAAAATATCGCCTGCCATGATACTCCTCCGCCGCCTTCCTTGACAACGGAAGACGCCTGGGCAAGAGGAGGAGGAGGAGGTTACCACAAAGACGCGGAGGCCACAAAGGGATCTCCCCGGTGCCGCAAAGGGCAAATAACTCATCTCATTGACATTTGATTAGTGAGATCAGTGGTTCGGACCGTCGGCCGCTATCGACGGCTCGATGCGGCGTGCTGCGCTCCTAACGACGGCACTTCGACGTCTGGAGTGCGTTGCGGAACCAGCGGCGCGGCCGACGCCCTGGTAGCCCGCCCCTCGCCGAGGGGCGGGCCCATCCCGCGTTACTCACCTGTTTTGTTGCTTTCCCCGGAGCCGCCTCTCGGCGAGAGGCGGCGTACCGCGCTCCGGCGGCCTCCGCGCCGCACTCGAAGGTTTTCATCGTGGCCCCCGGACCGCCGGCATCTTGCCGGCATCCCCACCAAGGGACGATTCGTTGCCACGAGCCGGCTGGAAGCCGGCGGTCCCCGGGGTCAGCGAGCCCGCTTCGTTGCAGATTTCATTTGGAAGCGGTATAATCCGGCGCCATGAACGACTGGCTCCGATCCGCCTCCGACACGTCCGCGGAACCGCTCTCCGCCGCCACCGCCGACCACCCGGCCCCCGAGACTCCCGCCGACGAGACGGTCGAGTTGACCCAGGGCCTGTGCCCCGACTGCCTGGCGCGCCTCCCGGCCCGCATCCTCCGCCGCGGCGACACCCTGCTGCTGCACCGGGACTGCCCCCGGCACGGCCCCCGCCTCTCCCTCTTCGAGGAGAGCGCCGGGCACTGGCTGCGACGGGAGCGCTTCGCCAAGCCGGGGACCCCCTCCCGCATCCAGACCGTCAGCGGGCGGGGCTGCCCCTACGACTGCGGCCTGTGCCCCGCCCACGCCCAGCACACCTGCATCGGGTTGATCGAGGTCACCGGCCGCTGCGACCTGCGCTGCCGCGACTGCTACGCCGCGGGGGAGGCCGGGCCCGACCTGGAGCTCGGCCGCATCGCCGACATGATGGACTTCTACCAGGACGCCGAGTTCGGCCGGGCGGAGATCCTCCAGCTCAGCGGGGGCGAACCCTCCCTGCACCCGCGGATCCTGGACATCCTGGACCTGGCGCAACGGAAGGGGTTCAAGCAGGTCATGCTGAACACCAACGGGCTGCGCCTGGCCCGGGAGGAAGCCTTCGCCCGGGCCCTGGGCGAGCGCGCCGGCAACTTCGAGGTCTACCTCCAGTTCGACGGCTTCGACCCGGCGGCGGGCCGCGCCCTCCGCGGGGAGGACCTGGCCGCCCGGAAGCAACGGGCGCTGGACAACCTGGCCCGTTACGAGGTGCCCGCCACCCTGGTGGCCACCGTGGAGAAGGGGGTGAACGACCACGAGCTCGGCCGGCTGGTGGAGTTCGCCATGGCCCACCCGGCGGTGCGGGGGGTGAACTTCCAGCCGCTGGCGCTGTTCGACGCCCCCGGGGACCCGCGGGCGCAGGACCGGGTCACCCTGACCGGCCTCCTCCACCGGCTGGAACAGCAGACCGGCGGCCGACTGCGGGCGTCGGACTTCGTTCCCCTGCCCTGCAACGTGCACCGGGTGGCCATCACCTTCTGCACCCGGGAGCCGGAAGGCTTCGTGCCCATCACCCGCCGGGTGGCCGTCGAGGATCACCTGGACGAGATCCAGAACACCCTGGCCTTCGACGCCGACGACTTCGCCCGCCGGATCGCCGGGGAGCCGGGCGGCCCCTGCCGCTGCCTGAGCCGGCTGTTCGACGTCCTGCGGCCCGTCCTCGGGCGGGGCTACGCGGAGCGCACGCGGCGCGAGCAGAGCCGCCACCTGACCCGGAACCTCTTCCGCGTCAGCGTCACCTCCTTCGTCGACCCGCACAACTTCGACCTGCGCTCGGCGCAGCAGGAGTGCGTCCACGTCATCACGCCGGACCGGCGGCGCGTGCCCTTTTCCGTCTACAACATCTTCCGGAGGCGGCCGTGCCGGAATTCGCCCGACGCCTGAAAGAGCTGCTCGCCACGCCCGTGGGGGCCCTGGAAGCGGCGGCGTCCGTGGTGGTCGTCCTGTGCGTCGGCGCCGTGCTGCTCAGCGTGGCCGTCGACTTCATCGAGTACGGGCGGCGTGCCGGGGTCAAAAGGAAGCAGCGCAGCGTCGTGGCCACCGGCAGCATGCTGCTGTTCCTGGCCCTGTGCAGCGTCATGATCAGCGGGCGGATCGGGGCCTGGACCACGGCCGGGCTGAGCGTGCGCCTGCCCCTGGCCCTGGCCGGGCTGGCCGCCCTGGTCCTGGGCGCCGCCGCCAACATCGCCGGTCGAGTCCGGCTGGGACGCCAGTGGGCCAACCAGGTGGTGATCTACGAGGACCACCAACTGGTGACCGGCGGCGTCTACCGGTGGGTCCGGCACCCCCTCTACGCCTCCCTGGTCCTGATGCTCGCCGGCTCGAGCCTGGTCTACGCCAACGGGGCCGCCCTGGCGGCCGACCTTCTGGTCTTCCTCCCCTTCATGGCCTACCGGGCCCGGCAGGAAGAGGCGGCGCTGGAACGGGAGTTCCCCGCGTACGCCGACTACCGGCGCCGGGTGGGCATGTTCTTCCCCAAACCGTGGTTTTTCATGAACGACAACACTTCCCCGGCCGAGGTGAGCGCCGCGGCCTTCTTCTTCTGCCGCTACACGGTGGCGGCCGTCCTCTGGGCGGGCTACTTCCTCCGGCGGGTGGAACTGGTGGCCGCCGTCTTCGCGGTGCTGGCCCTCTCCGCGGCGTTGGGCATCCGGCGCGCCCCGCTGGTCTGGCTCTACAGCCGGACCCTGGACCGCTGGCGGCCGTCCCGCCGGGTGCTCCTGGACGTCCGGGCCATGCGCTTCGCCCACACCCTGGGCGCCGCCTTCGGCCTGGCCTGCCTGGCCCTCCTCCTTCTCCCCGACCCGCGGCCGGGCTGGAGCGCCACCTTCGTCTTCGGCCTCCTGAAGACCGTCTCCGCCGTCGGCCTGTGCCCGGCCTACAAGCTCTTCACCTGCCTGACTTCCGGCGGCGCCTGCTGCGCCTTTTTGCGGAAGAAGAGATGAGCGCGGCCCTGGGCCCGAGCTGGGGCGTGCGCCCCATCCTCTTCCACCTGGGCTCCCTGCCGGTGCCGTCCTACACCGTCTTCGCCACGCTGGGCCTGGCCGCGGGGCTGTGGGTCTACTGGCGGGAAGCCCGGCGGCAGCGGGCGACCGGCCAGAACACCTTCTTCATCCTCATGGCCGGCCTGACCGGCGGGGTCCTCGGGGCCAAGATCCCCATCCTCGTCCAGGAGTGGGACACCCTGGTCGCCCGCTTCCCCGACCCGGGGCCGCTGATCTCGGGGCGCTCCATCGTGGGTGGCCTGGTGGGGGGCGCCCTCGCCGTCATCCTGGTGAAGCGGTGGTTGGGGATCTGCGACCGGCGGGGCAACCTCTTCGCCCCGGCCATCGCCCTGGGCGTGGCGGTGGGGCGGATCGGCTGCTTCCTGGAGGGGTGCTGCTACGGGGTCCCCACCCGCCTGCCCTGGGGGGTGGACTTCGGCGACGGAATCCCCCGCCACCCCACGCAGCTGTACGAATGCCTCTTCCTGCTGGGGCTGTTCCTGGTCCTCCACCGGGCCCAGGGGCGGGTGACGACGCCCGGCCTCCTGTTCCGCGCCCTGATGATCGCCTACATGTCCTTCCGCTTCCTGGTGGAGTTCATCCGGGTGGAACCGGCGGGCTGGCTGGGCCTGACCATTTTCCAGTGGGTCGCGCTCCTGGCGGTGCTGTACTACAGCGGAAGCGTCCTGGCGAGACAAAGGCCGGCCACCGTCCCGGGAGGCGGCGATGCAGCGACCGGCTGACCACGAGCCCGAACAGACGGAGAAAAAAGAGGATCCGCCATTCACTTCGCTCTTGCCCGAGGAAGAGATAGCAGACTGGCGGATCACCGAGCACTTCGTTCTGGGCTTCCTGGCCATGATCGCCATCCTCGTCGCCATCTTGGTCCTGAAGCTGTACTTGGACACCGGAGAGATGGGAGCCAGGACCATGCTGCTGTTTCCGCCCCTGGTGGTCTTGGCCCTCCTGGCCGGCAAAAAGAAGTGGGCGGCCCTGGGCGCCCTGGCGGCCCTGCTGTTCGTCCTGCTGGTAACAGGCAACTGCTTCCTGTGGATGCTGTTCCACTAGGCGACGCCCCAGGAGTGCGGCGGCGAGCCGGCGAGCTGCCGCTTTCGGCATCGGGGAGAGGCGCCACCACAAAGACTCGGAGGCCACAGGGAATCCCCCCGGTGTCTTGAAGAGCAAACCACTCATCTCATTGACATTTGATTAGTGAGATCAGTGGTTCGCCCCCTCGGCCGCAAGCGGCGACTCGAAGCGGCGCGCCGAGCAGCCTCCGGAGCGGCGCGGCCGACGCGCGAGATTCTGCCGCCGGGTGCGCCTTCCGGCGGAAGGCGCCTACAACAGATGGGCGAGAGGAGCCTCCGCGCCGTGCTCGAAACGCGGAAACTCCGGCCGGAAGCCTGGAGAAGAACACAAGGAGAGTTTCGGTGAACGAACGGAAAGACGACCAGAACCCGCCACCGCCCGCCCCCCCGGACCTCCCCCCGGCGGAGGGTGAACCCGGCCCGCCCCCCGCCCGGGCGCCCTGGCCGCCCGCAGGCGGAACGCCGTTCCCGCCACACGGCGGCTACCCGTATCCACCACCGGGGCCTCCCTTCCCGCCGCCGTCATTTCCACCGCCCCCGCCGGGGAGCGGCGATCCGCGCGCGCCCGGGCAGTTCATGCTGGGGTGTTTCGGCATGGGTGCGCTGCTCGTACCCACCATCCTCCTGCTGTTCGGCCAGGCGCTCAAAGGTGGGGTGACGGAACTCCAGCTCCTCGCCCTGGTGCTGCTCCTGGTCTTCGTCATTCTGTTCCTTTTTGGAATCCAGAGGAAGTGGATGGCCCTGGGCGCCCTGTTCGCCCTCCTGCTGCCCCTGATCGCGGCGGGCAGCTGCTTCCTGCAGATCCTGTTCCGGTTCTAGGCGCGGCGCGGCCGCCGTTTTTCCGGAGTGCGGCCGCCAGCCTTCGAGTTGCTTGGCATCGGAGAATGGTGTTACCACAAAGACTCGAAGGCCACGAAGGGGTCCCCCCGGTGTCGAAAAGGACAGGGAGAATTACCGTGAACGATCAGAAAAACGACCAGCCGCCCCGACCGACCGTATCCCCGGAATGCCCCGCCCGAGCGGAGAAACCCCGGCCCGCCCCCCGCCAGGGCGCGCCCGGCCGGCGGCAAGGTCCCAACCCGTATCTGGACTTCCTGTTCGGTTTTCTGGCGTCCTTCCTGCTGATCCTGGTCTCCCTGTTCTTTTCACTAGACAAATGGATGATTCTCCTGATTTCTCCGAACGTCGTGTACCTGACCAGCCTGATCCTGTTTCTCGGCATCCTGGCGGCCGTTGCCGCCCGCCGGCAGTACATCGCCCTGGGCATCCTGGCCACTCCCGTCTTCGTCATGATGCTCGCTGGCAGCTGCATGCTGCGCCTGTTCTTCTGAGCGCTCGCCCGTTCCCTTCCTCGTTCCGGCCCCCTTTCGCGCCCGCTGTGCCCCGGTGTGGGAAAAGCCCGGGCGCCGTTTCCGGCATCGGGGGAAGGCGTCACCACAAGGGCTCGGAAGCCACAAAGGGATTTCCCGCTGCGGCAAAGGGCAAACCACCCATCTCACGGATGTTTGATTTGCGAGATCCGTGGTTCGGCCCGCCGGAGGCAAGCGGCGGCCCGCAGCGGCGACCGCCCTGGTAGCCCGCCCCTCGCCGAGGGGCGGGCCCATCCCGCGCTACTCCCCTGTTTTGTGGTTTTCCCCGGAGCCGCCTCTCGGCGAAAGGCGGCGCACCGCGCGGCGGCGGCCTCCGCACCGCAAACGAAGGTTTTCATCGTGGCCCCCGGACCGCCGGCATCTTGCCGGCATCCCCACCAAGGGACGATTCGTTGCCACGAGCCGGCTGGAAGCCGGCGGTCCACGGGTGCGCTTTGCAGCGCAAGGCGCCTACAACGGACCGGCGGACGGTTCAGCGGCCCAGGGTGGGTTTGAGCGCAAACTTGACGGTGACGCGGCGGAGGATGCGCATCTCCTCCAGCCCCGGCGGTTCCCAGCGCCCGCCCAGGCGGCGGGCCAGGAACTCCTCCGCCTGCGCCGCGAAGGCCAGGGCGTTGGGGTAGTGGGAAAACCCGTGCCCCTCGTCGGGGAATTCGAGGTAAACGACCGTCTTGCCGGCCTTCAGGAGCGCGGCGACCATGCGCCGGGCGCTGGCGGCGGACACGCGGGGGTCGTTGGCCCCCTGGGCCACCAGCAGCGGCATGTCGATCTTCTCCGAGGAGAAGTAGGGGGAGATGGAGCGAAGGAAGGAAGCGTCCTGGGACGGGTCGCCCACCCGCCGCTCGAGCATCCTCTTCAGCGGCTTCCAGTAGGCCGGGATGCCCCCGAACCACTCCAGGATGTCGGAGGGGCCCTGGGTGTCGATGCCGCAGCGGAAGGTCCCGGGGTGGAAGGCCGCCAGGGCCAGGACGGCGTACCCGCCGAAGGAGGAGCCCATCACCCCGAGGCGGGCCGGGTCGGCCACCCCCTCCTTCACCGCCCAGTTCACGGCGTCCACGATGTCGGCGGGGATGCCGCTGGCCCACTGCCGGTTGCCGGCGTCGGAGAACCGCCGCCCGAAGCCCTTCGACCCGCGGAAATTCACCTGCAGCACGGCGTAGCCGCGGTTGGCCAGCCACTGCACGTCCGGCTGCCAGCCCCAGGAGTCCCGGTCCCAGGGCCCGCCGTGGACCAGGGCCACCAGGGGCAGCCGCCGGGGCTCCACGCCCACGGGCAGCGTCAGGTAGCAGGGAAGTTCCAGGCCGTCCCGCGCCCGGACGGTCACCGGCGTCATCCGGGCCCGTTGGTAGCGCTCGAGCCGGGGCCGGTTGACGAACAGCCGGACCGTCTTTTCGGCGAAGCGGTCGCGGAGGCAGAACCGGACGGGCCCCGTGTCGGCCTGGATGGAGACGACCCAGAAGCGGTCGGCCAGGTCCCGGCTGATGATGCGGACAATCCCTTCCCCCTCCTGTTCCAAAGCCCGGAAATCGCGCTCGACGGACGGGTCGAGCGGCGCCCACCGGCGTTTGGGGCCCTCCAGGCACACAGCCAGGGGTTCGCCGGTCTCCTGGTGCAGCAGGACGTCCACGATCTCTTCCGCCTCGGGCCGGCAGACCTCCGTCTCGCCGCCGCCGTCCAGCGGCAGGCGCACGAGCCGGCGCCGCTCGGCGCCCACGTCGT
>CAYTBK010000083.1:0-17873 GCA_964436005.1 uncultured Acidobacteriota bacterium
TGCCGGTGGAGGCGGCCTTGAGCTTGCGGCCGTAGTAGGTGTTCAGCAGGTAGCTCCGCAGCACCCCCTTCTCCACCACCGTGGTCTTGCGCATGGGCACGCCCTCGGCGTCGAACGGCGCGCTGCCCAGGGCGCCCGGCATCAGCCCGTCGTCGAAGACGGTCACCAGGTCGCTGCCGATGCGCTCGCCCAGCTTGTCCACCAGGAACGACTGCTTGCGGTCGATGCTGCCGCCGGTCACGCACTGGGCGAAGAAGCCCAGCAGGCCGCCCGTCATGGTCGGTTCCAGGACGAGGGGCACGTTCTGGGACTCCACCTTGCGCGCCCCGATGAGGCGGGTGACCCGCTCCGCCGCCTTCTTAGCGATGGCTTCCGCCGTGGGCAGCCCGGCCAGGCTGGTGGAGGTCTCCCCCCAGCCGTCCTGCAGCAGGTTGTCGCCCTCGCCGGCCTGGAAACCGGCGTAGCAGGACACGTACGAGCCCCGGAAGGAACCGGAGAACCCCTTGGAGTTGGCCAGGTAGCCCGTGCCCTGGTACGACTCGAAGGAGGCGCCGGTGGACTTCTTGATCCGCTGGTCGGCCAGGCCGAGGGACTCCACCTGCTTGGCGAAGGCGATCTTGCGGTCGGGAGGCATTTCCGGAACCGCCGGGTCGTAGATCTTCAGCTCCGCGGCCTTGACCGCCACCGGGCTGTTCTCCGGCAGGCCGTTGCAGGCGTCGGCGCCGCCCAGGCGCGCCCGGGCGACCGCGTTGTCGATGAGCCGCCTCATGGTGGCCTCGGAGAGGTCGGACGAGCTGGCGTTGGCCTGCTTCCCGTCCACGAAGACCCGCAGGGAGGCCTGCATGTCCCCCGCCTCGGTCAGGCGTTCCACTTCCTGCTCCCGGACGTTGACGGTGAAGGTGGACCCCTCCTGGATGCTCACCTCGAACTCGTGGGCCCCCTGCTTCCGGGCATAGGCCACCAGGCTTTCCGCCAGGCCCATGGGGTTCTGCTGCGTCTTGCTCATATGCGGCCTCCTACCGTCATCTGACGGATCTTGAACGACGGCGTGCCAGCGGTGACGGCGGCGCTCTGGCCGTCCTTGCCGCAGGTGCCGAGGAAGTACTCGGTGTCGTTACCGACTAGCTCTATATCTTTGAGGACGTTGACGTTGGTGCCGATCAGCGTCGCGTTCTTGACCGGGCGGGTCAGCTTCCCGTCTTCAATCATATAGCCCAGGTTCACGGAGAAGGTAAACTTGCCCGTGTCCTCCACCTGCCCGCCGAAGTAGCTGTCGGCGTAGAAACCCTTCTTCACGGACTTGATGACGTCTTCCGGCGAGGCCTCGCCCTTCTCCAGCATGGTGTTGTTCATGCGGCAGATGGGCGGGAAGCTGTAGGATTCGCGGCGCCCGTGGCCGTTGGGCTTCATGCCCAGGATGCGGGCGGAAAGCCTGTCCAGCAGGTAGCCGGTGAGCTTGCCCTTCTCGATGAGCGTCACCTTCTGGGTGGGGGTGCCCTCGTCGTCGACGTTGAGCGACCCGCGCAGGAAGGGGAGCGTGGCGTCGTCGTAGATGGTCACGGCCGGGCTGGCCACCATCTGGCCCAGTTTGTCCCAGACGATGGAGGTCTTGGCCCAGATGCCCTCCCCCTCGAAGGGGTGGCCGACGGCCTCGTGGACCATGACGCCGGACTGGCGGCAGCCCAGGACCACCGGCTGTTCGCCGGCCGCGGGGTCGGCCGCCGTGAGCAGGGTGAGGGCCTCGGTGGCCGCCCGGACCCCGATTTCCTTGGGTGCGTAGCGCCCCTGGAAGAAGGCCCGGCCCACCCGGCCGCCGGCGTTGCCGTTGCCGGTGTTGCGGAGCTTGCCCTCCTGGGCGGTGGCCGTCACCGTTAGGCGGACCTGAGGACGGGTGTCGGAAACCATGAGCCCCTCGCTGTTGACGATGGTCACATACTGGATCTCGTCCGCCAGGCTGGCCGAGGCCTTGACGATGCGCGGGTCGTGGGCCAGGGCGGCCGCGTACCCCTCGCGCACCAGGGCGATGCGGTCCTCCAGCGGGGCTTCGCAGAACAGGCGGTTCTTCTCGTAGAGGTCCAGCGGCAACTTCGACTCCTGGAGGGGGGGCAGCTTCACCCTGGCCCCCGAAGCCGCGATGGAGGCGGCCGTCAGGGCGGCCCGCTGGATTTTCTCCAGCGACAGGTCGCTGGTGTAGCCGAAGCCCGTCTGCTTGCCGTGGAGCACCCGGACGCCCACGCCCAGGGTCACGTTCTCGGCCGAGCGCTTGACGATGTCGTCCTCCATGACCACCGAGTTGGAAACCTTGTACTCGAAGTAGAGATCGGCGAAGTCGCCGCCCTTGGAAAGGGCCGTGTGCAGGATCTTCCGCAGGTCTTCCCGGGCGACCCCGAAGCGGGAAAGCACTTCCCCGCCGCCGGCGGCCACGGTGCCGGCCAGCAATCGGTCATGGAACAGGCTGGAGACGAGCGCGCCCCCCACGCCAGCCCCGACGAGCTTGATGAAATCGCGTCGTGCCATGTCGGTCATTCTTCCTCCTTCCCTAAGTGGGTATGCCTTCTGCCGGGCGCTTCGCCGCCGCGGACTTTTCGGATATTCGCACAGGATACACCAGGAGAGGCCAAACGCGACTGGCAAATGCGGCCGGACCGGTGTATGATGGCACCGTTTCGCCCTTCCCCCGTGCCGGCCGCCGGAAGCGTTTTTTTCCGGCCCGCGCGAACGCCCGGAGCGCGTGAGCGAGCAGCATGGAGAAGGGGCACCGGCCGGCGGGCCGGTCGAGGAGGATGGGATGGAACGGGAATCCCTGGTACTGACAGAGCATTTCGCCGTGGAAGGGTTCCACACGCTCGGCGTCTACCGCGCCCGCGGCGGGTACGAGGCGGCCCGGAAGGCCCTGCACTCGCTCACGCCCGCCGAAGTGACCGAAGAGGTCAAGAAGTCGGGCCTCCGGGGCCGGGGCGGCGCCGGCTTCCCCACCGGCATGAAGTGGGGCTTCATCCGCAAGGGCGAAGCGCCCGTCTTCCTATGCGTCAACGCCGACGAGAGCGAACCGGGCACCTTCAAGGACCGCCACCTGTTGGAGAAAGCGCCGCACCTCGTCGTCGAGGGCGCGCTCATCGCGGCCTACGCCATCGGCGCCAACGACGTCTACATCTACATCCGGGGGGAGTACAAACCCTATGCCGCCCGCCTGGCGGCCGCCCTGCAGGAGGCCCGCGACGCCGGCCTCACCGGCAAGAAGGCCATGGGGTCGGGCGCCGACATCACCTTCCACCTGCGCCGGGGCGCTGGCGCCTACATCTGCGGGGAAGAGACCGCCCTCCTCGAATCGCTGGAAGGAAAGCGGGGCAACCCCCGCCTCAAGCCGCCTTTCCCCGCCAACGTCGGCCTCTACGGCGGCCCCACCATCATCAACAACGTGGAGACCCTGGCCAACGTCCCCGTCATTCTGCGCAAGGGAGCGGACTGGTTCGCCTCCCTGGGCACCCCGAAAAACGGCGGGACCCGCCTCTTCGGCGTCAGCGGGCACGTGGAGCGCCCCGGCCTGTACGAGAGGCCCATGGGCTACCCGCTTCGGAGGCTCATCGAGGAGGACGCCGGGGGCATCCTCGGCGGCGGGCGGCTCAAGGCGGTCATCCCCGGCGGCTCCTCCACCCCCGTCCTGCGGGCCGAGGAGTGCGACATCGGCCTAGACTTCGACCAAGTGGCCGCGGCGGGCTCCATGCTCGGCTCGGCCGGCGTCATCGTCTTCCGGGAGGGGACGTGCATGGTCTCCGCCCTCCACCGCCTGGCCCATTTCTACCACGACGAGTCGTGCGGCCAGTGCTCCCCCTGCCGGGAGGGCACGGGCTGGATGAAGCGGATCCTGGACCGCCTCGTGGCCGGCCGCGGCCGGCCGGTCGACCCCGACCTCCTGCTGGACGTCGCCGGGAACATCTCGGGCAACACCATCTGCCCGCTCGGCGACGCCGCCGCCATGCCCGTCATCTCCTTCGTCACCAAGTTCCGCGCCGAGTTCGACGCGCTGGCGGCACCGCCCGCCGCGCCGACCGGAGTCCCGGCCTCATGACCCCCGCCGCCAGACCCGCCCTGTCCCATGTCCTGGTCGCCATGACGGGAGCCAGCGGGGCCGCCTACGGCCTCCGGCTGCTGGAGCGCCTCGCCTCCGGCGGGCAGGCGGAGCGGGTCAGCCTGATCGTCTCCCGGGAAGGAGCCCAGACCTGCCTCCTGGAAACCGGGGTGCGCCTCGGCACGCGGCAGGATCTCGACCGGGCCGGCTTCCCCGACGTAGAGGCCGTCGACAACCGAGATTTCTGCGCCGACGTGGCCAGCGGCAGCCGCGCCCCCGACGCCATGGTGATCGTCCCCTGCTCCCTGGCCACGGTGGGCGCCCTGGCCTCCGGCAACGGCCGCAACCTCATCCACCGGGCAGCGGACGTCGCCCTGAAGGAGCGCCGCCGGCTCCTCCTCGTCCCCCGGGAGACCCCGCTGAACGAGATCCACCTGAAGAACCTGCTCCGGCTGAACCGCGCCGGCGCCGTGGTGATGCCGGCCGCCCCGGCCTTCTACACCCGGCCGGAGACCCTGGACGACCTGGTGGACGCCTTCGTTTCCAAGATCCTCCTCCAGCTCGGGCTGGCCGTGCCCGAGGCCCACCGCTGGTCCCGGCCGGCCCGCTAGGCGGCTCCGGAGCATACGGCCCCTTCGCCGGAAAAGAACCATGCCCCACGCAAAGCCATCCACCCTGGTCCTCCTGTTCAAGAACATCCGGTTCAGCCACACGGTCCTGGCCCTGCCCTTCTCGCTCCTGGGCGGGCTGCTCGCCGTGCGAGGCTTCCCACCGCGGCCGACGGGCGACTGGGCCTGGCCCGAAACCGCCACGTACCTGTGGACCCTAGCGGCCATGGTGTCAGCCCGCAGCGCCGCCATGGCCTTCAACCGCCTGGCCGACGCCCGGCTCGACCGCCTCAACCCACGCACCCAGGGGAGGCCCATCCCCTCCGGCCGACTGAAACCCTCGGTTTGCGCGGCCTTCACCGCGGTCTGCGCGCTCGCCTTCGTCCTCTCGGCGTTCCAGCTGAACCCGCTCTGCGCCGCCCTCTCCTTCCCGGCCCTGGGAATCATCCTGCTCTACTCGCTGGCCAAACGGTTCACCATCCTGTCCCACTTCATCCTGGGCTTCTCCCTCAGCATCGCGGCGGAAGGAACCTGGATCGCCGTCACCGGCGAGTTTTCCGTTCCGGTCATGCTGCTGTGCGCCGTGATCATGACCTGGGTGGCCGGCTTCGACATCTTCTACGCTTGCCAGGACGCGGAATTCGACGCGCGCCACGGCCTGCACTCCATCCCGGGACGGTTCGGCATCCCCACGGCGCGCGCCGCGGGCCGCCTCCTCCACCTGCTCACCGTCGTGTTCATGGCCCTCTTCGCCATCGCCTTCCGCCTCGGCTGGGTAGCCTGGCTCGGCATGGGCGGCATCGCGACCCTATTGATTTGCGGGCACGCAAAGTGGTATTTAGCAAAACGGACGGCCAGCGAAAAAGGGCTGTTCCTTCTCAACGGCGTCATCAGCATCGGTATTTTCGCTTTCGTCGCTTTGGATGCAGTGCTCCTCTCCTCCTGATCGGGAGGTGCCACTTTCGGGACAGGTGTACGTTTGTGATGGAAATGACGGAAGGGGCGCCCTCCGAGCTGGCGCCGATCGAGATAAAAGTGCGGAACGGCGAGCGGCTGTCCTTCGCGGACGGCGTCGCCCTCTATCGATCCCCCGAGCTGCTGGAGATCGGCCGGATGGCCGAACGGCGCTGCCTGGCGCTCAACGGCCGCACGGTCCGCTACATCGTGAACCGGCACATCAACCACACCAACATCTGCGTCAACGCCTGTCGTTTTTGCGCCTATTTCCGCGCGCCGGGCCACCCCGAAGCGTACGCCATGCCCCTGGAAGAGGTCTTCCGGCACGCCGAGCAGGTGGTGCGGCCGGAAATCCGCGAGCTGCACATCGTGGGGGGACTGCACCCGGACCTCCCCTACGCCTATTACACCGACCTGCTGAAAGGTCTGTCTGACCGCTTCCCCTCGGTCCATCTGCAAGCCTTCACCATGGTGGAGATCGACCACATCGCCCGGCTGGGCGGGCGCTCCGTGGAGGAGACGCTGCGGGACCTCCAGTCGGCCGGGCTCGGCTCGCTGCCGGGCGGGGGGGCCGAAGTCTTCTCCCCCGAAGTCCGGGACAAGGTCTGCCCCAGGAAGATTTCGGGCGAGCGCTGGCTCGAGATTGCCCGGACCGCCCACCGGATCGGGCTCCGGACCAACGCCTCCATCCTGTACGGGCACGTTGAGACCATCGAGGAGCGGGTGGACCACCTGGTTCGCCTCCGCGAGCTGCAGGACGAGACCGGCGGCTTCCTGGCGTTCATCCCGCTTTCCTACCACGCCAGCAACACGGAGCTCGGTGGCCGCGGGACCACCGGCATCGACGACCTGAAGACCATCGCCATCGCCCGCCTGATGCTGGATAACATCTTGCACATCAAGGCGTTCTGGATCATGCTGGGCCCGAAGCTCGCCCAGGTGGCCCTCCATTTCGGGGCCGACGACATCGACGGCACCGTCGAGGAAGAGCGGATCACCCACAGCGCCGGGGCCAGCACCCCGCAAAGCCTCTCCCGGTCCGAGATCACCCGGCTCATCCGCGACGCGGACCGGGACCCCGTGGAACGGGACACCCTCTATAACCGCGTCTGAAGCGGGTCAGCTTGCAATCAAAGGAGAATCATACACCATGGATGTTAAAATCGCATTGATCGGGGGAGGGAACGTCGGGCAGGGCTTCCTTTCCGTGCTGCGGAAAAAACGCGAGGCCATCCGCTCCCGCTACGGGATCAATTTCGAGCTGGTTGCCCTGTGCGACCGGCTCAGCGGTTCGATCCTCTCCCCCGCCGGCATCCGGATCAACGAGGTCCTGCCGCTGCTGGAGGACGGCAAGGGGCTGCTGGACTACTGCCCGCAGGACCAGACCCTGGTGAAGGGGCTGGATGTGTCCGCGGCCATCGAGCTGAGCCAGGCCGACGTGGTGGTGGAGTGCACCTACTCCGACTTCCAGACCGGTGAGCCGGCCACCACCTACATCCGCAAGGCCCTGGCCGCCCACAAGCACGTCGTGACCTGCAACAAGGGGCCGGTGGCGCTGCACTTCGCCGAGCTGCGCGACCTGGCCCGGGCCAACGACGTCCAGTTCCGCTTCGAGGGGGCCGTCATGAGCGGAACGCCCCTCATCAGCCTTCTCCACAACAGCTTCCGGGTCGACACCATCCAGGAGGTCCGGGGCATTTTCAACGTCACCACCAATTTCATCCTGCAGAACCTGGAACGCGGCAAGAACTGGGACGAGGTGCTCAAGGAGGCCCAGGAAAAGGGCCTGACCGAAATCAACGTCGACCTCGACATCGACGGCCACGACACCATGGCCAAGCTGATCATCCTGCTGAATGTCCTGACCGGCAACCCCATCCGGCCGGAAATCATCCGCTGCGAGAGCATCCGCCAGATCACGGCCCGCGACATCGAGTCGGCCCTGGAAAAGGACCTGCGCATCCGCATGATCGGCCATGCCTGGCGCGAGGAGGACGGCTCCTGGCACGGGCAGGTCGGGCCCCACAAGCTGAGCCTGAAGGATCCCTTCTACCACGTGCGATACTCCCGGAACGCCTTGCTCATCCGGTCGGAAGAACGCGGCGAGATCTACCTGGAAGGAGCGGGCACCGGGAAGCTGGAGACCGGCACCACCCTGCTGTCCGATGCCACTTCCATCTTTGCAGGTTGATTGCATTATTCCGTCACGAAATAAATGATGAAAACCAGCCTGTCTGGTGGTAGAATGCCCACTTTTGCGGGCACGAATCAGAACAATCCGGAGCACCCATGACATATACCAATGTAAAGCGTTTTCTTGCAGCTTTCGTCGTTGTCCTCGCACTCACCCCGGCCCGGTCTTTTGGCGCCGGCCAGACCATCGAGAAAGTCGAAGTCCGCGGGAATCATCGGATCCCGCAGGACACGATCCTCTATTACGTCCTGTGCCGCGAGGGTGACGTCTACGACGACGACAAGGTCAAGCAGGACTTCCAGGCACTGTTCAAGACCGGCCTTTTCAAAGACATCCGGGTCGACATCACGGACGGGCAGACAGGCAAGATCGTCACCTACGTCGTCGAGGAGAAGCCCATCATCCGGTCCATCGAGTACGAGGGCGTCAAGTCCTTCAAGAAGTCGGACATCCTGGACAAGTTCAACGAGGCCAAGCTCGGCCTGACCGTCGACTCGCCCTACGAGCCCACCAAGGTCAAGAAGGGCGAGAAGATCATCAAGAACCTCCTCGTCCTGAACGGCCGGCCGCTGGGCACGGTGACCACCCTGGTGGAGGACGTCCCGCCCAACTCCGTCCGGATCGTCTTCAAGGCGGTGGAAGGCGAGAAGGTCCGCATCGGCAAGATCACCTTCGAAGGGAACACCATCTTCAAGTCCAAGGAGCTCAAGAAGGCCCTGAAGCTCAACAAGGAGCGGGGCATCTTCAGCATTTTCAAGGGAACCGACAAGTACCACCACGACAAGTTCGTCTACGACCTCGAGGAGAACCTGAAGTCCCTGTACCAGGAGCGCGGCTACCTGAACATGAAGTACGGCGAGCCCGAAGTGAAGATCGTCGAGGGCCCCCGCGGCTTCATCCCCCTCCTCCGCAAGACCAAGAAGCAGTTCTACATCAAGGTTCCCATCGACGAGGGTTCCCTCTACCGCCTCAACGCCATGACCTTCGAGGGGAACACCCTGTTCAAGAGCGAGCAGCTCATGAACAATATCGGCCTCAAGCCCGGCGACATCGCCAACTACAAAGCCGTCAAGGACGGCATGCAGAACATCAAGAAGCTGTACGGGATCTACGGCTACATCGATTTCGACATTTCGCCCTCCCTCAAGATCGACGAGGCCAAGAAAACCGCCGACATCACCTTCAACATCGAGCAGGGCCGCCAGTACCGCGTCAACCAGATCGAGTTCTTCGGCAACACCCGCACCCGCGACAAGGTCCTGCGGCGCGAGTTCCAGCTGGTCGAGCAGGAAGTGTTCTCCCAGCAGCTCCTGGACCTCAGCGTCCAGCGCATCAACCAGCTCGGCTACTTCGAGAAGATCGAGGAGAAAGACTACGAGATCAAGCGGCACCCCAGCGAGGCCCTCGTGGACGTCATCGTCACCGTCAAGGAGAAGGGGCAGCAGTCCATCGGCCTGACGGGCGGCCTCAGCGGCTACCAGGGCAGCTTCATCGGGCTCAACTACAGTACGAACAACTTCTTGGGCTACGGGGACCGGATTTCCGTCGACACGATCCTGGGCACCCGCCAGGTCAACTTCTCGGTCTCGCTCACCAAGCCGTACTTCATGGACACGAACACCCTGCTCGGGTTCACCGTCTACAACAGCAAGACCCGCTTCGACATGGACGATTACACCTACTTCACGACGCTGGACTCCACCCAGCTGTTCGTGCGGAAGACCAAGGGCTTCAGCGTGACCATCGGCCGGCCGCTGTCCATGTTCTGGCGTTTCTACACGTCCTACGAGTTCCAGAGCATGTCGTTCCCCCTGGACGACATCAACGACGAGTACCGCTACCTCGTCGAGGCCCAGATATTCGGCTCCAACCCGGGCCTGAACACGGAAGACGCCCTCAGCGGGCTGCTGCGTTCCCAGGTCACTGCCCGCCTGAGCTACAACTCGACGGACGACTACTTCTTCCCGACCCGCGGCAAGGAAATCGACATCGCCATGTCGGTTTCCGGCGGCATCCTGGGCGGCGACTTCAACCTGCTCACGCCCCGCGCCGACTTCAAGTGGTACCACCGCGACAAGTGGATCTCCAAAGGCAGGAACGTGTTCGCCGTCCATCTCATGGGCGAGTACATCCGCCCCTTCGGCGACACGGTCGCCGCACCGTTCTACGAACGCTACTACCTGGGCGGGGAAACCGACATGCGCGGCTTCGACCTGCGTTCCGTCGCACCGTATGCCGTGGTTTCCTACCTCCGCAAGGATGCCCAGGGCCAGCCGATGATCGACATGAACACCGGTCTTCCGCTCCGCTTCGACTCGATCCAGCCCATCGGCGGCGACCTTTCCTTCCTGGGGCAGTTCGAGTACCGCATCCCCATCGTCGGCCCCGTGACCCTGGCCATGTTCACGGACGTCGGGATCTCGACGGTCACCCAGAAGGACAAGCTGGGCTTCTCGCAGGACACCAGCATCTACCTCATCGAATCCACCAACAACAAGTGGCGCGCTTCCGTCGGTGCTGAAATTCAGTTCATGCTGCCCATGGTGAACGCACCCTTCCGCCTCATTTTTGCGTATAATCCCGTCCGGGTTTCCCAGTGGTTCTACACCAAGGATTACCCCACGGGCATCGAATACAATGAACCAAGGCGCAACATCCGGTTCTCTATTGGGAAGAGTTTCTGAGAAAAATCATTTAAGGAGTGTTTCGAATATGAGCTACAAACGTTTCTTTGTCATCGCGGCTTTGCTGTTCGTCATGACGGCCGGTCTCCTGGCTCAGCAGGGGAAAATCGGTTTCGTGGACTCCACGAAAGCCATCCTGACCTGCGACGAAGGCAAGGCGGAATACGAAAAGATCAATCAGTGGCTGAAGCGTCAGGACGAGCAGCTGCAGGCCATGCAGAAGAAGCTGCAGGAAAAGCAGGGCCAGTTCCAGACCCAGCAGAACCTGCTGTCTGACGACAAGAAGGAAGAGCTCCTGAAGGAAATGGACCGCCTCGACACCGACATCAAGCGCCAGACGGAAGACGTCAAGAAGGACTACGCCCGCAAGCTGGACGAGTTCGGCGCCAACATCACCAAGAAGATGACCCCGCTGTTCAGCGAATACGCCAAGGGCAACAACTACGCCATGATCCTGTACCTCAACCCCCAGGTCATCGCCTACTACCAGCCCGAGTCGGACATCACCGACGAGCTGATCAAGCGGTTCAACCAGGCCTACCCCTACACGGCCGCGGCGGGCGCCCAGAAGTAAGCTTTCCGAGCCAGTTTTTTCCAAGAGGCCGCGTGAACACGCGGCTCTTTTTTCATAAGGAGAATCCACATGGAACCAATTAGCACCCAGGATATCCGCAAGGTGATGCGGACACTCCCCCACCGGTACCCCTTCCTCCTCGTGGACCGGGTCATCGAGTTTCAACCGGGCGTCCTCATCCGCGCCCTGAAAAACGTCACCATCAACGAGCCGTTCTTCCAGGGTCACTTCCCCGGCGCCCCCGTCATGCCCGGCGTTCTCATCATCGAAGCGCTGGCCCAGGCCGGCGGGATCCTGGCCTTCACCTCCATCGGCGAGGAAGAGGCCAAGACCAAGCTCGCCTTTTTCATGGGCATCGACAAGGCGCGTTTCCGCAAACCGGTGATCCCCGGGGACCAGCTGATCCTCGAGGGCCGGATCTTGCGGCTGAAGGCCAGGATCTGCCAGATCGAAGCCAAGGCCTTTGTGGGCAACGATCTCGTGGCGGAAGCCATCCTGATGTCGTCGCTGGTCGACAGGGAGGCGTAATGGCCATTCATCCGACCGCAATCCTGTCCGACCGCGCCAGGCTGGCCGACGACGTCGTCATCGGGCCCTACACCGAAATCACCGGCGAAGTCGAGGTCGGCGCCGGTACCGTCATCGACGGGTTCTGCCGGCTCGAGGGCCCCCTGGTCCTCGGGAAGAACAACCACGTCCACAATCATTGTTCGCTGGGGACCCCGCCCCAGGACCTGAAATACAAAGGCGAACCGACCCGACTGGAAATCGGCGACAACAACGTCATCCGCGAGTTCTCCACCTTCAACCGCGGCACCGTCGGCGGCGGCGGGCTGACCCAGGTGGGCAGCCACGGCCTCTTCATGGCCTATTCCCACATCGCCCACGACTGCCACGTCGGCGACTACGCCATCTTCGCTAACGCCGCCACCCTGGCCGGCCACTGCCTCATCGGTCATCACGTGTACCTCGGCGGCTTCAGCGCGGTCCACCAGTTCTGCCGCATCGGGAACTACGCCTTCATCGGCGGTTTCTCGGCCCTGACCCGGGACGCCATGCCCTACATGAAGACCACGGGCGCCCGGACCGGCTGCCACGCCTTCGGCCCGAACACCATCGGCCTGCGCCGGCAGGGTTTCACCTCCGAGCGCCTGGAGGCAATCCGTCGCGCCTACCGGACCCTCTTCCGCGGCGACAAGCTCAAGAACATGACGCTGGCCCTGGGCGAGCTCGAGAAGATGGAGCCAATGACCGAAGACGTCCGCTACCTCATCGACTTCATCACCGCCTCCAAGCGGGGGGTCATCCGATGACAACCGGCGCGTTGCCCAGTTGCGTGGGCCTCGTGGCCGGGAACGGCGATTTCCCCCTGATCATCCTGCAGGCCTGCCGGAAGCTGGGCATCCGTTCCGTGGTGGCCGCGGCCAAGGGCGAGGCCCTCGAGGAACTGGAGGGCTTCGCCGACAAGCTGGTGTGGATGGGGGTGGGCCAGATGGGGCGCATGCTGCGCTACTTCCGGAAGGAAGGCGTCACCCACGCCATCATGGCCGGGCAGATCAAGCATGTGCGCATATTCGGCAAGGACCACCCCGACCTGCGCATGCTCTCGCTGCTGCTCCGCCTGAAACAGCGGAACTCCGACGCCATCCTGCTGGCCGTGGCCGACGAAATGGCCCGCGACGGCATCACCCTCATCGACTCCACCCTCCTCCTGCCCGAACTCGTCCCCCGGGTCGGCGTGCTGACGAAACGCGCGCCGAACGAGGAGGAGAAGAAGGACATCGTCTTCGGGCGGCGCATCGCCAAGGAAATCGGGCGCCTGGACATCGGGCAGACCGTGGTGGTCCGTCACCAGGTGGTGCTGGCCGTGGAAGCGCTCGAAGGGACCGACGCGGCCATCGAGCGGGCCGCCGGCTGCTGCTGCGGCAAGGAGATGGTCGTGGTGAAGGTGAGCAAGCCGGACCAGGACCTCCGGTTCGACGTCCCGGTCATGGGCCCGCGAACCATCGAAACCCTGAAGAAGTGCCACGTCTCGGCCATGGCCATCGACGCCGGCAAGAGCCTCATCCTGCACCGGGAAGAGGTCCTGCAATCCGCCGACCGGATGAAACTGGCCATCGAGGCGTTCGACCCGGACATCGTGGAGTGACGCCTGCGGGCGGGAGGATTTCATGGAGATGTTTTTTGTCGCCCTGCGCGCCGTATTGTTCCCGTTCCGTTTCGCCTACCTCGTTTTCTACTGCTACCGCTGCAACCGGAAGCGGAAAGCCGTGCTGGAAGAGCTGAGATCCACCGGCGAAGTGGAGGCCGGTCTTTGAAATCCGCCCCTCCGGCTTCAAACCGCTTGACTTGGCCCGGTCACCTGTGAGAATCAGAGTGTTCCGCCCGAAAAACTTTTAAGGAGCCATCCCTCATGAAAAAGGTCGAGAGCGGGTCTTCCGCAGAAAGCACTCCCCGGCGACTCTCGCCGGCGACGTACCGCGAACTGCAGCCCGGGGAAACGTACGAACCTTTCATCGCGGCGCATGAAGTCATCCCCGAGTTCACCAGCCGTTCCATCGTCCTCGGCATCGTCATGGCACTCGTGTTCGCCGTCGCGGCCACCTATTCCGGCCTCAAGGTCGCCCAGGTCTTCGAGGCGGCCATCCCCATCGGCATCCTGACCGTCGGCATTTCGGGGCTCTTCAAGCGGAAGAACACCGTCCTCGAGAACGTCATCGTCCAGAGCATCGGCGCCGCCTCCGGCCTCATCGTGGCCGGCTCCATCTTCACGCTCCCCGCCCTGTACATCATGAAGGGCGTGGCGCCCGGCGCCGTCTCCATGATCTTCACCATGTTCCTCACCTCGGTGTTCGGGGCCATGCTCGGGGTCATGTTCCTCATCCCCCTGCGCCGCTATTTCATGGTGGAACAGCACGGCAAGCTCCCCTTCCCCGAGGCGACGGCCATCAACGAGGTGTTCGTCACCGGCGAGTCCGGCGGCGAGCAGGCCAAGACCCTGGTCCTGGCCGCCGGCGTGGGCGGCGTGTTCGACTTCCTGGCCACCTCCGTGAAGGCCTGGTCGGAAGTCATCAACTTCCAGTTCCTCCCCTTCATGAAAAATTTGGCCGTGGGGGCCAAGGCCACCCTCAGCCTCAACGCCGTCAGCCTGATCCTGGGCCTGGGCTACATCACCGGGTTGCGCTACTCGGCCATCATCTGCGCCGGCAGCTTCTTCTCGACGCTGATCCTCGTGCCGCTCATCTACCACTTCGGCGCGCACATCGCCTCCGGGCCGATTCCCCCCGCCCCGCTGCCCGGCTTCCCGGACCTCATCGCCGACATGAACGCCAACCAGGTCTTCCGGCTGTACGCCCAGCGCATCGGCGTGGGCGCCATGGCCGGCGCGGGCATCATCGGCATCCTCAAGAGCCTGCCCACCATCACCAAGGCGTTCTCCCTGGGCTTCAAGGAAATCTTCCACCACAAAAAGGAAGGAGTGGCAGCCGCCGCCCCCCTCCGCACCGACCGCGACCTCAAGATGAGCACCATCCTCGTCACCATCGTGGTGACCCTGGTAGCCCTGCTGGCCTTCTTCTACGTCCTCGTCAGCCAGGACCCGGGCTCCGCCGCCAAGGCGCCCCAGATCGCCCTGACGGGCCTGGCCATCGCCTTCGTGTTCTCGTTCCTCTTCGCCACCGTCGCCGCCCTGGCCACGGCCATGACCGGCAACAACCCGATCTCGGGCATGACCCTGGTCACCCTGATCGTGGGCTCCACCCTGCTGGTTTCGGTGGGTCTGCAGGGCGACTTCGGCAAGTACGCCGCCATCGTCATGGGCGCCGTGGTCTGCACCGCCCTGTCCATGAGCGGCGGGTTCGTCACGGACCTCAAGGTCGGCTTCTGGCTGGGCTCCACACCGCGCTACCAGCAGATATCCAAGATCATCGGCACCCTTTTCGCCGCCGTCGGCGTGGCCGCCACCGTCATCCTGATCCACTACGCCTACGGCGTGACCGACCCGGCCACCCACGAGTTCGTCTCCGGGTTCCGCAACGCCAGCGTCGTCCCGGCGCCCCAGGCCAACCTGTTCGCCACCATCCTGTCGGGCATCTTCGACAACGCCCCGGTCACCTGGGCGCTCTACGCCATGGGCCTGGTCCTGGCCATCCTTCTGGAAATGATGAAGATTCCGCCCCTCGCCTTCGCCATCGGCATGTACCTGCCCATCGAGATCAACACGCCGCTCTTCGTCGGCGGCGTCATTTCCCACTTCGTCGGCAAGAGCACGAAGAACAAGGCCCTTTCCGAGGAGCGCGTCCGCCGCGGCACCCTGCTGGCCAGCGGCTTCATCGCCGGCGGAGCCATCATGGGCGTGGTCGGGGCGCTTCTTGTGCTGTTCAAGGTTTCGCACTACATCGAAGTGGAAAAATTCCTTTCGCCGGACCTGAGCCAGATCATCGGGGTCGTGGCCTTCGCCGGCATCTGCGCCTTCCTCTACCTGAACTCCAAAAAGGCCAAGCTGGCTGAATAGCGACCCTTTTCCCCTCTCGCGCAGACGGCCCGGGCTTGCCCGGGCCGTCTCTTTCCGGGAACCACGGTCCGCGGGGCAAGCGACGGGCGGCCGGAAACAAGGATGAACAGGATGGTGAGGATGGGCCGTGCCGCTCCAGGAGTGCGGCGCGGAGGCTTCCGCAGCGCCGCTCTCGCCAGGCGCGCAGGCTGCCGGAGCACCGAACGCGGAGACGCACGCCGCGGCCTGCCGGCAATCCCCGCAACCGGTTTCCCATCAAACAGTCATACCGCAAGCCCCCGAAGCCCATCCTCGTTCGCGGTCAGTCGGCAACACGAAGGTCGCGAGGGCCACGAAGAGGAAGACGGGTCTTTTGCCCGGAGGGCATGGATTCCCTACGGAAAAAGGGGTTGCCGGCGCCTGGGCAGGCAGCCGAATCCATCGCCACGGGCGAACCATCGACACCCACGGTCGGCTGTTCACCACGACGGGACAAAACCTTTCATCTCACTAATCATTCATTTTAGTGGGATTAGTGGTGTATTTATTATTCTCGAGATCAGCCCGGCCGACCGCCTTCGGGTGCGCCTTCCGGCGCGGGGGAGAATGCGGGGCGCGTTACCGCCTCCTTGTGTTTTCCGGGGGAATTTGTCATGATGGCGGAGTGAAGGAAATCCCGCCGCCACCCGGTCAAGGAGGGTCTGCCCATGACGCCAACCGCCGTCGAAGTCGTGCGCGAATTTTGGAAAATCATGGAAAAAAACGATTTCCGCGCCGCTGGCGAAATGCTGGGCGACGATTTCGTGCTGGACTGGCCCCAGTCGGGGGAGCGCGTCCGGGGCCGGGAGAACTTCGCCCGGGTCAACGAGGAATACCCGGCGGCGGGTCCGTGGCGCTTCACCGTCCACCGGGTGGTGGGCGACGAGCGGGAGGCCGTGAGCGAGGTGTCGGTGACCGACGGGGCCGTGCAGGCCCGCGCCGTGACCTTCTCCACCGTGGTGGACGGGAAGATCGTCCGCATGGTGGAGTACTGGCCGGACCCCTTCCCCGCCCCGGCCAACCGTCAACACCTGGTGGAGCGCATCCCGGACGCCCCCGCCGACTGACGGCCTCGATCTTCCACCGCAAAAACACAAAATTATATTTTAATTGCAACAGGCGAAGCGCTTATCCGCCGGCAAATCCTCCCGGCAACTTCAGTGCACTTCGTGTCTCTGTGGTGAAGCCCCGGCCAGCGCCAGGAAGAACCCCTCCAGCTTGGCCGGGTCCAGCGCCCCGCCGGTCCGCACGCCGCTGCAGAGGTCGAGCCCGAAGGGACGCACCGCGGCCACCGCCTCGGCCACGTTCTGCCGGTTCAGCCCGCCGGCCAGGAACACGGGCCGTCCGGCCGTCTCCCGGATTTCCCGGCTGAGGCTCCAGTCGTGGACCCGGCCGGTGCCGCCCAGTTCCTTCACCGGCAGCTTGGGGTTGCCCGAGTCGAGCAGCAGCGCGTCCACGTGGGGAGCGGCCGCCCGGGCCTCGTCCACGGACTCCCGGTCCGTCACGTGGATCACCTGCACCAGCTTGATCCCGGGCAGAGCGAGGCGGAGCTTCTGCAGTTCCGCCACCGAAACGTAGTCCACCAGCTGGATGGTGCCGGTGCGGCAGACCCGGTGCTGCGCGACGATCTCGCCGGCGTCCCGCCGGCAGGTGAGCAGGAAGGTGGCCACAGGCGGGGGCACCGCGGCCGCGATCTCGGCAATCCGCTCATCGGGGATGACGCCCGGCCCGCTCGGCATCTCCGACACCAGCCCCAGGGCGGAAGCGCCGGCCGCCACGGCCGTCCGGGCTTCCTCCGGACTGGAGATGCAGCAGATCTTGACGAAGGGAAGATGGGAAATGCGCATGGAAACTCCTTCAATTGTTGGCGGTCGGGAGAGAAGGCGCCGCCTTGCCGGACGAAGCGCCCTCACTGACCAGGACCAGCACCGAGAGACCGATCACGGCGTAGCCGGCCAGGGCGCCCCAGGAAAGACGCTCGCCCCAGGCCAGCCAGGCCACCGTGCCGGCGATGAGCGGTTCGCTCAGGGTGGCCGTGGCCACCCGGCCCGCGCTGAAGAAGCGCAGGGCGTTGTTGAGCAGCGAGTGCCCGACCATGGTGGGCACCAGGGCCATGAGCAGGAAGCAGGTCCAGTTCCGGGCGGAGTAGGCGGCGAGGGGCAAACCCCCTCCGATCAGGATCAGGAAGCACAGGCCGGACGCCAGGGCGTAGAGGGCCGTGACGTAGGCCAGGTTGGGCAGGTCCCGCCGCAGCCG
>CAYTBK010000084.1:0-15651 GCA_964436005.1 uncultured Acidobacteriota bacterium
AAAACCACCTCCAGGTGGAATGGGCGGTGGACCTGGCCCGGGAGAGGAACAATGCGGTGCTCTCGCTCCTGTACAATTTTTAGTGGCGCAGTGTTCCTGGCGGCCGGCGCGTGGCTGTTGCTCGCGGCGGCCGGTTGCGGAGGCGGGGCGGGGGGCCTGGAACGCCCTGTCCTGGTTCAACCGGACAAGGCGTTCGACACCCGGGACTATTTTCCGCTGGAAAAGGGGTTCCGGTGGGTGTTCGAACGTTCCCAATCCCTGGACGGAAAACCGGAACCGCAGGAAAACCAGACGTTTGTGGTGAACACGGCGAAGCTTCCCGACGGGACGCCGGCCTTTCTCCTGGATGACCCTTCCCGCGGGGCGCTGAATGCCATCACGCTGTGCTATGTCCGGACCCCGGACGGGCTCCTCAGCCACGAAGGCATCCTGGGCGCCAGCAAGACGGAGTTTTCTCCGCCCTTTGTGGAACTGCCCCCTTACCTCGCCGCGGGTTCCCGTTGGACCTGGAACGGATCGGGCCAGGCCGGATTTCTGGAAATCGTGAGCGAATTCGAGGGCCTCGAGAAGGTGACGGTGCCGGCCGGCACCTATGAGGCGCTCCGAATCCGGCGGGTTTTCCCGGGGGGCGGCGTGATCATCCATTGGTACGCCGCGGGGGTGGGACCGGTACGGATGGAGGCCGACCTCCCGGCCCGCGGCGGCTTGCCCGCTTCCCGCCAGAGCCTGCGGCTTGTTTCCTGCGGCAAAGCGCCGGTCGATTAGGCGGGCAGGGGCTCCCGACGGCCGCACGCCCTACAGGTGAAACGATTCCAGCGTCTGGAAAAGGAAATAGTCCGTGAATCCGGCCATGTAGTGGAGGATGACCTTCCATTCGGGGAGCCTGCCCTCCTGGATCAGGCTGCGGTACCGGCGGGGCAGTTTGTCCGGCGAATTCAGGTACAGGTCGAACAGTTGGTGCATGCGCGGCGCGGTTTCCTCCCGGACGGCGCAGATGTCCGGGTGCCGGTAGTACCGCTGGCGCAGGAAGGCGTGGTATTTCAGCAGGCGGTTCCGCATGCCGTCCGAGTAGGCGGTCACGCGGAACCCGGCCCGCCGGGCGTCGGCAACCGTTTCGACGCCCGCTTCGGCGATCCGCCGGGCGGTAGTGTTCGTGAAGTCCTGCACCGCCTCGTTCATGGCCCGGCGAAGCGACTCGTTGAAGAGGAGCTTGGGCGAGGCGGAAGGGTAACACGTCGCCATGGCCTCGTAGAGGGCCGCGAAATCGGGCAGTTCGGGGAGGATGTCCCGTTCCAGCCGGGTGAAATCGCCTTCCCTGGCGTCGTCGAGATCGGAGAAGGTGTAGCAGATCTCGTCGCAGAAGTCGGTCAACTGGGCCTCGATGGTCGGGTGGAGGGACGGGTCGAATTCCTGGACGGCCGGATCGCCGGGGTCGTCGGGATGCTTCGAATGCTTGAAGATCCCTTCGCGCACTTCCCAGGTCAGGTTGAGGCCGGGGAACGAGGCGTATTTCTCTTCGAACTCGTCGACGATGGTGAGGGTGTGCCGGTTGTGCTCGAACGTTCCTCCGAAGCGGGCGCTGATCATGTGGAAGACCTGCTCGCCGGCGTGGCCCAGCGGGGGGTGGCCCAGATCATGGCAGAACCCCAGGCAGGCGGCCAGGTCTTCGTTGAGGCCCAGCCTTCTCGCCACCGAACGGCACAGCGCGGCCACCTCCACGCTGTGGGTCAGGCGGGTCCGATGGTGGTCGGACAGCCTGCCGGAAATCACCTGTGTTTTGCCGGCCAACCGTTTGAACGCCCGGGAGTGGATCACCCGGTCGGTGTCTCGCTCGTAGATTCCGCGTACGCTTTCATAGCGGTCCTCCGGCCACTTCCGGCCTCGGGATTCCTTTTCCTTCATGGCGTATGGTTTGATCATGCCTGGCCCTCCGAGCCGGGGCGCTTGTCTTTCTGCCGTCCGGGCGGACCGTCAGTATACCACGCGCGGGTTTCCCTTCAGCGTTCCGCCGGCCCCGGGCGGTATACGGGCAGGGCGACATGGAAGGTGCTCCCTTCGCCGAGCCTGCTTTCCGCCCAGATTCTCCCCTTGTGGTGCTCGATGATCATGCGGCTGATGGGCAGGCCGAGCCCCGTCCCCTTCATGAACCCGTTCTGCCCGTCCCCTAGCTGGCGGAACTTTTCGAATACCTTGTCGATGTTTTCGGGGGCGATCCCGATGCCGGTATCCGCTATGGAAATCTGAACGTGCCCGTCATTTCCCTCCGGTCCCACGGCGCGGACGGCGACATGGCCGCCCCGCGGGGTGAATTTCAGGGCATTGGACAGGAGGTTCAGCGTCACCTGCAACAGCCTTTCCCGGTTCCCGAGAACGGCCGGCAGCGGCCGGCGGTACTCTTTCCGGCATTCCGTGCCCTGGTGTTCGAACAAGGGGGTCATGGTTTCGACGGCCTGCTCCAGGATTTCGTCGAGTTCGAAAGGGGTCATCTCCCAGTCCACCTTGCCCGCCTCGATCTTGGCAATGTCCAGAAGATCGTTGATCAGGCCGGACAGCCGGTTGCCCTCCCCGACCATGATCTCGAAATTCTTGCGGATCTGGTTGACGGCCCGGGAGACGCTTCGCCGGGACAGGTCGAGGTGGGGCAATATGACATCTTCGAAGCGTTTCCGGTTCAGGATGGCGAAGCCCACCACAGAGGTGAGGGGCGTGCGGAACTCGTGGGCCGCCATGTTGATGAAATCCGTTTTGATCTTGTCCATCTCCTGGAGCCGGCGGTTGGCCTGGCCCAGTTCGGCGGTCCTCTCGTTCAGATGGGCGTTCACCCGCTCCATGTCGCGGAAGGCGGCGGTGAGTTGGGCCGTGCGGTCACTCACCTTGCATTCGAGGATCTGGTTTTCCCGCCGCAGCCGGTGGGAGCGCCACGCGATCAGGCCGAATACCGAGACGCCCGCCAGGAGCAGGTACAGGCTGTAGGCCCACCAGGTTTTCCATGGGGGCGGGAGAATGGTGACAGGAAGCGAGGCGCCTTCCAGGTTCCAGACGCCGTTGTTGTCGCAGGCGCGCACCTCGAACCGGTAGTCGCCGGGGGGCAGGCTGGTGTAGGTGGCGCGACGGTTGCGCGCGTCCGTGGGGATCCAGTCGCTGTCGAACCCCTCAAGCTTGTAAACGAAGCGGATTTTTTGCTGATGGCTGAAAGAGAGGGCGGAGAACTCCAGAGAAAAAACGGATTCCGTGTAGTCCAGCACGAGGTGGTCCAGGCTGCCGATGCAACAGGGCAGGGTGAAATGGTCGGAACCGGGGGGGCGGTTCGGGGAGCGGATTTCGACGTTCTTGCTGAACAGAAGGAAACCCGTCAAGGTGGCTCGGGGCAGTCGGGGCTTCTGGTCGACTCTGTCCGGGTAGAATTCGTTGAAGCCCTGGATGCCCCCGAAATACAGCCGGCCGTCCCGGCCGCGGCAAGAGGTTCCGGCGTTGAATTCATCGCTCTGCAGGCCGTCTTCGGTATCGAAGCTGAGGAATCGTCCGGTTCCCGGCGTCAGGCGGCTGAGCCCCTTGTTGGTGCTCACCCACAGGTCGCCGGCGAAATCCTGCTCGATGGCGTAGATGACGTCGTTCGGCAGACCGGTTTGCGCACGGTAGCGAAAGAAGATTCCGGCCGCCGGGTCGAAGCGGTTCAGCCCGGCGGAAGTGCCGACCCAGATCTGGCCATCCCGGTCGCAAAAGGTGGACAGGACAAAGTCGCTGCTCAGGCTGCCCGGGTCGTCCGGAGTGTTCCGGAAACAGGTGAATTCGCCCGAGACGGGATTCCGGCGGCTGATTCCGCCGCCGTAGGTCCCGACCCAGAGAAAACCCTGGCGGTCTTCCACGATGCTCCGGACGGCATTCCCCCCCAGGGTCCCCGGGGCGCCGGGGCGATTGCGGTAGTGCCGAAAAGACCCGGTCGACCTGTCCAGCATGTCCAGGCCCATGGCGTCGGTTCCGATCCAGAGGCTTCCCCGGGAGTCCATGAACAGAACCCGGACGTCGTCGGAGGCGAGAGATTCGGGGCTGTCCGGATCGTGCCGGAAGGAGGTGAATGTTCCGCGCTGTCGGTCCATGAGGCTCAAGCCTCCGCCGATGGTTCCCACCCAGAGCCGTCCGCTCCGGTCCTCGTGCAAGGCCCACACCATGTTGCTGCCGAGGCTGGCGCGGTTGCCGGGGTCGTGCTGGTAGCAAACGAAGCCCTCTTTCCCGGGGGGGCGGCAGTGCAGCCCGCTGTACGTTCCCACCCACAGGGCGCCGTCGCGGCTTTCCAGGAGCGCGCGGGTGCGGCTGTCCTTGAGGCCGTCCTCCCTGTCGCTGCGCTTCAGGTAATGGAGGAAGGCCGAATGGCCGAGGTTGAGGCGGTTGACGCCGCCCCCCCCGTAGGTTCCGACCCAGAGGTTGTTGTCGCGGTCCCGATACACGGTGGTGACGGTGTTTCCACTCAGGCTGAACGGGTTGTCCACCTGCTGGGAGATCCGCAGGACCCGGCCGGTCTCGGGGGTCAGGCGGACCAGGGTGGTGCCGCAGGCGGCCCATACGCTGCCCTGCTCGTCCACGGCCACGGAGCGCGTGTTGTCGTCGGGCAGGCTGTGGACGTCGGACGGACGGGCCCGGTACGATCGCAGGTAACCTGTTTTCGGGTGGTAACACTTCAGCCCCTGGGAAGTGGCCAGCCAGAGCCGGCCCCGGCTGTCGGCGGTGATGCCGTTGACGGAAAACCCGTGCAGAAGGGTCTTTTCCCAGGCGCCTGCCCTCGGGGGCAGGAAATCCCCGGTGCCGGGATTGAAGGCTGACAGCCCCCGGGCGGTGCCGACCCAGACGATTCCGTCGCTGCCGGAATACAAGGACTGAACGGTTTTGCTCCCCGAATCGCGGGAAGCGGCAGCGCTCCCGTCAACCCGCGTGATCCTGCCGGATACCGGGTGCAGGCGGCGGAGACCGTCTCCCAGGGTCCCGATGAACAGGCTGCCGTCCCGTCCGAGGGCCAGGGAGAACGGGGCATGCTCTTTGGGCAGCCCTTTGGGCAGGGGAAAGCGGGTAAATCGTTCCGCCCGCGTGTCGAAACGGCACAGGTCGCCCTCGGTGGCGATCCAGAGGTTCCCCTGGCTGTCGGGACAGAGGGCCCGGACGTTGTTGCCTCCGATGCTGTTCGGGTCGCCCGGGACGTGGCGGAAAACGCTGACGACGTAGCCATCGTAGCGGTTGAGCCCGTCCTGGGTGCCGAACCACAGGAAACCGCGGCTGTCCTGGGCGATGCAGTTGATGGTGGTCTGGGAGATCCCTTCGTTCAGCCCGATGCGGAAGAAATGGGCGCTGTCCTCCTGCAGGCGCGGCAGGCCGGTCGCGGCCAGCAGGAGAACGGGGCCCAGGATGCCCCGGAGAAGCGAGCGGAAGCGCGAAACGCCCCGCCGTCGGACTGCCTGAACCGAATTGTGATCAATCATGGCAGGAGTCTCTCCTGTCCCGGATCAACGAAGGCCAAGCCATGCCGGCTTCGCAAGGAATATGTCACCTACTATACCTTTCTTGGCTCCTGATGGCAATCCTCCCGGTGAGCGGGGGCAAGTCCCCGCCCGGGCGTCTCGCCCTTGTCCGGGCAGGCGTTTTCGCCTCCCGGGCTGAACTTTTCTCCCGAAACCGGATTCCAACGAATGTACCATTGCGCAAAGGAGGCGGACGTGAAAAGAGAATCCCGCCAGATTGTTTCGGCTGCGGTCGGACGGATCGCCCCCCCTTTCCCCGGAACCGGGCCCGGCCATTTCTGCCGGGTGCTCCTGGCGCTGGGGATGGCGCTGGCTCCCGCGGTTTTTGCCGCCGCGGCTCCGGACCGCATGGCGCACGTGACGGTGCAGCTCGCCCTGAGCCCCGCCCTCGCGGCCCTCGCTTCCGGGGGCGGCCCGGGGCCTGGCCTGCACATGCAGGCCCTGGTCCTGCGTCTCGACAAGGGGCGCGTCTACTTCCACGATCTCGTCCGGCTCCAGATGGAAAAAGGCGCTCCGGCGCCGGGAGCGGTGAAATTCCTGCTGCTGCTGGAGGAAGGGCGCTACCTGGCCGAGTTCCTGCTGTTCGTGCCCGGGCGGGACGACTTCGCGTTCCTGGTTCGGGACCTGTGCATCCGCGCGGAAGACGGTACGACCCGGAACCTCGATTTGCCGGTGGATGGCCTTTCCCGCCGGGGATTCGACAAACTCCGGCAGGACCTGGTCTATGACGGCACCCAGCAGGAGAGCGTTTTCTACGACCACATGCTGTGGATGCGGATCCAGCGCGGTTCGCTCCGCCCGGGCCCCGAACGGCTGGATCTCTTTGCGCGGTACAAGCTCGCCACCGTGGACATCGTGTACTCCCCGTACTCCTACCGGCTCCTCGGCCGCGATCTGTCCGACCTCGTGGCCGGTTCGCGGGAGGCGCCGGAGAGCCTGAAGCGTTCCTACAAGAAAATCTTCACCGCCGTTCTGGTCGACCGCATCTACCATGCCGCCGTGCTGGCCGACAATCTCGAGTGTCTGGCGGCGGCGGCGGCGGCGGATTTCGGCAAGGTTTCGCTGAAGCGGCTCTCCTCTGCCGCCGGGGCGTTCAAGAACGTGGCGGACGATCTGCTTTCCCGCTGGAAATGGGACAAACCGGCTTTCACCTTGGACTTGCAGCACAAGGGGGTGGATGAGCTGAAAACGCTGGTGGTGCAGAAGGCGGGGGAGACCGCCCGGGCCGTGTCCCGGCTGTTCTTCGAAGGGTACGACAAGACGGCGGAAAAATCCGCGCCCGACCTTTCCCCGGTAGTGTACGCCGAACAGTTGAAGAAGGCCTGCCAGGTCGCCGGAGACCTTGTGGGGAAAAAGTAGGGTCTCTCCGGGAAAAGCGGCGAAAATGCACGGCGAGGGGAAAATTTTGCTTGCTTTTTCTGAAAGATGAAGTATATTGCCTCCTCTGTTTGGAGCCTGGCAAAAATTGCCATCGACTTGTTTTTTTTATTGTACACGGGGCTGGGTTGTGTTACCGTTCGGTGCTTGCGCGCTGGCGTAGCTCAACCGGTAGAGCTGCTGATTTGTAATCAGCGGGTTGGGGGTTCAAGTCCTCTCGCCAGCTCCAGAAACGTTATTTGAACCTGACATACGGAGAGGTGGTCGAGCGGCTAATGGCAGCGGGCTGTAAACCCGCCGGACTTAGGTCCTACGGAGGTTCGAATCCTCCCCTCTCCACCAGTTCTTGCAACTGGCGCCAGTGGATGAAGGAGAGCGCAAGCTCGGAGACTTCACCGCAGCTCCATTGCAAGCGCTAAATTGCGGGAGTAGCTCAGTTGGTAGAGCGTCAGCCTTCCAAGCTGAGGGTCGCGGGTTCGAATCCCGTCTCCCGCTCCATTCTTGACAATGTATCCGGTTGGGCCCAAGTAGCTCAGTGGTAGAGCACCTCCTTGGTAAGGAGGGGGTCACCAGTTCAATCCTGGTCTTGGGCTCCATTTTTCACCTCGCGAAATATGTAGATTGGAGGATACAATCATGGCCAAAGAGAAATTCGAACGTACAAAGCCCCACCTCAACATTGGCACCATCGGTCACGTCGACCATGGCAAGACCACTCTGACCGCGGCCATCACCAAGGTCCTGGCCAAGCACAACCCGAAGATCGCCTTCCGCTCTTACGACTCCATCGACAATGCTCCGGAAGAGAAGGCCAGAGGCATCACGATCAATACGGCCCACGTCGAGTACGAGACGCCCAATCGGCACTATGCGCACGTCGACTGCCCCGGCCACGCCGACTACATCAAGAACATGATCACCGGTGCGGCCCAGATGGACGGCGCCATTCTCGTGGTCAGCGCTCCGGACGGCCCGATGCCCCAGACGCGCGAGCACATCCTGCTGGCCCGCCAGGTGAACGTTCCGTACATCGTCGTCTACATGAACAAGACCGACATGATGGACGACCCCGAGCTGCTCGACCTGGTCGAGATGGAACTGCGCGAACTTCTCAACAAGTACGAATTCCCCGGCGACGACATCCCGATCATCCGCGGCAGCGCCCTCAAGGCCCTGGAATCGGACGATCCGTCCGCCGAGAAGAGCATTGATGACCTGATGGCCGCTGTCGACGCGTACATCCCGGTTCCCGAACGCGCCATCGACAAGGACTTCCTGATGCCCATCGAAGACGTGTTCAGCATCCAGGGCCGCGGCACGGTCGTCACCGGCCGTTGCGAGCGCGGCAAGGTCAAGGTCGGCGAGGACGTCGAGATCGTCGGCATCCGCCCCACCCAGAAGAAGGTCGTCACGGGCGTCGAAATGTTCCGCAAGCTGCTGGACGAAGGCCAGGCCGGCGACAACATCGGCCTGCTGCTCCGCGGCACCGACAAGAAGGACGTGGAACGCGGCCAGGTTATCGCCAAGCCCGGCACCATCAAGCCCCACACCCACTTCAAGGGCCAGGTGTACATCCTGAGCCAGGCGGAAGGCGGCCGTCACAAGCCGTTCTTCGAAGGGTATCGGCCTCAGTTCTACTTCCGGACCACGGACGTGACCGGCTCCGTTACCCTCCCGACCGGAACCGAGATGGTCATGCCCGGGGACAACGTTCTGCTTGAGATCAAGCTGATCACCCCCATCGCCATGGAGAAAGGTCTCCGCTTCGCCATCCGCGAAGGCGGCAGGACCGTGGGTGCCGGCGCCATCACTGATATCATCGAGTAACCGGTCACGGTTTCTCGGCTAGAGAGTAGACATGCGAGATAAAGTCCAACTGCAGTGCGGCGAGTGCAAGAATCGGAATTACGCGACGACGCGTAACAAGAAGAAGCATACTGAGAAATATACTTTCAGCAAGTATTGCAAATTCTGCCGGAAGCACACTCCGCACAAGGAAACCAAATAGTGCTAGCCTGCGCAGGCCAGTAGCTCGAATTGGTAGAGCGCCGGTCTCCAAAACCGGATGTTGGGGGTTCGAGTCCCTCCTGGCCTGCCATTCTTTTCCAACAAGGATGGTTCCGTGTTAGCGATTTTTGAAAAAAGCAAATCTTTGTTCAGCCGTTTCGGAGGTTTCTGCGGGGAGACCAAGGCGGAGATGAAGAAAGTGACCTGGCCCGATCGCGGTGAGGTGATCAACACCACCGTGGTTGTCATCGTTACTTCTTTCTTCTTCGGATTGTTCCTCTTCGCCGTAGACGCGGTCATCGAATACGGCGTGACAGTTATCCGTACCCGATTCTAACGCTTCCGGAATGCGCCATGGCAGACAAGAAATGGTACATCATTCACACCTACAGCGGATTTGAACGCCGTGTCGCTGAGACGCTCATGAACCGGATCCAGGTTGCGGGGCGTGAAGACGCGGTCGGTCAGATCCTGATCCCCACCGAAGATCTCGTTGAGATGAAGGGCGGGAAAAAGGTCGTGACCTCCCGGATCGTGTATCCGGGTTATGTGTTGGTGGAGATCGAGATGTCAGACGAAATCTGGCATCTGATCCGCGCGATCCCGCGTGTTACGGGGTTCATCAGCTCGGGGGGCAAACCCACGGCTTTGACGGAGGAAGAAGTCAACCAGTTGATGAACACCATCGTGATTTCATCCGAGAAGCCCAAGCCGAAGTTCAAGTTCGAGAAGGGCGAGACCGTCAAGATCACGGAAGGGCCCTTTGCGAATTTCGTCGGTGTGGTCGACGACGTGAACGAAGAGAAGAGCACGCTCAAAGTTTCCGTCACGATTTTCGGACGACAGACTCCGGTCGAATTGGACTTTCTCCAAGTGGAAAAAATTTAAGGAGTATCCATGGCTAAGAAGGTTGTTGCTCAAATCAAATTGCAGTTGCCGGCTGGGCAAGCGACGCCGGCGCCTCCGGTCGGTCCGGCATTGGGCCAGCACGGGGTCAACATCATGGATTTCTGCAAGAACTACAATGCCAAGACGCAGAAGGATTCCGGACTCATCATTCCGGTCGTCATCACGGTGTATCAGGACAAGTCCTACACGTTCATCCTGAAAACGCCTCCTGCAGCAGTCCTTCTTAAGCAAACGGCGAAACTTGCAAAGGGATCCGCGGAGCCCAACAAGAATAAGGTGGGCAAGCTCACCCTGGACCAGGTACGCGAAATCGCCAAGACCAAACTGCCCGATCTCAACTGTTATGATTTGGATGCGGCGGTGAAGATCATCAGTGGCACCGCCCGCAGCATGGGCATTGATATCATTCAGTAGAGGAGTAATCCATGGCCAGACATGGGAAGAAATACGAAAATGCAGCGAAGCGGGTAGAACCGCGTGAGTATGAGATCGTGGAGGCTTTGGGTTTACTCAAGACCATCGCTTTTGCGAAGTTCGATGAAACGCTCGAGCTTTCCCTGCGCCTGGGTGTCAACCCCAAGTACGCCGACCAAATGGTCCGCGGGACGGTGGTTCTGCCCAACGGACTCGGGAAGACCAAGCGAGTGGCGGTCATCACTTCGGCGGACAAGTTGAAGGACGCCCAGGATGCCGGCGCGGACGAAGTCGGAGGCGAGGAACTGGTCGACAAGATCTCCAAGGGATATCTTGATTTCGACGCGCTGGTCGCCACGCCTGACATGATGAAGTTCGTCGGCAAGCTGGGCAAGGTACTCGGTCCCCGCGGCCTGATGCCGAACCCGAAGACCGGCACCGTGACCACGGAAGTCGCCAAGGCCGTCAACGAGATCAAGGCCGGCAAGGTCGAGTTCCGGGTCGACAAGACGGGAATCGTCCACGCCCCGGTCGGGAAGATCTCCTTTGACCTGGACAAGCTGGAAGGGAATGCCGTCGCCCTGATCGAAGCCGTCATCAAGGCCAAGCCGGCCACGGCGAAAGGCAAGTACATCCGCAGTGCTTTCGCCGCCTCGACCATGGGCCCCGGCGTGCAGATCTCCCTGGCTTCCATCGACAAAATCGGGAGGAAGTAAACATGAAGCGCACCGACAAAGAACAGTTGCAGGAAAAACTGCATACCATATTCCAGCAGAACGAGAACGCCATCATCTTCAGTTTCGCCAAACTGAAGGCCAACGACGCCGCCGCTTTGCGCCGGAAGCTGCGTGAAGCCAAGTGCTCGTACCGAGTCGTGAAGAACACGATTGCCAGAATCGCGGCCAAGGGAACGGCCATGGAACAGCTGTTGCCCAGCTTCAAGGGAATATCCGCCATTGCCTACAACGAGAACGATCCGGTCGGGCTGGCCAAGATCTTCAAAGAGTTCTCCAAGGACAACAAGGCATTCACATATAAATCCATCCTGGTGGAAGGCAAACCCTACGCCGGCAGTGAGCTGGACAACGTGGCGAGCATGCCCACCAAGCCGCAGCTGCTTTCCCAGTTGCTCTTCCTTCTCAATCATCCCATCACTTCACTTGCCCGCGTGTTGCAGGCGCCCTTGCGTGATCTCGGTTTGGTCTTGAAAGAAGTCAAGAAAGAAGCGTAATCCATTAGAAAATAAATAACTGGAGGTATAAGATAATGGCAATCACCAGAGAAGAGGTTCTCACCTGGATCGAGCAGGCGTCCATGATGGAAATCTCCCAGCTTGTGAAAGACATCGAAGAGAAGTTCGGCGTTTCCGCCGCCGCCGCTGCCCCCGTCATGATGGGTGTCATGCCCGGCGCTGCCGCTGCCGCTCCCGTGGAAGAGCAGACCGAGTTCGACGTGATCCTGTCCGAAGTCGGCGCCGACAAGATCAAGGTCATCAAGGTTGTCCGCGAAGTCACCAACCTCGGCCTGAAAGAAGCCAAGGATCTCGTTGAAGCCGCTCCCAAGCCGATCAAGGAAGCTGTGCAGAAAGAAGAAGCGGAAAGCATCAAGAAGAAGTTCGAAGAAGTCGGAGCCAAGGTCACTGTCAAGTAGAACTCTGACGCACTCAGTCACCATGGGAATGAAAGGGGAGTTCTACCCTTTCATTCCCAATCTCTATTCTCCCCACAGCGGAGATCTTTCTTCAGGCTGCATGGCACTCGCGTCCCAATCTGCGCATGATATCCGACCCGGAGGGTGCCTCATCCGAACCCTTGCATTCTTCCATCACAAACATTAGGGAGACAGGACACAATGCCGATCAACCACACTTCTGTCCGAGAGCGATATAACTTTGGCGAGATCACTACTTCCGTTCCCATGCCGAACCTGCTCGACATCCAGATGCAGTCGTACAAGACGTTCCTGCAGATGGACCTCCTTCCTCAGGAGCGCGAGGACGTCGGGATCCAGGCGGTATTCAACTCCATCTTCCCCATCGAAGACTTCCGGGGGGCGGCTTCACTGGAATTCGTGAACTACACCTTAGGGAACTGGGAGTGCAAGTGCGGCGCTCTCGTAGGGATCGAGCATTTGCGTTCTGTCTGCCAGGACTGCGGTTCTACCATCACCACCAACCCCCAGCACATCGGGCACATCATCTGCCCCAAGTGCGGCGCGTGGAACGAGAACCGGTTTTCCCGCTGCGACGCCTGCGGCGATCCGGTGGAACTCAAGATCAAATACGGCATTGAAGAGTGCATCGACCGGGGGATGAACTATTCCGTCCCGCTGAAGGTGACGGTGCGCCTCGTCCTGTGGGACATCGACGAGGAGACCAAGACCAAGTCCATTCGCGACGTCAAGGAGCAGGAAGTCTTCTTCGGGGACATCCCCCTCATGACTTCCCGCGGCACGTTCATCATCAACGGGACCGAACGGGTGATCGTCAGCCAGTTGCACCGGTCCCCGGGCGTGTTTTTCGAGACCGAACCCGAAAAGCACTATTTCCTGGGCAAGATCATTCCCTACCGGGGTTCGTGGGTCGAATTCGAGTTCGACTACAAGAACATCCTGACCATCCGCATCGACCGGAAGCGCAAGTTGCTGGCCACCATCTTCCTCAAGGCGCTCGGCTACCAGACCAACGAGGAGATCCTCAACCTGTTCTATGCCAGCATCCCCGTGGAATTGAAGGACGGCAAGATCATCCGAAACCTGGATGAAACGCTCATCGGCAGCAAGCTCCGCCAGAGCCTGGCGCACCCCGACGACCCGACGGACATCATCTACAAGATGGGCGAGCGGTTCAACATGGGCCACCTGGAGGACCTTCAGGACGCCGGCTACGAAAAGCTCTTCCTGACCTCCGAGGACCTGCACGGCGCCATCCTGCTCAACGACATCGTCAACATGGAGACGGGCGAGATCCTGGGTGAAGCGAACCAGCCGGTCAACGCCAACCTGATCAACGAGATGATCCGCAACGGCATCCGGGAGGTCAACGTCTGCTTCCCGGAATTCGACCCTTGCGGCCTGCCCCTTTCGGAAACCCTGAAAAAGGACCATGTGTCCACGTCCGAAGAGGCCATGCTGGAGTTCTACAAGAAGCTCCGCCCCGGCGACCCGCCGACCCTGGAAGTGGCCGCGTCCATGTTCAACGGGATGTTCTTCGACTCGAAGCGCTACGACCTCTCCCGGGTCGGGCGGTTGAAGGCCAACCTGAAGCTCGGGAAGGACGATTCCCTGGACCAGCGGATCCTGGCCCATACCGACTTCATCGACGTGTTGCGCTACCTCCTGCTCCTCTCCACCGGGAACGGGGAGCCCGATGACATCGACCACCTCGGCAACCGCCGCATCCGCGCCGTGGGCGAACTGCTGGAGAACCAGTTCCGCATCGGCCTGGTGCGCATGGAACGGGCCATCAAGGAAAAGATGTCGGTGTACCAGGAGCTGACTTCCGTCATGCCGCACGACCTGATCAATTCGAAGCCCGTCGTGGCGGCCCTCAAGGAATTCTTCGGCTCTTCCCAGCTGTCCCAGTTCATGGACCAGACCAACCCGCTGTCGGAAATCACCCACAAGCGGCGCCTTTCGGCCCTCGGGCCCGGCGGCCTCTCTCGCGAGCGGGCCGGCTTCGAGGTGCGCGACGTGCACACGAGCCACTACGGCCGGTTGTGCCCCATCGAGACCCCGGAAGGTTCGAACATCGGTCTGATCAGCTCGCTGTCCTGCTTCTCGCGGATCAATGAATTCGGTTTCATCGAGTCGCCCTACCGGAAAGTCGAGGAAGGGCGGGTCATCGATTACGTGAAGGTCGTGGACCGCGGCGACTCCGACTACAAGGTCGGGGAAGTGGTCGAGCAGCGGCAGGTGGAGAAGGACAACGTCGAATTGAAGAAGAAAGGCAAGAACCCAGTCCTCTTCTTCATCGAGCCCTTCTACATGACGGCGTGGGAGGAAGAGCGCTTCGTCATCGCCCAGTCCTCTGTCAAGCTGGACGAGAACGGCTTCATCATGGACGAACACATCGACGCCCGCAAGGGGGGGAACTTCATCCTCGCCCACCGCGACGACATCAATTTCATCGACGTTTCGCCCAAGCAGCTGGTCAGCGTGGCGGCGTCCCTGATCCCCTTCCTCGAACACGACGACGCCAACCGCGCCCTGATGGGCTCCAACATGCAGCGCCAGGCGGTGCCGCTGCTGGTGACCGAGGCGCCGGTGGTGGGCACGGGCATGGAAGCCGTGGCCGCCCGCGATTCCGGGGCCGTGATTCTCGCCGAGCGCGACGGCGTCATCGACCGTGTAGACGCGCAGCGCATCATCGTGCGCGTCAGCGGCAACCCGGACCAGTCCGGAAAGGGCAAGGAAGCCGGCGTCGACATCTACCCTCTCAACAAGTTCAAGCGCTCCAACCAGAACACCTGCATCAACCAGAAACCCCTGGTGACGAAGGGAGATTGGGTCAAGAAGGGGCAGGTGATCGCCGACGGGCAGTGCACGGAAAAAGGCGAACTCGCCCTCGGCCGCAACGTCCTGGTGGCCTTCATGCCCTGGGGCGGCTACAACTTCGAGGACGCCATCCTGATCAACGAAAAACTGGTCCGGGAAGACGTCTACACCTCCATCCACATCGAGGAGCTGGAGATCGAGGCCCGGGAGACCAAGCTGGGGTCGGAAGAGATCACCCGCGACATCCCCAACGTCAGCGAAAAGGCCCTGAAGGACCTCGACGAGAGCGGTGTCATCCGCATCGGCGCCTACGTCAAGCCGGGCAGCATCCTCGTGGGCAAGGTCACCCCGAAGAGCGAAACCCAGCTTTCGCCCGAAGAGAAGCTGCTGCGGGCCATCTTCGGCGACAAGGCCAGCGACGTGAAGGACAACTCCCTCAAGTGCCCCCCGGGCATCGACGGCATCGTCGTGGACGTCAAGATGTTCACCCGCAAGGGCGTCTCCAAGGACTCCCGGGCGCAGGAGATCGAGAACGACCAGGTCGAGGAGATGCGGTCGGATCTCGAGGAGCAGAAGCGCATCCTCAACGAAGAGCAGATGAAGATGGTGCTCGCGCTCTTCGAGGGCCAGGCGCTCGGCAAGGCTTACAAGAACAAGGCGCTGGACGTGTCCATCGAAAAGGGGGAGGTCCCCGGCCCGGACGTTCTCGCCCAGTTGCCCCTCTCCGAACTGAAGACGCTCAAGGTGGAGAAGAACCCGGTCGAACTGCTGCAGAACATCCGCCTCATCGAAGAGCGATTCACCAACAAGATCAATGTTTTGACCGAGATTTTCGAGGACAAGAAAGACACGCTGGAAAAGGGCGACGAACTTCCTCCGGGCGTCAATAAGCTCGTGAAAGTTTACATCGCCATGAAAAGAAAGATATCGGTTGGCGACAAGA
>CAYTBK010000084.1:15751-17547 GCA_964436005.1 uncultured Acidobacteriota bacterium
AAGCTCGTGAAAGTTTACATCGCCATGAAAAGAAAGATATCGGTTGGCGACAAGATGGCCGGTCGTCACGGCAACAAGGGCGTCATCGCCAAGATCCTTCCGCCCGAGGACATGCCCCGGCTGCCCGACGGCACCCCGGTGGAAATCGTGCTCAACCCGCTCGGCGTTCCCTCCCGTATGAACGTCGGCCAGATCCTGGAAACCCACCTGGGCTGGGCCGGCAAACTGCTGGGCATCCGCTTCATGACGCCGGTTTTCGACGGGGCGCACGAGTCCCACATCCGGGACTTCCTGCTGAAGGCGAGCATCGACGGCACCGGCAAGACCGTCCTCTACGACGGGAAAACCGGGGAACCCTTCGAGCAGAAGGTCACCGTCGGCTACATCTACATCATGAAACTCTCCCACCTGGTGGACGACAAGATCCACGCCCGCTCCATCGGGCCGTACTCCCTGATCACCCAGCAGCCCCTTGGCGGCAAGGCGCAGTTCGGCGGCCAGCGGTTCGGCGAGATGGAAGTGTGGGCGCTGGAAGCGTACGGCGCGGCCCACATCCTCCAGGAACTGCTCACGGTCAAGTCCGATGACGTGCAGGGGCGCAACAAGATCTACGAGTCCATCGTCAAGAACAAGGCCTCGTACACGCCCGGCATCCCGGAGTCCTTCAACGTCCTCGTCAGGGAGCTGCAGAGCCTGTGCCTTGACGTCGAGTTGATCAAGCAGATCGAAGACTGACGACTTCCCGAGATAAGGAGAATCCCCTTGAGCCAAACGATATTCCGCGATGACAAGAAGCGTTTGACGACTGAGTTCGACTGTATTCGCCTTGGCGTGGCGAAGCCGGAGAAGATCATCAGTTGGTCGTACGGAGAAGTGAAGAAGCCGGAAACCATCAACTACCGGACGTTCCGCCCCGAACGGGACGGCCTGTTCTGCGCCAAGATTTTCGGCCCCACCAACGACTGGGAATGCTTGTGCGGCAAGTACAAGCGCATGAAATACAAGGGCATCGTCTGCGACAAGTGCGGCGTCGAAGTCACACACTCCCGCGTCCGGCGCGAGCGCATGGGGCACATCGTCCTTTCCTCCCCCTGCTCCCACGTCTGGTTCTTCAAGGGGCTGCCGTCCCGCATCGGGCAGCTCCTGGACATGACCCTCAAGAGCCTGGAGCGCGTCCTCTACTTCGAGTCCTACGTGGTCATCGACCCGGGCGAAACCGGCCTGAAGGAAAAGGACCTGCTGGACGAGGAGAAGTACCGGGAAGTTCGGAAGAACTACCTGGGCGAGGACTTCCGCGTCGGCATGGGCGCCGAGGCCATCCGGGAGCTCCTGTCCCGGATCGACGTGGAAGAGCTGGCCACCAAGCTGCGTTCGCAGATGCAGACCGAGTCCTCGCACATGAAGCGCGCGAAGTACGCCAAGCGCCTGAAGGTCGTGGATTCCTTCCGCAAGTCCGGCAACCGGCCGGAGTGGATGATCCTGACGGTCATCCCGGTGATCCCGCCCGAACTCCGGCCCCTGGTGCCCCTGGACGGCGGCCGATTCGCCACCTCGGACCTCAACGACCTCTACCGCCGGGTGCTCAACCGCAACAACCGGCTCAAGAAACTGCTGGAGCTCCGCGCACCGGAAGTCATCATCCGCAACGAGAAGCGGATGCTGCAGGAGGCCGTGGACGCCCTGTTCGACAACGGGCGGCGCGGGCGCGTCATCCGCGGTTCCAACAACCGCCCCCTGAAGTCGCTCAGCGACAACCTCAAGGGCAAGCAGGGGCGGTTCCGCCAGAACCTGTTGGG
>CAYTBK010000085.1:0-17450 GCA_964436005.1 uncultured Acidobacteriota bacterium
CGCCCAGGGTTCCCATCGCCTCGGCGTTCCCCTGCTCGGCCGCCCGGCGGTACCACTTCACCGCCTCGGCGTAGTCCTGCGCCACCCCCTCCCCGTTGTAATAGCAGACGCCCAGGCCGTACTGCGCCTCGGCGTTCCCCTGCTCGGCCGCCCGGCGGTACCATTGCGCCGCTTCGGCATCGTCGGCCGCCCCGCCCTCTTTCCCGTACAGGTAATCGCCCATTTCGCACTGGGCCCGGGCATCGCCTTTCCCGGCGGAGGCCCGCAGACGGTCAAGGGTGCTTCGCGCCCGGTCGGCGGCCCCGGCCGGGGCGGCCAGCAGGCCGGCGGCGACGAGGCAGATCAGGAAGTGCTTTCTCGGCATGGGATCTCCTTTCCCGACCATGATAACCCAAGGTCGCCCGCCAGAAAAAAGCAAAACGTGGATGGGCCGGACCGGCAGGATGGGCCGAGCCCTCGTTCTTTCTGGGCCTACGGTTCGGCGAGAGCAAACAGCGCTGACAGTCCCCGGGACCGCCGGCATCTTTCCGTCAATCCCTTTGTAACCTGCATGCGGGCCGGCTGGAAGCCGGCGGGCCGGGGAGCGGTCGAACGGAACATGATGCAATCAATCCGCTTCGGCTTCCGTTGTCTTTTTCCTCTGCGCGGCTCTGTGATCCTCTGCGGTTTTCTGGCGTTGTCAATTTTTCCGGGCCGGATGGATCAGCGCTCCACCCAGATTTCCCGGGGCGGGGGGTGGGAGAGGAAGCGGCCCATGGCTTCCGTGCACCCGTAGGCGCCGGCCATGCCGAAGGCCAGCAGGTCGCCGGGCTCGACCGGGGGCAAGGCCGCTTCCCCCAGCCGGTCCAGGCTGGTGCACAGGGGCCCCGCCAGTGTGGCCGGCTCCAGGGGGCCCTCCCGGCCCAGGGCCCGCACCGGGAAGGGCTCCCCCGTCAGCAGCGGGCGCAGCAGGTGGTTGATGCCCCCCTCCAGGACGACGAAACGCACTCCCCGGCTGGGCTTCACCCGCAGCACCCGGGCCAGGTAGACGCCGCAGGAGGCGGCCAGGAAGCGGCCTGGCTCCAGCACCACCTCGCCCTCGAACCAGCCCTGGCCGGCGAGGAGGGCGGCCAGCCCGCCCCCCAGGGCCGCCAGGTCCAGCGCCGGGTCGCCCGCGGCGTAGGGGACGCCCAGGCCTCCCCCCAGGTCGATCTGGCGGCAGTCCAGGACGCCGCCCCGGTGCAGGTCCCGGGCCAGGTTGAACACCCGGGCCCAGGTCTCCAGGAGGCGTTCCGCCCGGCGCTGGTTGGTGGCGGCGAAGACCTGCAGGCCCTGCACCCGCACGTGGCGCAGCCCCCGGGCCCGCTCCAGCAGGCCGGGGACGTCCTCCTCGTCCACGCCGAAGGCGCTGGGGCCGGACCCGCCGATGATGGCGCGGTCCTCCCGGACACCCGCCCGGGGGTGCACCCGCAAGTTGACGGGCGTCTCCCGGTCGACGAGGGCGTCCAGGCGGCGGAGGTCCTCCCAGCCGTCGGCCTGGACCCGGAACGACCAGCGCACGGCCAGGGCGAGCTCGCCGTCGCGCTTTCCGGGGCCGGCGAAGAGGCCCCGCCCCGTCCCGGCCGCCCGGACCACCCGCCGCATCTCCCCCGCCGAGGCGCAGTCGAAGGCGGCGCCCAGTTCGGCGAAGCAGCCCAGCAGTCGCGGGTGGGGGTTGGCCTTCACCGCGTAGGCGAGGCGCACCCGGGCCGGCAGGGCGGCCCGCAGCGCGGAGTACTGCCCGGCCGCCGCGGGGGTGTGATAGGCGAAGAGGGGCGTGCCGTGCCGGCGGGCCAGGGCCTGGCACGCCTCGGCATCCAGGGCGAAAAGGCGGGCCGCGTCGTTCATGCGCCCACCTCCGGCCACGCGCCGCCCCATAAGGGCCGCAGCCGCCCCACCCCCGCCCGGACCTGGCCCGGGGAGGCGGCGAAGCTCACCCGCAGCCACCCTTCCCCGGCCTTTCCGAAGGCGGAGCCCGGCACCGTCACCACCCCCGCCTCCTGCAGGGCCCGGATGCAGAATTCCATTGAATTGCTGCTATTGCAGGGAAGCTGCACCCACCAGTAGAAGCCCCCCGCCGGCGGTAGCGGCGGCCCGCCGAAGCCCGTGCCGGCCGCCCCGGCCAGCGCCTCCCACCGTTCGCGCAGGGATGCCCGGGCCGCCGGCAGCACTTCCGGGGAGGCGTCCAGCAGGGCCGCGGCCAGGCGCTGGGAGAGGGCCGACGCCGCCGTCACCGCGTAGGCGTGGACCGTCGCCGCGGGATCGAGCCACCGGCGGGGCCCCATCATCCAGCCGACGCGCAGCCCCGGCGCACCCCAGGCCTTGCTGACGGAACCAACGGCCACAGCGTCCCCGGCGACCGACCGGACGGAGGACGGCGGTTCCCCCAGGTGGAGCGGCCCGTACACCTCGTCCGACACCAGCAGGACGCCGGCCTCCCCGCACAGGGCGGCCGCCCGGCCCAGGTCGGCGGCTGTCCAGGCGGCCCCCGTGGGGTTGGACGGGGTGTTGACCACCAGCATCCGGCAGCGGCGGGAGCGTCGCAGCAGGCTCTCGAGCCGGTTCCAGTCGGGGCGGAAGCCGGTCTCCGGACGCAGCGGGTAGGGTACCGGCAAGGCGCCGGCCAGCCGGGCCAAGGCGGCGTAGGCGGGGTAGCCGGGGTCGGGGACCAGCACCCGGTCGCCGGGGTTCAGCCAGGCCAGGGCCAGGCAGAGCAGCGCCTCCTCCGACCCGGCGGTGACCGCCACCTCCTCCTCTTCCGCCTGGAAGTGACGGGCCACGGCCCGGCGCAGGACGGGCAACCCCCGGTTGGGCCCGTAGGCGCAGGGCCCCTCCTCGGCCGCCAGGGCGGCCAGGGCCTCCCGGGCCGGCCGGGGCAGCCCCCAGGAGGGCTCCCCCAGTCCGAGGGGAAGGGCGCCCGGCGGGGCCATCTCCGCCAGCCGGCGGATGGGCGAGACCGCCACCCGGTCCAGACGGCGGGCCGGCCTCATCGCAGCGCCTCTTCCAGGGCCGTGGCGGCATCGGTCTTCCCGTCCCGGTACTTGACGACGACCGCCGCGGCCACGGAAACCCCGTGACGCCGGGCGAAATCCCCGTCCAGGACGCGGGCGCCCGGCACCACCACCGCCCCCGCCGGCACCTCCCCGCGGTGGACGGCCTGGCGGACGCAGTCGTAGACGGGCGTCGACCCGGTGAGCAGCACGCCCGCCGCCAGCACCGCCCGCTCCCGCACCCGCACGCCCTCGAACACGCCGGCCAGGCCGCCGACGAAGGCCTCGTCCTCTACGATCACCGGCCGGGCGCCGGCCGGCTCCAACACCCCGCCCAGCTGCGCGCCGGCGCTCAGGTGCACGCGCCGGCCGACCTGGGCGCACGATCCCACCAGGGCGTGGCTGTCCACCAGGGTGCCCTCGTCCACCCAGGCCCCGACGTTGACGTAGGCCGGCGGCATGATTACAACACCGGCGGCCACCCGGGCACCCCGGCGGACGGCCGTGCCGCCGGGGACCAGGCGGACGCCCTCCTCCCGGCGGAAGGCGCGCGGCGGAAAGGCGGCCCGGTCGTACATGGCCGTGCCCCACCCCTCCACCGCCTGCAGGGGGCTGCCGCGGAAACCGGCCAGGATGGCCCGCTTGACCCAGGCGTGCACCGTCCACCCACCGTCGCCGTCCGGGCTGGCGGCCCGCACCGCCCCCTCCTCCAGGCGCTCCAGCAGCGACTGGTGCGCCCGCGGCCGGTCGGGGTCCGCCAGGACATCGTCCAGAGGGCGCTCGTAGAAGGAGCGCAGTTCCCCGGCCGTCATCGCCCCACCTCGAGTCCGGCGGAGCGCATGGTCTCGGCCAGGCGGCGCACCGTGGCGGCGGAGGCCGGCGCCAGCGGCAGGCGGACCCGGTCGGTGCCCAGGCCCATACGGGCCAGCGCCGCCTTCACGGGGACGGGGTTGCTCTCGGCGAAGAGGGCGTCCATGAGCGGCAGCAGGCGGTGGTGCAGGCGCCGGGCCTCGTCGGTCCGCCCGGCCCGGGCGTGCTCCACCAGGTCCTTCATCAGGCGCGGGCAGACGTTGCCCAGCACGCTGACCACACCGCAGGCCCCCAGGGCCATCATGGGCAGGGTCAGGCTGTCGTCGCCGCTCAGCACGCCCTTGCCCTCCGGCAGGGTGCGCAGGATTTCGCCGGCCTGGACGATGTTCCCCCCCGCTTCCTTCACCGCCACCACCTGGGGGTTCTCCCACAGGCGGGCCAGCACCGCCGGGGCCAGGTTGACGCCCGTCCGCCCGGGGACGTTGTAGGCGACGACGGGAAGGCCGGGCACGGCCTCCGCCACCGCCTCGTAGTGGGCCACCAGGCCGTCGGGGTTTGGCTTGTTGTAGTAGGGCGTCACCACCAGGACGCCGGCAACACCCAACTCCCGCGCCCGGCGCGACTGCTCGGCCGCCGTCCGCGTGGCGTTGGCGCCGGTGCCCACCACCACCGGCACGCCCCGCGCTTCCTCCAGGCAGGCGGCGATCACCGCGTCCCGCTCGGCGGCGCTCAGCGTCGGCGCCTCCCCGGTGGTGCCCAGGGGGACCAGAACGTCGGCCCCCCCGTCCACCACGTGGCGGACCAGGTTCCGGAACGACGCCAGGTCGATGGTGTCCTCCGGGGTGAACGGCGTGGCCAGGGCCACCAGCAGACCGGAAAAGGGATTGTTCGTCATGTCATTCTCCTTGTATGTTTATAAATATATTGCACTCTGTATCCGGACCAGGGACAGGCCTCTCCCCGGAACAGGCCTGGCGGGCCATAGCCCGCTCTCCGTCACGCTTTCGAAAACAGTTGGCCCAGCATCTCGTCCGCCAGGTCGGCGAAACGGAACCAGCCGCGGCGGCCGGCCATCCAGCGGGCGGCCGCGACGGCCCCCTCGCCGAAAACCTCCCGGCCCCGCACGCGGTGGGTGATCTCCAGCACCTCGCCCGGGCTGTCGTAGCCCATGGTGTGGGTCCCGCACTCCGCGCCCGCCCGGACCACCCCGATGCCCAGGAGTCGGGGGCTTGCCGGCGGCGACAGGCTCCACCCCTCGTAGCGGGGGCAGGCCGCGGCCAGGCGGTCGGCCAGCATCCGGGCGGTGCCGCTGGGCGCGTCGGCTTTCCGGCGGTGGTGGGCTTCGGTGAGGTACAGGTCCCGTGCCGGGTCGAGGGCGGCAAACGCGCCCAGGACCGCCGCCAGCCGTCCCATCAGGGCCGCCCCCAGCGAGAAGTTGGGCGCCGCCATGACGCCGATGCGGCGTCCGACCCGTTCGGCCGCGCCGGGCAGTTCCCAGCCGGTGGCGCCGATGACCAGGTTGACGCCGGCGGAGAGAGCCCATTCCAGGTGGGCGGACACCGCCTCGGCCGCCGAGGCGTCGATGGCCACGTCGGGTGTTTCTTCCGGCCGGGCCTCCCCCCGACCGACTTGCCAGACGATCCGCCAATCCTCCGGGACGGCCCGGGCGATGGCGGTCCCCAGCCGGCCGCGTCCGAAAATGCCGACTCTCATGAGGCCCTCCGCCGCCCCGGGGCGGGGGCGATGAGCCCGGCGTGCAGCCGGCGCAGGGCCGGCAGGGCCTGCTCCTGCCGCACCACCAGGCTGAGGTTGATCTCGTTGGCGCCCATGGTCACCATCTCCACGTTGATGTCCTCCAGGGCGGAGAAGGCCCGGGAGGCCACTCCCGGCGTCCGCTTGACCCGTTCGCCCACCACGGCGACGATGGCCCGCCCCTCGGCCACCTCCACGGTGGAGAAGGCGCCCAGGTCGCCGAGCAGGCCGGCCAGGGGAACGTCGGGCTCCACCGTGAGGGAGACGCTGACCTCGGCGGTGGCCACCAGGTCCACGCTGATGCGGCGCCGGCCGAAGGCCTCGAACACCCGGGCCAGGAAGCCCGGCTGGTTCAGCATGCGGGTGGAGCGGACGGTCAGCACGGTAACGGGTCCCCGCGTGGCCAGGGCCGTGACGACGCGCCCGCAACGGGCCTGGCGCAGGATAGTGGTGAAGTCGCCGTCCGGCCGTCCCGTGTGGCGGACGGTGACGGGAATCCCTGTCTCCACCGCCGGCTGGATGGTGGCGGGGTGCAGCACCCGGGCGCCGAAGGCGGCCAGTTCCCCCGCCTCGGCGAAGCTGAGCAGGGCGATGGGCCGGGCGTCGGGCACCAGGCGGGGGTCGCAGGTCTGCACGCCCTCCACGTCGGTCCAGATCTGCACCTCGGAGGCGCCCAGGGCGGCGCCGAAGAGGGCCGCGCTGTAGTCGCTGCCGCCCCGGCCCAGGGTCGTGGTCAGGCCGTCGGCGGAGGCGCCGATATACCCCTGGGTGACGACGGTCTCGCCCGCCGCCAGCCGCGGCCGCAGGACGCTTGCCGCCTTCTCCTTCACCGCCGGGAAAACGGGCTGGGCGGCGCCGAAGTCGGCCGTGGTCTCCATCACCGTGCGGGCGTCCACCCAGGGCCGGGCAGGGTCCCGCGGATCGAGGCAGGCGGCGAAGACGAGCGTGCTCAGGCGCTCCCCAGCCGAGGCCAGGGCGTCCAGGCTGCGGGGCGTGCCCTCCCGGAGCAGGGCCATGCCGCGGAGGAGGGTGTCGGCCTCGGCGCCCACGGCCTCCAGGCGCTCGCACAGGCCGGGCGGCACCTCGGGGCCGAAGAGTTCGTCCACTACCTGGAGATGGCGCCGCATGACTTCGGCCAGGACGCCCCGCCCCGCTTCCGGCTGGCCTTCGACGGCCAGGCGGGCGGCCTCGAACAGCCGGTCGGTAGTCTGGCCCTGGGCCGACAGGACCACCAGGGGCGTCTCGGGGGCAGACGCCACCAGGCGGACGGCCTGGCGGATGCGGTCCGCGTCCTGGACGCTGGTTCCGCCGAACTTCATCACGATGGCCATGGCAGCACCCCCTCCGCGACGGCGAGTTCGGCGTTGAGGAGGCTCCCTCCCGCCGCGCCCCGCTCGGTGTTGTGCCCGAGCAGGGAAAACTTGAGCCCCAGCAGCGGGCACTTCCGCAGACGGCCCACGTGGACCGCCATGCCCCCTTCCGCCTCCACGTCCCGCCGGACCTGGGGCCGGTCGGCGGCGTCCGTGACGTGCACGGGCGCCAGGGGGGCCGAGGGGAGCCGCAGGTCCTGGGGCCGGGCCCGCCACTCGCGCAGCACCCCGGCCACCTCGTCCATGGACGGCGTGCTGCGCAGGCGCACGCTCACCGCCTCGGTGTGGCCGTCGAGCACCGGCACGCGGTGGCACAGGGCCGACACGGCCAGGTCCGCCGGAGTAACGCCCTCCGGGCCGCCCGTACCCAGCAGTTTGGGCGTTTCCTGCTCCACCTTCTCCTCCTCCCCCGGGATGTGGGGGACGACGTTGCCGAGGATGTCCAGGCTGGGGACGCCGGGGTAGCCCGCCCCGCTCACGGCCTGCATGGACGTGACCATGACCGCCGCCACGCCGAAGGCGGCCTGCAGCGGGGCCAGGGCCATGACCAGCACCGCGGTGGTGCAGTTGGGGTTGGTGACGATGCCGCCCGCCCAGCCACGCTCCCGCCGCTGGCGGGACAGCAGGGCCAGGTGGCCGGGGTTGACCTCCGGCACCAGCAGCGGCACGTCCGCCTCCATGCGGAAGGCCGAGGCGTTGGAGAAGACCAGGCATCCCGCGGCCGCGAAGAGGGGTTCCACCTCTCGGGCCACCGACGCCTCCAGGGCGCTGAAAACCACCGGGGCGGCGCAGGCGCCGGGGTCGACGGCCTCCAGTAACAGGCCGCCGAAGCCGGCGTACGGGGCGCCGTCCAGGCGCCACTCGCAGGCCTGGTCGTACCGTTTGCCCACGTTTTTCTCCGAGGCGGCCAGGTGCTGGAGAACGAAGAACGGGTGGTCGGCCAGGCGGCGGACGAACCGCTGCCCGACGGTGCCGGTGGCGCCGAGGACGGTTACCGGGATGGGCTTGCGCATGTTTCACCTCTTGAATTGGTCTGTTTGGTGGGACGGCCGAGGAAATGCAGGGCCAGGCGGCGGTTCAGCCGGATGCCCCGCTCCAGTTCCTCGAGTCCAATGGATTCTTCTTCGATGTGGCACTGTTCGATGCGGCCGGGGCCGGCCAGCACGGGGACGGCCCCGGGGGCCAGCGCGGCCAGGGCGGGCAGGTCGCTGCCGAAGGGGATGGCGGCGGCGGGAAAGCCGGGCACCGGGGGGAAAACCGCGGGGTCCTCCTGCAGGAGGACGCGGGCCTCCACCGCCGGAGGGAGGAGGCGGAGGACCTCCGCCACGAAGGTCGAGCCGGGGACGGTGCGGACCCACAGGTCGGCCGACGCCGCGGCCGGCACTACGTTGGGCGCCTCGCCGCCTTCCAGCCGTCCCAGGTTCCAGGATTCCTCGCCCAAACGGGCGTGCCGGGCGGCCGGCAGCCGGCGGACCCGGTCCAGGGCCTCCAGCAGGGCCCACAAAGCGTTTTCGCCGCGCTCGGGGGTGGCCGAGTGGGCCGCGCGCCCCCGGCTGGCCAGGCGCAGGTGCACGGTGCCGCGCTGCCCCGCGGCCAGGCGGAGGTCCGTGGGTTCCCCGCCCACGATGGCCGCCAGTCCCGGCAGCGAGGCCAGGAACCCGGCCGCGGACCGGGCGCCCAGGCTGTCGGTCTCCTCGCCGGCCAGGCCCAGCCAGGCCAGGTCCGTCACGCCTTCGTCCAGCAGCCGGCGGACGGCCCCCAGTTGGGCCACGATCTGCCCCTTGGCGTCGCAGGCGCCGCGGCCGTAGAGGCGCCCGTTTTCCAGGCGCGGGGGCCGGAAGCCCGGCACGGTGTCGAGGTGGGTGGTGAAGAGGAGCCGGGGTCGGCCCCACACGGCCAGGACGCTGAACCGCCCCGGCACCGGGGCCTGCTCGCGGACCTCCGCCCCCAGGGCTTCCAGGAGGGGCAGCAGCGCGGGCCGCAGGGCGCCTTCCTCCCCGGAAGGCGACGGCCGGGCGCACAGGCTGAGCAGCCAGTCCACTGGCGTATCGTTCGGCGGCAGATTGCTTGTTTTCAGGATCACGCCCGGATTCCCCGCCCGACGGGCCGACAGGAATGGGCTGCACGGGACAGGGCACCCCAGACACCGTTGGCGCTTCGTGCCGTTCAGATTCGGCACGACAGCCGCAGGGATTTAGCCGCTGCGTCCAAGGCACGGGTATGGTGGTCTCACCGGCCCTTCGGCGGCCCTCCCCTTTCGCGCCGGATCCAGGGTCCCACAAACCTCCCCGGCGGTACTGATGGGGGTCGCTCCTCCATCGGAAGGCCCATTAGGACCGATCATTTTCCGGATGTCAAGAATTATTTTGCGAACAGGAAGAAAAAATCGGAAGAGAAACCACCAAGACACAAACGCGCGAAAGCAGTTCATTCCATTGCAAACATTGCCATTAAACTATTCTATCAATCTGTGTCTCTGTGTCTTGGTGGTGAGGGTCGCCTACATCGTGGCGACGATGTCGTCGAAGGTGTACGCCTTGGTTTCGGTCTTCCCGGCGGCGTTCTTCAATTCCACCTGGTAGCGGAACCCCGGTTCCAGCACCTTCTTGACGGTGGCCTCCACGTAGCACGGGTAGTTGACGAACACCTTCTGGCCGACGGTGTAGTCCTTGGCCAGGGCCAGGGGCCAGACCTCCTGCGAGGCCTTCACCACGATGTGCCCGCTCATGGCCAGGACCCAGGTCTTGGCGCCCTCCACGGCCACCACGATCCCCTTGTATTTGGAAGTCACCATCCCCTCGCCCTGGTAGAGCACCCACGACAGGGCTTCCTTGCCCGGCACGAGCGCCGTCACGGCGTCGACCACCTCGTCCTTGGTGCTGCTGACCCAGTTGTACTTCACCTTCGCCTTGCCGCCCTCCAGCGCGGTCACCACGCCCACCTTGGGCATGCCGAAGAGGACCAGGGTGACGATGTCGCCGGCCTGGAAGGCAGGCGGGGGAGGAGCAGGCAGGATCAGGGCGCCCGGCACGTCGGGGTAGGCCTTGTCCATTTCCCCCTTCAGGGTGGCGGTGCCGGCGGCGGAGACGCTGTCCACCTTGCAGGGGCCGAACCACTCGATCATTTCGTCGTCCGGCTTGGGCACGGTGGCCCAGACGACGTCGCCGGCCTTGGCGGACACGGCGCGGCCGGGCAGCTCCTTCACCCAGGGCGGCCCGGCGGTGGGCGAGGCGAGCTGGGGCGCGGCGGGCGTGGCGGCGGGCGTGGCGGCCGCCGTGGGGGAACCGGGGGTCTCGCCCCCCTGGTCGCCCTTGCCGCAGGAAACCAGGGCCAGCAGGGAAAGCACGACGAGAAGCACAAAGGTGGAGCGCATGGACTTTCCTCCCTATTCACCAGAATTTTGCTGCAATGGTCCACACTATAGCACAAGCCCGGCCGGGTGCGCCATGGTCTGCCGATAGAAAAGGGCGTTTCCCGCACGAACCCGAAATGCGCCCCCCGGCCGGGAAACTGGGATAGAATGGGAAGGCGTTACCACCAGCGGCCGGCGCGCCGCCAGCCGACAGAACCAAACCAGGAGGATCATGGGTATGGACACCATCGACCGTCGCCGCTTCCTGCAACTCGGCCTGGCGGGGGCCGCGGCCACCGTCTCCCTGCCCGGCGGAGCCCTGCTCCGGGCCCAGGAGGGGCCTGGATTCCAGGTCGTCCGCCAGCCCACGCCTCCGGACAGCTGCGGGGAGTTCGCCGAAACAGGGGTCGACGAGCTCCGGCAGGGGCTCGAACAGGAGCGGTGGTCCTCCGAGGAGATCGTGGAGTCGTTGCTGAAGCGCATCGAAGCCCTGGACCGGAGCGGCCCGGCCCTGAACGCCGTGGTGGAGGTCAACCCCGCCGCCCGCGAAGAGGCCCGCCAGTGCGACGCCGAGCGCCGTGCCGGCCGGGTGAAGGGCCCCCTGCACGGCATCCCCGTGCTGTTGAAGGACAACATCGACACCGCCGGCCCCCTGCGCACCACCGCCGGCTCGCTGGCCCTGCTCGACGCCCCGGCGGCCCGCGACGCCTTCCTGGTGCGCCGCCTCCGCGAAGCCGGGGTTGTCGTCCTGGGCAAGACGAACCTGAGCGAGTGGGCCAACTTCCGCTCCAGCCACTCCTCTAGCGGCTGGAGCGCCCGCGGCGGCCAGACCCGCAACCCCTACGCCCTGGACCGCTCGCCCTGCGGCTCCAGTTCCGGCTCGGGCGCGGCCGTGGCCGCCGGCCTGGCGCCGCTGGCGGTGGGCACGGAAACGGACGGCTCCATCACCTGCCCTTCCTCCGTCAACGGCGTCGTGGGGCTCAAGCCCACCGTGGGCCTGGTCAGCCGCGCGGGCATCGTGCCCATCTCCCACAGCCAGGACACCGCCGGCCCCATGGCCCGGACGGTGCGCGACGCCGCCCTGCTCCTGGACGCCCTGGCCGGCTTCGACCCCGGCGACGCCGGCGCCGCGCGCTTTCCGGGCGAAAAGGCGCCCGTCTTCGCCGACGGCCTGGCCCCGGACGCGCTGAAAGGAGCCCGGCTGGGCGTGGCGAGGAACTTCTTCGGCTTCCACGAAGGGGTGGACGCCCTGATGGAAACCGCCCTCGACGCCCTGCGCCGGGCCGGGGCGACGCTGGTGGACCCCGCCGACGTGCCCCACGCCGACGACTACGGCGAAGCGGAACTCGTAGTCCTGCTGTATGAATTCAAGCATGACTTGAACGAATACCTGGCCACGCGCCCCGGCCTCCCCTGCCGGACCCTGGAGGACCTCATCGCCTTCAACGAGCGGCACCGGGAGGCGGAGATGCCCTTCTTCGGCCAGGACCTCTTCGGCAAAGCCCAGGCCAAAGGCCCCCTGACTTCGGCGGCCTACCGGGCCGCCCTGGGCAAGTGCCGGCGGCTGTCGCGGGCGGGGGGCATCGACGCGGCGCTCCGCAAGCATTCCCTGCAGGCCCTGGTGGCGCCCACGGGCGGGCCGGCCTGGCCCATCGACCATGTGAACGGCGACCATTTCATGGGCGGCTGCACCTCGCCGGCCGCCGTGGCCGGCTACCCGCACGTCACAGTGCCGGCCGGCTACGTGTCCGGGCTGCCCGTGGGGCTATCCTTCTTCGGGACGGCGTTCTCCGAGAAGACGCTGCTGAACCTGGCCTTCTCCTTCGAGACGCTGACCCGGGCCCGCCGGCCCCCGCGCTTCCTGCCGACCCTGTCTCCGTCGGCTTTTCCGGGGAGAGGTTGAAACCGAAGCGATTTACGCACGCCTGCCGGAGTGGTATGATCACTTTTCGACCCCGGTTTCCCACCGGGGCCAGACAGCTTGCCGGGGGAACACGCATGGCGCCAACCGCAAGGAAACTCAATGTTTCGTCCTGGTTTTGTCTGAGCGGCCTGCTGCTCATGCTGACCGCAGGGCTCCTGTCACAGGCCGGGTGCTCCCCGGCCGCCCCCAGCGAGGAGGAGCTCCGCATCACCCTTCCCGGCTGCTCCCTCTCGCGAAGCCTGCTGGGCCGTTTTGTGGAGGAGTTTCGCAGCGACAGGGGCCGCGATCCCGAAACCCTCGACGAACTCAAGGCCGCCTATGCCCCCGCCAAAGACCTGACCTGCTCGGCGGGCGGAGAGATCGCCATGGGGAAGGAGGAGGGGAAAATCGTCTTCGTCTGCACTCTCCACGGACGCAAAATGAGTGAAACGAAGAAGTAGCCATGCGCACAGGCGAACGGGAACTCTCGCGGTTGCTGGCGCTCATGGATCCCGTGCGGGTGGAGGGAACCTTTGTGTACTGCACGCCGGAGGAAGCGGAAATCCCGCCGGGCTTCCGCCCGACGGCGCTTTTCCGGGAAGCCGAAGGCCTCACCCTGGTCGTGCGCCGGGAGGAGGCCGAACAGTTCGGCTGGCCCTGCGAGTTTCCCTGCGCCTGCCTCACCCTGCAGGTCAACTCCGACCTCGCGGCCGTGGGCTTCCTGGCCGCCGCCGCGGGCGCGCTGGCCGGGGCCGGGATCAGCTGCAACGCCATGTCGGCCTGGCACCACGACCACCTGTTCGTCCCCCTGGACCGGGCCGAGGAAGCTTTGGCGGTGCTTCGCGCCCTGCAGGCCCGGTCCGCCGCGGCCGTTTGACACCCCGCCGCCCGCCCGCGCCCTGCCCGGCCCTTATCGGGCGTGCGGCCGAAGGCCGTGGAGTGCGGCGGCGAGTCCTCGAGACGCCTCTTTCGGCAACCGCCCATGGGCGCGGCTTCCGCATCCCCGGAGGATCGCGGTAAATCGCCGGCGCTGCCCCTTGAGTGCGGCGCAGAGGCTGCCGGAGCGCCGCTTTCGCCAGGCGCGCAGGCTTCCGGAGCGCCGAACGCGGAGACGTGTTCACCGCGCTTCGGCCGCACCGCTCCGCAAGGCTGTGCGGCGCGGAAAAAGCGGCGCTCCGCGAAGCTGCGCGCCGCACTCCTGGCCCTCGGATTGGCGCGACAGCACGGAACGCGGAACGGCCGCCCGGCCCGTTTCCCGTAAGGAATCAACCGCCCGACCGGTGCGATCCCGATGGCTATGGATTCCCTCCAGATGGCGTATCGTTATAATTTTCTGTTTTGTAAGGAATTGATGCCCTACGGCCAAGCAAGGATACAGCGGGGAAAACGTTCGGGCTATGGACATCCATGCCCTCCGGGCAAAAGGCTGGCGAGGACGTCCAGGCCTGATGGGCAAAAGGCAAGGTCTGCCCTTCGCGGCCGTCGGTATCTGTGTGTTACCGATTGATTACGAAGCACGAAGCGGCGCCAACGGCACCGTATCCCTGAGCCCAGACCGCAGGCCAGGGACAGGGGAGTCCGGAATCGCCCGGGCGGCCTGCCGGGCCGCGACCGGCCCAACCCGCGCGGGGAGAGGTATTTGGAACACGATACGCCCGAGCCCTGGGAAAAGCGCGCCCACCGCCCCGGAGCCTCGCTCCGCGGGGCGATTCGACCCAAAGGAGCAGTCTACCTCCCACGCATCCAGCAAAATCATCCTCCCCATCGATTTTTCGACCAAGGAAAAGCCTGTTTTCTCTCCCCCACGCTTCGCTCGCGCCTGTTCCCTTACCTGGGCCGGATCGTCAACGCCGAGTTCGGCACCGTCCTGGAAAAACTGGAGTCGCCCTCGGCGAGGGCTCCCGGGCCATCATGCGCCCACCTTCCCAGGGCTCGGGCGAAGCGCCCTTCACCCTGGGCTACGGGCCAATCGCCCGCTGCGCGGGCTCCGGAAATGCGTTCGACACGGGTTCTGAACACCCGGGAAAGATGATCGGGGAAAGGCCGGATCCCGCCTCCGTCGCCCGTTCCGGAGGTACTCATGCGTTCTCCTGCCTTTCCGGCCGGCGGAACAGAAGATACAGGAGCGGGCCAAAGGACCCGGCGGCCAGCGTGAGCAGAGCCCAGGGCCAGAAGGAACGCTTTTCCTTCCGCGCGTCGGCCCACATCCAGGCCAGCACCAGGCCCAGGGCGATGCTCAGGTCCATGAGCACCTGGGCGGCGCCGTAACTCCGGAAGTGGGGCTCGAAAATCCTCCAGTACCCGTGGCGCCACAGGGCCACGGCGCTCAGTACGGAAAACGGGAACAGCACCAGGACGAGGATCCATCGTTTTCCCGTTCCCAAAAGGAAACATTTTCCAATGTTTCCGCCAACTTCCGCTGATACGTTTTTTTCTCTTGCCATCACGGCCTCCCAGTGGAATATTAATGTAACGCGCGCTACATTTTTCACTGTAGCAGTCGCTACATTTTTTTGCAAGGGGGAAATCAATCCCGGTGAAAAAAACGGAAACCCGCAAACGGGACCTCGTCGAGAAGATGGCCGATCACCTCCTCCTCCACGGCCTGAAGGGGGCCAGTCTGCGCCCGCTGGCGGCGTCGGCAGGCACCAGCGACCGGATGCTGCTCCACTACTTTGCCGACAAGGATGAACTGATGTCCGCCACTCTGACGCGGCTTGCGGAGCGGCTGCTGGCGATTCTGGACCATGTCCGGCCGGAACCGGTGCCCCTCGGAACCCTCCTGCCGCGCCTCGCCGGCATGCTGCACGACCCGCAGGTCCGCCCCTACCTGCGGCTCTGGCTGGAACTGGCGGCGGCATCGGCGGGCGGGGACGAGCCCTGCCGAGCCGTCGCCCGGCGCATCGGCGACATTTTCCTCGCCTGGATCTCCGCGGCCCTGGCAGTGGAGCGGGAAGAGGACCGCGCCCCGACGGCAGCCCTGGCCTTCGCCACCACGGAGGGACTGGTTGTTTTGGACGCCGTCGACTCAGGCGCCCTGATCCCCCTCGCCCTCCAGGCTTTCTCCCTTCGGTGAAGGGCGGGCCTTCCGGCTTTCGGAAATTTTCCGACCCGCTCGCTATAAGGGTAGGGCCCGCGCGACACGAACACGTTCCGCGAATAGGCGCTGCGATCATCCTGGCACCCAACTTCCGGGCGCGATGCCGAGCCCACGCAGTGGGCGATTGGCCTGTAGCCCAGGCGAGGGCGTCGCGCCCGAGCCCTGGGAACAGCGCGCCCAGTGCCCCGGAGCCCCGCGATGCGGGGCGATTCGTGCTTTCGTGGTCGATCGGCAACACGAAGCTCACGATAGGCACGAAGGGAAGGCCCGATCTTTTTCCCGGAGAGCTATGGATGTCCGTAGCCGGGACCGTCGCTCCCGCCTGCAGTTGCCCGGAGGGCATCAACGGCTGTCGCTGGAGCGAAGACCCATTCCGGCCGGGCGGTCGATTCCCCGCGGGACACAGGCGGCCGACGGCCGGACGGTCGATGGACAAGGATTTCCTACGAAAAATGAAAATTCTGGCACCCGAGCGGCAGCTTCGTGTCGAACATTGTCCACAGATAGCGGGGAGGCCGTCCCGCTTCCCGGGACGGTCTCCCCGCACTCATTCCCTGTCGATCAAATGGGCCTGGGGCCTGGCCAGGCTCCTGTCCGCATCCCGAGAAAGCTGGCCGCTACGCATTGGCAAGGTCGAACCGGTCCAGGTTCATGACTTTGTCCCAGGCCGCCACGAAATCCTGCCGGAACTTCTCCGCGGAATCGGCGCAGGCGTAGACCTCGGCCAGGGCCCGGAGTTGGGAGTTGGCCCCAAAGATCAGGTCGACGCGCGTGGCGGTCCACTTCCGCTCGCCCGTCTTGCGGTCGCGACCCTCGAAAACGTCCCCGTCGGCGGAGAGCGCCTTCCATTCGGTGCCCATGTCGAGCAGGTTCAGGAAGAAGTCGTTGGTCAGCGCCTCGGGGCGTTCGGTGAAGACGCCGTGCGCGGTCTGCCCGAAGTTGGTCCCCAGCACCCGCAGGCCGCCGACGAGCACGGTCATCTCCGGCGCGGTGAGCGTCAGCAGTTGCGCCCGGTCCACCAGCAGTTCCTCGGCCGTCACCGAGAATTTCTTCTGGAGGTAGTTGCGGAACCCGTCCGCGACCGGTTCGAGCACGGCGAAGGAGGCCGCGTCGGTCTGCTCGGGCGAGGCGTCCATGCGTCCCGGGGTGAAGGGCGCCGTCAGCGGGTGGCCGGCGTTCCGGGCCGCCTGCTCGATGGCGGCGCAACCGCCCAGCACGACCAGATCGGCCAGCGAAACCCGCTTGCCGCCCGCGGCTGCACGGTTGAAGTCGGCCTGGATTCCTTCCAGGGCCTTGAGGACCTTGGCCAGTTGGGCCGGCTGATTGACCTCCCAATCCTTCTGCGGCGCCAGGCGGATGCGGGCGCCGTTGGCGCCGCCGCGCTTGTCCGAGCCGCGGAACGTCGCGGCCGAGGCCCAGGCGGTGGAAACCAGTTCCGCGACAGACAGCCCCACGGCCAGGATTCTGGTCTTGAGGGCGGCGATGTCCGCTGCGTCGATCAGGGGGTGGTCGACGGCCGGGATAGGGTCCTGCCAGATGAGTTCCTCGGCCGGGACCTCCGGGCCGAGATAGCGCGTCCGCGGGCCCATGTCGCGATGCGTGAGCTTGAACCAGGCGCGGGCGAAGGCGTCCGCAAACTCCGCTGGGTTCTCCAGGTAGCGCCGCGCGATCCTGGCGTAGACCGGATCGAACTTGAGCGCCAGGTCGGCGGTGGTCATCATGGGCCGACGCTTCTGGGACGGATCGTGCGCGTCCACCACCAGGTCCTCTTCCTCCACGTCCCTGGCCAGCCATTGCTGCGCGCCGGCCGGGCTCTTGACGAGCTCCCACTCGTATTTGAACAGCACCTTCAGGTAGCCGGCATCCCAGCGGGTGGGGTTCGGTTTCCAGGCGCCCTCGAGGCCGCTGCTGATGGCGTCGCCGCCCTTGCCGCTCCGAAAGCCGCTCTTCCAGCCCAGGCCCTGCTGCTCGATGGGGGCGGCCTCGGGCTCGGGACCGACATGCGCGGCGTCGCCCGCGCCGTGGCATTTGCCGAAGGTGTGGCCGCCCGCCACGAGCGCGACGGTCTCCTCGTCATTCATGGCCATGCGGGCGAAGGTTTCGCGCACGTCTCGGGCCGAGGCCACCGGGTCCGGATTGCCATTCGGCCCCTCCG
>CAYTBK010000086.1:0-17437 GCA_964436005.1 uncultured Acidobacteriota bacterium
GGATCAAGGCCCGCGGGCCGATTTTCCGGGAATTCCGCTGGCAAGCCGGGTACGGGGCCTTCTCCGTCAGTGAATCCTGTGCGGCCCGGGTGATCGAGTACATACGAAACCAGGGTCGGCATCACCACACGTGTTCATTCCAGGACGAGTTCCGCCTCCTGCTGGAACGCTACCATGTAACCTATGACGAAAAATACGTTTGGGATTGACGATCCCCTCTTTTCCGGCCTCCGTGGTGGATGGCGGCCTGTCAGGCCGCCGGGATCAGCATACGACTGCCCGCCCCCGGGCCTGCGGCCCGGGCTCAGGGATCGCTCGCCTTCGGCGCGCCGGGGAACAGGGACCGGTTCTCTCACGGGGGCACGGAGGCACGGCCGGCCGGTATTTCCCCTCCCGGAGCCATTTGAGTCCGCGGACCGTCTGCCCCCCGTGCCCCTGCGCCCCCGTGAGAGAATTGTTCCTCAGGCGGGGACGCCGGCCAGGGCGGTTAGCTTCTCCCTGGCCAGGGCCACCCCCTGCTCGATGAAGGCGCGGTCGAAAGGCATGGCCGGCGCCTTGTGCTCCAGGGTCCGCCCGGGCAGGCGGAGGTTCTCGAAACGGAAGCCCTCGCGCAGCTTGAAGGCCGTCTTGCGCCCGAGGATCTCCTGGCCCTGGCGGACGATGGCCGCGTCGTCGAGATCGAACCCGGCCACGGCCAGGGCCTGCCGCACGATGTCGGGCGTGTACACCCCGCGGGCGAACAGGCAGATGCACAGGCTCGTCAGCACCTGCCGCCAGCTCTCCTCCTTGACCAGGCTGTCGACGATCTCCGCGGGCGTCATGTGGGTCCCTTTCCGCAGCATGGCGTCGTCGAGGCTGTAGCCAGCGCTGCAGAGGTGGCTGTGCCGGGCGGAGGTCAGCAGGCCCAGGTACGAGGCCGGCCCGGTGGGGTAGCCGGGCATCTCCAGCCCGCCGAAGGCCAGGGCGTACTCCTGCCCCCCGTACACGGCGGAAGCGTGGGCCACACCGCGGGCCAGGTCGCGGTAGAAGTCGTTGGGCTGGTTGATGATCAGGTCCACCGCCTTGATGTAGGTCTTCCAGTCGCCCCAGGCCAGGGGGAGGACCGTCTGGCCCTCGTTCAGCACGCCGCGCGACAGCGCCTCCGTCGCCCAGGCCAGGCACACCCCCGTGGAGATGGAGTCGATGCCCCCCTTCTCCACGGCGTCCATGAGCAGCAGCATGCCTTCCGGGTCGGCGATGCCCAGGTCCGACCCCAGGGCGTAGATCAGCTCCCAGTCGTAGCCCACCATGGTGGTCTTGTAGAAGTACGGCTCGTGCTCGTAGGGCTCCCGCACCGCCGCGATGTGGACGCAGCCCACGGGGCAGTGGGCGCAGGCCAGGCGCCGGCCCAGGTTTTTCGCGGCCAAGGACTCGCCGGACAGCGCCTCCGCCGCCTCGAAAGTGCCCGCCGTCAGGTTGCGGGTGGGCAGGGCGCCCATGGCCTGCATGGTCATGACGTTCCCGGCCGTGCCCAGGTGGTGGTACTTCTTCATCACCGGCGAGTCCACCGCCGCGGAGTAGATGGCGTCGTACACCTTCCGGTACGCGGCCCGGTCGGCCACGGGGATGGAGCGCTCGCCCGACACCACCAGGGCCTTGACCTTCTTGCTGCCCAGGACGGCGCCCAGCCCCAGTCGGCCGAAGTGCCGGTAGGTTTCCGAGGTCACCGAGGCGAAGGCCACGCCGTTCTCGCCGCCCCGGCCGATGCGCATGATGGTGCGGGACCCCTCCCCCGGCTCCTTCTCGCGGACGATGCTGCCCACCGTGAACAGGCTGCGCATCCCCCAGAGGGTGGAGGCGTCGCGGAAGTGGACCTTGTCGCCGTGGACGGCCAGGTAGACCGGCAGGCTGCTGGCCCCGCTGATGACGATGGCGCCGTAGCCGGCCATGCGGATGGACTGGGCGCTGCGCCCCCCGGCGTGGCTTTCCCCGAGGTAGCCGGTGAGCGGCGACTTGAACATGGCCACGGCCTTGGAGGCCAGGGGGAAGACCCCGGTCAGCGGCCCCACGGCGAAGACCACCGGCGCCTCCGGGGCCAGCGGGTCGACGCCGGCGGGACACTCCTCCTCGAGCAGGGCGATGGCCGCCCCGGCCCCGCCCAGCCACTTCCCGAACAGGTCGGGGCGTTCCCGGACGGTGCAGGACTTGCGGGAAAGATCCACATAGAGCACCCGGCTGGAATAGGCCACGCTCATGCGCCCACCTCCTCCCGCTTTACCTCTTTCTCCAGCGCCAGGACGGCGTGCGGGCAGTACTTCGCGCACGTCCCGCACTGGACGCAGATCAGGGGCTTCTGTTTCTCGGCGTTCCAGAAGACGGCCCCGATGATGCAGGCCTGGCGGCAGGCCCCGCAGCCGATGCAGCGCTCGGCCTTCAGCCGGACGCCACCGCCCGGCCGGGCGGAAAGGGCGTCCACCGGGCAGGCCCGCACGCAGGGCGGGTCGGCGCAGCTTCGGCACACCACCACCTGGAAGCCCTTGGACATCCCCCCCGCCGACTTGACGCCGATGCAGGAGTTGGACAGCCCGGCCTCCCCGCCCCGCCGGGAGCAGGCAAACATGCAGAGCTGGCAGCCGACGCACAGCTGGGAATCGATCACCTTCAGTTTCATCGCCCCTCCTTGGGCAGCCAGAAGCTACCGGGTCACGGGAGCGATCCCCCAGATGTCCCGGCAGTATTCCAGGACGGCCCGGTCCGAGGAGAACTGCCCCATCCGGGCCACGTTGAGCACGGCTTTCCGGGTCCAGGCCGCCGGGTCGCTCCACAGGCCGGCGACTCGCCCCTGTGCCTCCGCGTAGGAATGAAAATCGGCCAGCACCATGTACTCGTCGTGGAAGAGGAGGGAGTCCACCAGCGGGCGGAATATGTTGCGGTCGCCGCCCGAGAAGTAGCCGGAGGCGATCTGGTCGATAGCCTCGTGCAGCCCGGGCTCCACCTCCAGGCAACCCGCCGGCCGGTAGCCGGACTGCCGGGCCGCCCCGACCTGCTCCGCGTCCATGCCGAAGAGGAAGAAGTTCTCCTCGCCCACCGCCTCGCGGATCTCGATGTTGGCGCCGTCCAGGGTGCCGATGGTCAGCGCCCCGTTGAGGGCGAACTTCATGTTGCCCGTCCCCGAGGCCTCCTTCCCGGCCGTGGAGATCTGCTCCGACAGGTCGGCGGCGGGGTAGATGAGCTCGGAGTTCTTCACGTTGAAGTCGGGGAAGAAGACGATCCGCAGCAGCCCGCCCGTTTCGGGGGCGTTGTGCACGACCTCGGCCACGGAGTGGACCAGCTTGATGACGAGCTGGGCCAGGTGGTAGCCCGGCGCGGCCTTGCCCCCGAACACCACCGTCCGCGGGACCAGGCCGTCGGTCTCGCCGCGCCGGATGCGGTTGAACAGGGAAATGACGTACAGGAGGTTGAGGTGCTGCCGCTTGTATTCGTGGATGCGCTTGGCCTGGACGTCGAAAAGCGATTCCGGGTCGGCGACGATCCCCGTCCGGGCCGCGATGGCGTGGGCCAGGCGGCCCTTGTTGGCGACCTTCACCCGGCGCCATTTTTCCAGGAAAGCCGCGTCCTCGGCAAAGGGGACCAGGCCCTCCAGCCGGTCGAGGTCCTTTTCCCACCCTGCCCCCACCGCCTCGGTGATCAGGCCGGCCAGGCCCGGGTTGGCCAGGAGCAGGAAGCGCCGGGGCGTGACCCCGTTGGTGACGTTGTGGAACCGCTCCGGCCAGAGGGCGTGGAAATCGCCCAGGACCGTCTTCTGGAGCAGCTCCGTGTGCAGACGGGCCACCCCGTTGACGGCGTGGCTGCCCACCGCGGCCAGGTTGGCCATGCGGACGTACCGCTCGCCGGCCTCGTCGATGAGGGAAAGCCGGCGAATCATGTTCACGTCGTTCGGGAAAGCCGTGCGGGCGAAAGCGAGGAACCTCCGGTTGATCTCGTAGACGATCTCCAGGTGCCGGGGGAGCAGCTTGCCGAAGAGGCCGACGGACCACTTCTCCAGCGCCTCCGGCAGCAGCGTGTGGTTCGTGTAGGAGAAGGTGCGGCCGGTGACGTCCCAGGCCCTCTCCCACTCGATGTCGTACTCGTCCAGGAGCAGCCTCATCAGCTCGGCCACGGCCACGGCGGGGTGCGTGTCGTTGAGCTGGAGGGCGAACCGTTCGGGCAGGCGGCCGATGTCCGTCTCCACGGCGAAGAAGTTCTGCAGCACGTCCTGTAGGGCGCACGACACCAAAAAGTACTGCTGCTGCAGGCGCAGCAGCTTCCCCGCCTGGGGTTCGTCGTTCGGGTAGAGGACCTTGGTGATGTTCTCCGACACCATCTTCTCGTGGACGGCGCCGTAGTAGTCGCCGACGTTGAAGGCCCGGAAGTCGAAGGACTCGGTGGCCTCCGCCTTGAACAGGCGCAGGACGCTGGTCACCCCGTTGCGGTAGCCGGGGAACATGACGTCGTAGGCGGTGCCCTTCACCACGTGGTCCGGCTTCCACCGCACCCGGGTCTCACCGTCCGGATCACGGTACCACTCGGAGTAGCCGCTGAAGCGGACGTCGTAGCTCTTCTCGGGGCGGGGAATCTCCCAGGGGAAGCCCAGGTGCAGCCACTTGTCCGTGATGGGTTCCTGCCAGCCGTCCGTGATTTCCTGCCGGAAAATGCCGAACTCGTAACGGATTCCGTAGCCCATGGCCGGCACGCCGAGGGAGGCCGCCGACTCCAGGAAGCAGGCCGCCAGGCGGCCCAGCCCCCCGTTCCCCAGGCCGGGCTCCTCTTCCTGGGCCAGGACCTGCTCGAGGGTGACGTTCCGCCCCCGCGCCTGGAAACCGGCCAGGGACTCCCGCACCAGGTCCAGCAGGCCGAGGCTGAGCAGGTTGTTCCCCAGTTGCGGCCCGAGGAGGTACTCGGCGGAAAGGTAGGCCATGGTCTTGGGGTGACGGTGCAGCCATTTCCCCAGGTTGCCCGTCCAGCAGCGCATCATCAGGTCCCGCACCGCGTAGGAAATGGCCTGGTAATAGTCATTGAGCGTGGCCGTCTCCGGACGGGCCGCCTGCATCGTGGCCAGGTGGTCGAGAATGGCCGATTTGACCTCCGGCACGGTCGCCTTGATCTCCCACATACGTCAACCTCCCTTGCGATCTGATCCGACAGCCTTGAAAAGCACTTTCAGTTGATGGTCATTTTAGCATGCAAAAAGGGAAACGGGAATCGCACGGAAATGACATTCGCCCCGGGCCGGTTCCCGGCGGACCGATCCCTTCGCACCGCGGGCGGAATCGTCGGCCCAAACAACATTTTCTCTGAATCGCCGGGGGATGTTCTGCGTAAAACGGTGCGCAGACGGGCGGATTGTATTACCATCTCCCGTTGCCCTGCCCCGGTTCGCCAGACTCGCTCGCGGCAGGAAAGAAACCACCCTGATTTCATTTTTTTAGGGAGACTCATGAAAACACATTTTCGTCTCGCTGCCGCCATCGCCCTGCTGGCCGTGCTGGCCGGGGCGGCCTTCGGGCTGGCCCCCCAGGACATCCAGGAAACGAAACTGGACAACGGCCTGAAAGTTCTCCTGCTGCCGCGCCACGGGATCCCCTCGGTGGCCTTCTACACGTTCTTCCGCGTCGGCTCGCGGAACGAGCGGGTCGGGATCACCGGGGTCTCCCACTTCATCGAGCACATGATGTTCAACGGCTCGAAGTCGGTCCCGCCCGGCGAATTCGACCGCATCATGGAAGGCCTCGGCGGCTCGAACAACGCCTACACGGGCAACGACATGACCGCCTACACCGACTGGTTCCCGCCCGACGCCATGGAAGCCATGGTCCGGCAGGAAGCCGACCGCATGCAGGACCTGCTTTTCGCCCCCGAGGTGTTCGAATCCGAGCGGGGCGTCATCGCCTCAGAGCGCCGTCGCACCACCGACAGCGACAACATGGCCACCCTGAGCGAACAGTTGAACGCCACGGCCATCATGGCCCACCCGTACCACTGGGGAGTCATCGGCTGGATGAGCGACATCCTGAACTGGAAGCGGGACGATGTCGTGGCCTACTACAAGACCTACTACGCCCCCAACAACGCCGTGCTCGTCGTCGTGGGCGATTTCGAGCCGGCCCCGACTCTGGAACTGATCCGCAAGTACTTCGGCCCGCTGTCCAGCCAGACGCCCCCGCCGCCCGTGACCACCGTGGAGCCGAAGCAGAGCGGCACCAAGCGCGTGGTGATCAACAAGGAGGCGCAGGCGCCCCTCCTGGCCCTGGCCTTCCACGGCGTCGCCTGCACGGCCCGGGAGAACAGCGCGCTGGACGCCCTGGAAACCATCCTCCTGGGCGGCGAGAGCAGCCGTCTCTACAAGCGCCTGGTGCGAAAAGAGCAGACGGTCCTGGGCGTCGGGGGCGGCAACGCCGAGACCATCGACCCGAACCTCTTCCAGATCTTCGTCCAGCCCAAGCCCGGCGCCGACCTGGCCACCATCGAAAAGCAGATTCTGGAGGAAATCGAGCTCATCCGGAAGGAAGGCGTGACGGAGCAGGAAGTGCGCAAGGCCGTCAACAAGGCCCGCTTCAAGCTGTTCGCCGGGCTCCAGACCAACGGCGGCATTGCCAACGGCCTGGGCAAGGCCGAGGTCATCTATGGCGACTGGAAAACCATGTTCACCCAGGCCGAGCGGTTTGAAAAGCTGACGCCGGAATATATCCGCCAGGTCGTGCAAACTTACCTGACCACCGACAACATGAGCGTGGGCACGCTGGTCCCCAGGGAGGAAAACCGATGAAGAAAGTGATCGTCTTGCATATGTTGCTGTTGCTGGCCGCCCTGACGGCCTTCGCCCCGGCCGGCGACTTCCGCCTGCCCAAGCCGGAGGTATACACCCTGCCGAACGGCCTCACGGTCATCCATCACCAGGACACCGTCACACCCATCGTCAGCTTCCAGTTCGTTGTCCGCGGCGCCGGCAAGGTCGCCGAAACCGAAGGGAAGGAAGGCCTGGCCGACCTGACCGCCGAACTGCTCCTGAAGGGGTGCGGAACCCGCTCCGCCGAGCAGGTGTCCGAAGAAATCGACACCATGGGCGCTTTTCTGCAGACAGATTCCGAGGAAGAGACCGCTGAGTTGAACGGCGTTTGCCTCCGGGAGCACCTGCCCGCCCTCCTGCAGATCGCCGGCGACGCGCTCCGGACCCCGGCCGTGGCGCCGGAAGAGTTCGACCGAGAACGTTCCCGCCGCAAGGAACAGCTCAAGGCCATCAAGGACGAGCCCGGGCAAGCAATTTCGTTGTATTTTTATAAATACTATTTTGGCGCTCACCCCCTCGGCCGAAGCGACCTGGGCACGGACAAATCCCTGGCAGCCCTAACCGCAGCAGATGCCAAAGCATTTTTCCAAAAGCATTTCCGCCCTGACAACGTCATCCTTTCCGTGGTGGGCGACATCTCCGCCGAACAACTGAAAGCCGAAGTGAACAAGGTTTTCGGCAACTGGGAAAAACCGTCGGCGCCGGCCGCCCCGGCTGTCCTGCCGCCGCTCCCGGCTGTCCAGGGCAAGCGGCTGCTGTTCGTGGACTCTCCCGACCTCGACCAGTGCTTCTTCTATCTCGGCGCGCCCGGCCTGGCGTTCGGCGATCCGGCCGAACCGGCCGCCAACGTCTTCAATACGATCTTCGGCGACCGCTTCACCTCCTGGCTCAACTCCGAACTCCGCATCAAGCGGGGCCTCACCTACGGGGCCTACAGCAATCTTCCGTCCTGGAAGACCGGCGGCCTGGTGGTGGTCAACTCCGATACCAACGGCAAGCGGATCGTGGAGATGCTGGACATCGTCCTCGACCTCTGCCGCAAGGCGAAAACGGGTGGGCTGCCCGCCGAAGAGGTGAAGGCGGCACGCAACTACATCCGCGGCCAGCTGCCCCTCGAGTTCGAATCGGGCCGCAAGAAGGCCGAAACCTACGCCAGGCTGTATTATGAAAACAAGGGCTGGGACTACTACGACAATTTCCTGGCCTCCGTCGCGAAGACGCAGGAAAGCGAAGCCTCGCAGGTGGCCGCCCGGTTGGCGCCGGACAAGGATTTCGTCCTCGTGGTGATCGGGAAAGCCGCCGAGATCCTGCCGCTGCTCGGCAAGTACGGGCAGTGGGAAACGAAGAAGGTCGCGGACCCCGGGTTCTGAGCGTTCGTTCCTCCCCGGCGGGGAAGCCCGCCGGGGAGGAACCCGATCCCTGCCGGCTGGCTGGAACCGTCCGGACCGCCGGCATCAGGCCAGCCCCGCGAGGAAATCACCAACCCGGGGCCGGCGACGGCCGGCGAGCCCAGTTTTTTGGTCTGTCAACCCTGCCCGGCGCCTAGCCGACCGACATTCCCGCCAGCCGCAGCGTCTGCTCCACCGCCTTAGAAATCCCCTCCGCTGCTTCCGCGATACTTTCGGTGGCCATGTAGGCAGGTGCGGAGACCACCCGGTTCTCCTCGTCCACGACGCACTCGTCGGCCGGGCAGGGCACGTGGCGGCAGCCCATGCGCTCCACCGCGGCCGCCGTTTCCTTGTCCTGTCCAATGGTCAGGCGTACCGGCAGACCGGCCGCACCGAAAATTTTCGACAGCACGGCCGGTGCGATGCAGAAAGCGCAGACGGGCTTCCCGGCTCGATGTATTTCCAGCACGAGGCGAGCCACCGCCCCGTCCACCTGGCAGTCGGCTCCCCGGAAAGCGAAATCGGAAAGGTTTTTCGCGGCGCCGTAGCCGCCCGGCAGGATGAGTGCGTCGATGGCGGCGGCATCCAGCCGATCCAAGGCTGTGATGGCCCCCCGCGCAATCCTGGCCGCTTCCCGCAGAATGTTACGCCCCCGGGGCTCCTTGGACCCGTCCAGATGGTTCACCACCTCGGTCTGCTCCCTGTCCGGCGCGATGAAGTGCGCCTTCGCACCCTGCCGGTCCACGGCCAGGGCCGTCAGCACGGCTTCATGGATTTCCGACCCGTCATACACGCCGCACCCGGAAAGCAGGATCCCCACTGTCTTCATACCTTCCTCCTTGTGGAATCGAATGGATGGCCATGGGCAAGGCCGCGGTGCGGCCGCAAGCGGCCACCCGGGCGAAACGTTGTCGGAGAAGGCAGCTGCGAAGTCAGGAAAGCCCCAGGACGCTCCGGACGCGCCGCTTGAGGTCGTCCGGCTGGAAAGGCTTGAGCAGGTAATCGTCCACGCCGTATTTCATGCGGGCTTCCATCTGGTACTGCGGCTGCTTGTAAATGCTGGTGAGAATGAAAATCTTCACTTCGGAACAGGTCTCCAGCTCCCGCAACCGGCGGGAAAGTTCGAAACCATGCATCCCCGGCATCAGCGCATCGAGAATGGCCAAGTCGATGTGCTGCTGGGCGGCCCTTTCCAGGGCCTCTTTCCCGTTGGCCACATCGATGATTTCGATTTCGGGCGATTGGATGCTGAAGACGATGAGCTTGCGCGCATTCGGGTCATCGTCGGCAATGAGGACGTTCTTTTTTCCGTTCATGCCTGCTTCTCCTTGTAGAGAGAAGCATTATCCGGCTCAGCGGGTTGAAAAGGCAAGACAAAAATCGGCGGGGGAAGGCCCCCGCCGCCAAGGAGGTTCCGGAGTGTTCCTACCCCGGGGAGGTTGTAACGGTCGCGGTCAGCAGTCCACTCTGTTCAGAACAAAGCATATTGTTACAGGTTGACCGGTTTGCCCTTTTCCGGCGGAGCCTGTTTTTCCTTCTTTTCCACGGTCACCTTCATTTCGAGCTTATTCCCGCCCCGGCTCACCGACAGGGCGACATCGCCGACTTCCGCCTTCCGGACCGCCCGGCTCAGCGAAGCGGCGCCTGACAGCGCCTCCCCATTGACGGACAGGATGACGTCGCCCGCCTTGAGGCCAGCCTTCTCGGCTGGGGAATCTTTCAGGACCTTCTTCACCAGGACGCTGCCTTCCGGCGCCTGGAAGAAGGCGGCCAACTGGTCGCTCAACCCTTCGATCTCGATCCCGAGGCGGGGCCGTTCCCGGAAGCGCATGACTTTCATGTTGTTGCGGACCATGTCGTCCGGTTCGAAATCCATGAATAGCACGTTGTCGTCATTGTCATCGCCAAAGAATTCCAAGGACGGAACGTGTGCGCCGGATTCAGGTGAATCGTATCGGAACACTCGCCGCTCCACGCCTTTGCGCTCAGCAACCGTCACCTTGACGGCCGTTTTGGAGCTGCCCCCGCGCAAGACTTCCAGGGCGACGACCCGGCCCGGCGTCGTGTCGCCCACCAGGGAGCGGAATTGTGCGACGCCCAGCACCGGGATCCCGGCATAGCGTGTGATGACATCCCCGTCCTTGAGGCCGGCCTTGGCGCCGGGGGAATCGGGCAGCACCTTTTCCACCACCACGCCCAGCGACTCGGATTCCCCCTGCTTGCCGAATTCGGCCGGTGTCGGCTCCCGCAGCTGTACCCCGATATAGCCCTTGGCCACGGACGACCTGGCCAGGTTGATCAGCACGTCTTCTTCCGGGGCGGCCGCCGCCACGAATCCCGTAACCGACAGGCACATCGCCGCAGTCAGAATGAATAGAGATCGTTTCATGTTTCCTCCCTTCCGACCAAATTCGACAAGCCATAACACGCCGAAAAAATCCCCCGGTTCCCTCTTTCTTGTCCTCGGAAATATTTCTGCCCGGGCCGCCTGGCCGACCCGCGTGGAACCGGGCCGGGATTTGGGGGCATGGCGGTCGGAATGGGAATGAGAAAACGCCGGAAGAGCGGCCGGACGATTCGCCCGACGGCGGACAGGGCAGCCAGGCTGACCGCCCCGGCTCGGCTAGTCGGAGGATTTCAGCGTTTCCAGGAAATCATCCAGCCGGACATCCGACAGAGGTTTGACCAGGATTTCGGTCAAGCCGGACTTGTAGAGAACCGTCAACGTCTCCCGGGTCATTTCGGAAGTCTGGACGACTACCCTTTTGCGCTGGATGGACTGGAGAAAAGCGGCGGAAACCTCTGGCGTATCCAGCAGTTCGGAGATGACGACGGAAACCGGCGTACCCCAGAGGGTGTCCTTGGCTTCTTCAAAGGAGCCGGCGACCCAGACCTTTTCGCACCCCTTGGCCAGCAGACGCTTCCGCAGTTCTTCGGCATCCGCTTCCCGATCGACGATCAGAATGGGCTTTCGTATCCTGGGAATGTCTTCTTCGGGGGCCTCCAGCCGTTCCACCCCGTTGCGGGTGAACCGCAAGCCGGAAAATTTCGGCTCCGGCGACGCGTCGGGAGAAGGCGCCGCTTCCACCGGGCCCGCCACAGGAGGCGCCTCCCGTTCCAGCACCGCCGCCATGACTCTGTCGTCCCACCCCCCGGCCAGGAGCGGACGCTCCGCCCGGTCCGGAGAAGATGTCTCCCTCGGTCCTTCCCTGCCCAAGGCCGGCGCCTGGGCCACCCCCTCCCCATTCCTGCCCGGGCCCGGGGCTCCGCCCCCCGGCTGAGTCCCCCCGGCCGCCGGGGAAGTGGGCGTAGGTGTCGCTTCGGATTTCGGCGGCGTCTTCACCGCTTCCGGAACCACGGCGGCAGGTTTGGCCGCCGGAGCGACCGGCTCCTCACGACGAACGGGTTCTGGCCGACGAAGCTCGATCACCCCCCGCGTCGGCGTCGTCTCATACGGCACGGCGCCGATGCTCCGCCGCCTTTCCACGAACTGCTTGATCTTCATGTCGATGGAGGGAGTCGTGCGCGCAAAGCTCACGACCACGACCTTGCCCCGCTTGTCCGCGGCGCAGTACACCAGCTTGCCCGAAAACTCCTGCTCCGGCAGCGGCGCCATGGTCAGCCGGACCATGGCGTTCACGCCCGCCCGACGGAGCACTTCGTTGTCGACGTACACCGCCTTCTGCGTCTGGGCATCCACCGCCTTGGAAATCGCGACCGCCATGCTCTGTTCGGAAATATCGATCACCCGGCCCAGGACGCCGATCCCTCCCATGAAACCGAAGAGGCAGATCGCCTCGTGGTTGTCCCGGGCGGAAAAACGGTAGCGCGGACGGGCCCGGCGTTCGTTGTCCTCCAGCATCTCGGGCAGCGTGCCCACCACGGTGTTGCCATTGTGCTCGATGCAGGCGGACCAGAAATGCACCGGCGGAGTCATCGTTCCCACGGCGAACCCAAGGTTGGTTTTCCGCTTGATGGTCTTCGACGGCGCCGGCAGAAACGAGAAGGTAACCGTGTTGCGATCGAGGTCGATCTGTTCCAGTTTCGCTTCGAAACGTTCCCCCACCTTGTCGACGGACGCATCGATGGCCATCCGGCCGAACAGAAGATGGTTGAGTACGACGACTATCGACTCGCGGTCTTTTCTCAGCATCGGGGTATGCCTCTCGATCCGGGAATGGCACTGAACAGGAACGGTTCCAGAAGTCGGCAACAGTATTGTTCAAAGAATAATCAACATCTGTTGAAGTGTCAACTGCAATTCGGCCAAAACTTCGCTGTTTCTCTGATTTTAAGGCCGCCAACAGGCATTTTCCGGGTTGTTCTCGGCCCGGGCTTGCGCGAGGGGCGAACTGTCCAGGGCCGTTTCCTTCTTCATCAGGGAGTAGAACAAGGCCCCCAGGACGGAAGCCAGGATCGTCGTCAGCAGGTTCAGGAAGGATATGGCCACCAGCTTGGAGGCCGCGTCCGGCATATTCCCGACCACGGGCATGAGGAAGAGAACGAAAGCCGTTTCCCGGATCCCCAGGCCGTTGATGCTGATGGGAAACATGACCAGGACGATGATGATGACCCCCACCGCGGCCAGGGCGGGCAGGGGGATTTCCAGACCCACGGACAGGCCGAAGCCGTAGTTCAGCAGGATGAACAGGGCGATGTTGAGGAAGGACAGGGCCAGCGGGACGATCAGCCGCCGCGGGGCTTCCCGGTACGCTCCCATGGCCTCGCCGACTTGTTCGATCTTCTCCGCCACCGCTTTCAGCCGACATTTTTCCAGGATCCGGGCAGTCCAGCGATACAGTTTCTGGCTGAAAAGGATGATCAGGAACAAAGAGAAGGCCAGGGCCAGGGCGCAGACCAGGATCCAGATCGGCAGCTCGCTCAACCCCAGCCACCGCAGGGGCCGAAAGTCCTCCGCCTTCAGGCTGGTCTGGGAGTACAGCGAACCCGCCAGGCCGAACCCGAGCAAGCCGATGAAGCCGCCGCACCGCTCGAGGAAGGTTCCCGCGAAGACGTGCATCAGGGGCTTGCCGGAATCCCGCCGGACGTAGTACAGCTTCACGACGTCCCCGCCGATGATGGACGGGAAAAAATTCGAGAAGAACATGCCAATGATGTAATACTGGAACAGGCGCCAGACCCGCACGTGAATTTCGAGCACCCGCAGGAGGAGCCCCCACCGGACGCTGCAGAGATACTGCCCGGCCAGCGTGAGCAATACCCCCACCGGCAGAATCCACAAGTTGGCCCCGCCGAGCTCCCGGCCGATCTTGACCAGGTTGATATCCTTCGATTGAAAGAGATAGTACAGCAGGAAACCGGCCACGGCGATCTTGGCGGCCAGAATGAGCATTCGTTTGCTGCGCACGACGTAGGTCTCCTTTCCAGTGAAAGCGGAGGCGGCGGTCATTCCTCGGAGTCCGGTGTGCTGTGCCGGAAGAGAAAACGCTGGAAATTCGTGTTGAACGGGGTCCAGCGCTCGTTTTCGCCCGGCTGGGCGGCGGCCTCCCGGAAGGCCTGGACTTTGGCGTCCAAGTCGTCGGCATACGACAGCACCAACGCCTCCACCGTCTTGGGCCGCTTCGGGGAGCCGAATTCAAGTTCGCCATGATGGCTGAGAACCGTGTGCAGCAGCTCGGTGCGCAGGCTCTCCGGGAAATCCGGCAGGTCGCGCATTTTCCGGTCCAGGTACAGGGCGTTCATGGTGATGTGGCCGAGCAGGCGCCCTTCGTCCGTGTAATCGAAGCTCTTTCCGCAGCTCAGCTCATCGACCTTCATGAGGTCGTGCACGGCGGCTGCGGCGAGCAGCAGGCTGCGGTTGAGACCGGGGTAGTGTTCGCTGATTTTCAGGCAGAGCTGCGCCACCGAGAGAGTGTGCTCGAGCAGCCCGCCGATGTAGGCGTGGTGCAACGCCTTGGCCGCCGGATGGTTGACGAAGCGGCCGCGAATGACCGGGTCGGAAAAAACCGTTTCGAGCAGGGCCCGCAGGGGCGGCATCCGGACTTCTTCCCGCAGGAGCTCCAGAAACGTTTCAAACGTTTCCTCCGTGTTCTTTTCCGTCGAGCGGACGAAATCAGCGATGTCGCAACTGTCCGGCGCCAGTTTGCGTACCTTGTGGACGGTCACCTGCAAGGCCCCGTTGTATTCGCGGGTAAGGCCGTTCACATGAATAATGTCTCCCGAGTCTACCTTGTCCTTGAAAACTTCGGAGTTCTCCCACATGAATCCCGACAGGGTGCCGGTCTTGTCGGCCAGGACGAGAAACAGGTACTCCCCGCCGGTTTTCTTGAACCGGATTTCCTTCCTTTGCAGGAGGAATGAAGTGTCGACCAGTTCGTTCGCGACGTAATGCGTGATGAATTTTGTCTTCATTCGGTAATGTCCCTATCTTTCCTTTCCACAAGATTGACCAGCGAGGCCGCCTCGGCCTTGCTGACGTTTTTCCCGGCCGGCAGGGAAACGACCGTCCAGACTTCGATCCGCCGGGGATGGTGGACTTCGATGGTGTCCCCCTCGCGGACCTGATGAGAGGCCTTGGCCGGCAACCCGTTGAGGCGCACGCTGCCGTCTTCGCAGCCGGCTTTGCCGGCGGATCTCCTCACGAGGATACGGCTGGCTTTCAAAAAGACGTCTAGTCGCATCGTCCTCCACCGAATCCGAAATTCTACACAATTTGGTTTGGCGTTGACACATAATTTATACTGTTAATTTTGCGCGCAGCATCCAGGAGGCGGCGCGCCGGGAAGCACCATGGGCAGTTTCTACGCATTGGCAACCGGACTGGTCTGGGCAGTGGCCGTCATACTGTTGAAACGCTCAGGCGAGAGCATGTCGCCTTTCGCCCTCAACCTTTTCCGCGTGACCATCTCCCTGGCCTGCATGGTGCCCACCCTGTTGCTCTTGCCGGACCGGACGTGGCTGGCGGCCCCCCTGTCGGACTACCTGGTTCTCTTCGCGAGCGGCTTCATCGCCATTTTCGCCTCCGACACCTTGTTCCATCTCAGCCTGAACATCGTCGGGGCCGGGATCTCCGCCATCGTAGACTGCCTGTACGCCCCCCTGACCGTGCTGGCGGCTTTTCTCCTGCTTCATGAACACCTGAGTCTGCCGGATCTCATCGGACTGCTCCTCATCACGGGCGGCGTCATGCTCGCCGCCGGCCACGAACCCCCGCGCGGCATCCGCTCCTCGCGTCTGCTGGCCGGCATCCTCTGGGGCGTGCTGGCCATGGTATTGCTTTCCATCGGCATCGTCATCGCCAAGCCCGTGCTGGACAAACCGGGAACCTCCGTCATGTGGGCCACCACCGTGCGACAGGCCGGCGCTTTCCTCTCCATGATTCCGGTGGCGGCATTTTCTCCCCGCCGGAAAAAATACCTGCGTGCTCTCCGCCCGAGCCCGACCTGGAAGTGGGCCATCCCCGGCGCCTTGCTGGGTTCCTACATGGCTTTGATCCTTTGGATCGCCGGCATGAAGTATTCCGACCAGGTCGGGGTAGCGGCCATTCTCAACCAATCGAGCACAATCTACATCCTGCTCCTGGCCACCCTGTTTCTCAAAGAACCCTTCACGCTACGCAAGGCCGTTGCCACGGCGGCCGCCCTTTCGGGAATCGTCATCGTAACCGTATTCTGATCCTCGCCCCGAACCGTGAGCCGGCCGGGTTCGTCTTTCTTCGGGAGGCGCGGCCCGCAGGCAGGCCTGCACCGGGAAACCGGGGAACAAAAAAACCCGGCGCACGGCCGGGTCGAATACAAACACCTAATGTTGTCGCCTATTTGGATTCTTTCTTCTTCTTCTTCAATTCGGGCGTGGGCAGCTCATAGCCGACCAACTCGATGATCGCTTTCTCGGCCATGTCGCCCTGCCGGGGGCCCAACCGATAGATCCGGGTGTATCCGCCGGCCCGCTCGGCAAAGCGGGGGGCGATGTCGTCCATCACCTTGTGGGCGACGTCCTTGGTCATCAAGTAGGACAGCAGCTGGCGCCGTGCATGGAGCCTGGCCTCCGTCGAACCCTGCGTCTTTCCCAAGGTGACGAGCTTGTCGGCGATGCGCTTCAATTCTTTCGCCTTGGGCAGCGTGGTGAAAATTCTCTCGTGCTGGAACAGCGCCGTGGCCATATTGCGGAACATCGCTCTCCGGTGCGCGGCCGTTCTTCCCAGCTTCCTTCCGGCAACCTTATGTCGCATGATGTATACTCCTTGTTTGCATTGCCTGTTTCGGCATATCCTCTTCAGGCGGGCTGCGTCACTTCTTCAGCAGCCGCCCTTCCCGATCCAGCGTCATGCCGAAAGACAACCCCATTTCCGTCAGAACGTTTTTGATCTCGTTCAAGGACTTCCGGCCGAAATTTTTGGTTTTCAGCATCTCGCTTTCCGTCTTCTGCACCAGGTCGGCGATGTTCCTGATCTCGGCGTTCTTCAGGCAATTGTAGGAACGTACCGACAATTCCAGCTCGTCGACGGATTTCTGCAGGTAATCGTTCAGCTTGCCGTCCTCTTCCGTGACGTCGGTGTGGCGCTCCTCGTCCTCTTCCTCGAAGTTGATAAAGAGCGACATGTGGTCCTTCAGGATCTTGGCAGCGGTCGCCACGGCGTCCACGGGGGTGATCGCGCCGTTGGTCCAGACTTCAAGGATCAGCTTGTCGTAATCCGTGGCCTGGCCAAGACGGGCGGCCTCTACGGAATAGTTGACCTTGACGATGGGCGAATGGACGGAATCCAGGGGGATGTACCCGAGCTCCAGTTCGTCGTCGTAGTTTTCCTCGGACGGCACGTAGCCGCGGTTCATCTCGACCTGCATCTCCATGAACAGCCGGCCCCCTTCGCCCAAGGTGGCGATGTGCACGGACGGGTCAAGCACATACAGATCGGAAGGCAACTTGATGTCGGCCGCGGTCACGACGCAGGGCCCCTCTTTCTCGATTCGCATGGCGCGGTTGCAGTTCGTCGTCATTTTGAGAGGGATCCGCTTCAAATTCATGATGATGTCGGACACGTCCTCCGTCACGCCGCGGATCGCCGAAAACTCGTGCAGAACGCCTTCGATCTTGATGGCGGTGATGGCGGCCCCGGGAAGGGAAGACATCAGTATTCGGCGAAGCGAGTTTCCGATGGTCGTTCCATATCCGCGTTCGAAGGGCTGAGCGTAGAAACGCGCATGCGTGTCGGACATGGTCTCCGCTTCATACATCAACCGCTTCGGTTTTTGCAACTTGGGAATGGTAACCAAGCGAACCTCCC
>CAYTBK010000087.1:0-3451 GCA_964436005.1 uncultured Acidobacteriota bacterium
GGCGACTCCCACACCTTCGGCTTCCTGATGGGGGCGTCGGGGTTCGGGGCCCTGCTGGGGGCGCTGTACCTGGCCTCGCGGAAGAGCGTGGTCGGGCTCGGGAAAATCCTCCCCCTGTCCGCGGCCCTCTTCGGCGCGGCGCTGATGGCCTTCTCCCTGTCCCGGAACTACTGGCTGTCGCTGGTGCTCATGGTGGCCGCCGGGCTGGGCATGATGCTGCAGATGGCGGGCAGCAACACCATCCTGCAGACCATCGTGGACGACGACAAGCGGGGGCGGGTGATGAGCCTGTACACCATGGCCTTCATGGGCACGGCGCCGTTCGGCAGCATCCTGGTCGGCTGGCTGGCCAGCCTGGTGGGCACGCCCCTGACCATCCTGATCGGGGGCGGGTGCTGCATCCTGGGCGGGCTGGCCTTCGCCTGGAAGCTCCCGGAAGTGCGCCGCTCCATCCGCCCCGTCTACGTTCGCCTGGGCATTCTTCCGCCGGAAGAATCCCGGTAGGCGCGTTCGCTTTCCCGGGAGGGTGCCCCCGGGGCGCGTGCCCGTGGTGAGGTCGGGAAACGGCCGGGAAGAGCCGGCGCAAGACGCCAGCCACTTTCGCAAAAACTGGCAGGTATTTCCCCTCCGCCTGCCGTATGCTGTTCCCGTCGCGGCGAAAACCGCCGGCCGGATCCGGAGCCGCCGGCCTCAATCCAAGGAGACTGCCATGAACGTCACGATCCATCGCCTGCCGGAACGGAGGCTGGCCGCCGTCCGCCACACCGGCCCCTACGAGGGCTGCGGCGCCGCCTGGGAAAAACTGTGCGCCTGGGCCGGGCCCCGGGGCCTGCTGCAGAGTCGCCCCGTCATGCTGGGGCTCTGCTGGGACGACCCCGAGACGACCCCGCTGGAAAAAATCCGCTACGACGCCTGCCTGGTGCTGGCGGGGGAGACCCCCGCGGGCGAGGGCGTCGAGCTCCGCACCGTCCCGGGCGGGGACTTCGCCTGCGTGGTCCACCAGGGGCCCTTCGGCGGCCTGAAGAAGGCCTACGAGGAACTGCTCGGCGTCTGGGCCCCTTCCTCGGGCCGGATCCCGGCCCAGGGCCCCAGCCTGGAGATCTACCACAACGACCCGCAGCGGGTTCCGTCCGAGGAGATCCTGGTGGAAATCCAGGTCCGTCTGGAAAGCTGAACCCCTTTTCGCCGGCCGGGGGCGGATTGCCCGCCCCGGCCGGCCATCCTGACTGGGAAGGAAGCCATGAACGTCCGCCCGTCCACCGAAGACAGTTACCACGAGCGCATCCGCCGCGTGACGCGGCACCTCCAGGAACACCTGGACGAGAAAACCGACCTGGACGTCCTGGCCGCCGTCGCCTGTTTCTCGCCCTACCATTTCCACCGCGTATTCAAGGGGATCGTGGGGGAGTCGGTGGCCGAGCACGTTCGGCGGCTCAAACTGGAGCGCGCCGCCAACCGGCTGTGGGGCACCGCCCTCCCCGTGACGGAACTGGCCTTCGAGGCCGGCTACGACACCCTAGAGGCGTTCATCCGGGCCTTCCGCCGGCAGTTCGGCCTTCCGCCGTCGGTCTACCGGCGCATGGAGCGCCAGGTCCGCCTCGACGACCGGGGAACGGTGCGCACCCTGTCCCCGTCGGAGGCCCTGGCCCACCTGCCGGAGATCGCACCCTCCGTCGTCTGGCACGAACCACTGACTGTGGCCTACGTCCGGCACACGGGCCCGTACGAGGAGTGCGGCCAGGCCTGGCGGAAGATCTGCCGCTGGGCCTTCGCCCGGAACCTGGTCACGCCGCGCACGCTCTTCGTGGGCCTCTGCCACGACTCCCCCGAGGTCACCGCGCCCGGCCACATCCGCTACGATGCGGCCATCGCGCTGGACCGTCCCGTTGCCCCGGAAGGGGAGGTGGGTGTCCAGGAATACCCGGGCGGCGAGTTCGCGGTCTGCCTGCACCGCGGCCCGCTGGCGCGCATCAAGAACACCTACGCCGCCCTGGGCCTGCGCTGGTTCCCCCGCTCGGGCCGGGAGATGCGCTGGGAGCCCAGCCTGGAGGTCTACCTGGACGACCCCGAACGGACGCCTCCGGAGCAGTTGCGGGTGGAGATCCGCGTGCCGCTGGAACCGCGGGCGTGATGCCCCTTCCGCTGGCTTTTCACGGAGGCACGGAGGCGCAGCGGGAGTCGGGTAGCCACCGGCCCACCTTCCGCTTTTCCTGCCAGTAAGATGTAAAGCTAATGTAATTATAATAGCTAAAATGTAAAATACCTGTCGACTTTGCTTCACGGACGGGCAGTATAAGCGAAATCAGCGCGACGGTTTTTCATCCTGCCCATCCTGTCCATCCATGTTCCGAATTTCTTTTGTCGGACAAAAACGGTGGTATCCTTGCCCGTTTCGCCTGGCCGGACCCTGGGGGGGAGAACCCGCCGGGGATTCGGGCGTACCAGGCTTCTTCGGAAAAGGAGGACTGTCATCATGCTGGAAAACCTGTGGGCGCGGGGGAAGGAATTCCTGGGCGTGCCCTGTCCCATCCTGTGCGGGGCGATGACCTGGATCAGCCACAGCGGCCTCTGCCGCGCCGTGGCGCGGAACGGCGCCTTCCCGGTGCTGGCCGGCGGGAACATGCCGCCGGACCTCTTCGAGCAGGAGGTCGACCGCTGCCTGGCCGACATCCCCACCCCGTTCGCCGTCAACCTCATCACCATCGCCCCGAACTTCCAGGCGCACTGCGAGATCGTGCAGCGCAAGGCCGTTCCCTTCGTGATCTTCGCCGGGAGCTTCCCCAAATCCCGCGACATCCGGAAGATGAAGGAGGCGGGCAAGAAAGTGTTGGCCTTCGCCTCGGAAAAGTCTATCGCCAGCAACATGATCCGTTACGGGGCCGACGCCCTCATTCTGGAGGGCAGCGAGGCGGGGGGGCACATCGGCTACGTCTCCCTGACCATCCTGCTGCAGGAAGTGCTCTTCAACTTCCGCGACTTCCCCATCTTCGTGGCCGGCGGCATCGGCACCGGCCGGATGATGGCCCACCTGCTGCTCATGGGCGCGGCGGGCTGCCAGCTGGGAACCCGCTTCGTCATGAGCGACGAGTGCGACGTGCACCCGCGCTTCAAGGAGGCCTTCGTCCGGGCCCGGGGGCGGGAGGCTGTCTCCACGCCCCAGTACGACTCCAAGCTGCCGGTGGTGGCCGTCCGCGCTCTGAAGAACAAGGGCATGGACGACTTCGGCCGGCTGCAGATGGACCTGCTCCGGAAGATCGAGGCCGGGGAGCTGGGCCGGGAGCAGGCCCAGTTCGAGGTGGAGCGCTACTGGGTGGGCGCCCTGCGCCGCGCGGTGGTGGATGGCGACGTGGCGGGCGGCTCGCTCATGGCCGGCCAGAGCGTGGGGCTGGTCAGGGAGTGCAAGCCCATCGCCGCGATCCTGCAGGAGCTGCGGGACGACGCCGAGGACGAG
>CAYTBK010000087.1:3551-14246 GCA_964436005.1 uncultured Acidobacteriota bacterium
GTGCAAGCCCATCGCCGCGATCCTGCAGGAGCTGCGGGACGACGCCGAGGACGAGTTGGCCCGCGTGCGGGGGCTGCTCTCGCTCTGAGCCGCGGACGGCCCGGCGCCTGGATATCAATCTCCGCTACTGTTCGCGGCCGCTGGGCCCGCTCCGGGAACGTCCCGCCCCTGGTCGTGGGCGGCGGGGCCGCCAGCCGGGTCCCGCATGGGAAAGGGGCTGCGCGGCGGCGCCTGGCAGCGCACGATCCTCCCGACCATCAGGCGGAGGGTCCAGCCCAGTGTTCGCCGCAACGTGGGCACCAGGCCGGCCATGCCGAACAGCTGCATGGCCGCGTCGCCCAGGTGCGCCTGCAGGACGTGGGCCAGGCGCCGGGTGACCCGTTTCCGGAAGGGCCGCCGGGCCTTTTCGGCCTGCCAGTCCACCATGCGGGCATTCTCCACAGTGCGTCGGCTTCGCGACCGGAACAGGGCGGACAGGAATCGCAGCGGGTTGAAAAAATAAATATAAGCGACGAGCGTGTTGGCCTGCAGCCGCCAGGGGAAGCGGGCCCGGGAGGCGACCAAGTGCGTCCCGCCGGAGAGCTCTGGCCCCACTTTCCGCCCCCCCACCGACTCGAAGGCCAGGCCGGAGGTGAAGGCCTCCTCGTAGGTCTTCGAGCCCGTGGCCGGCGACAGCAGGAGCACCTGCATGAAGACGGCGCCCGACCGACGCAGCCGGCCCAGCTGGTTGAGCAGCCCGTCGGCGCTGCGCCAGGAGAGGATGGGCTGCCCGTCGTGGTGCATGAGCATGGGCACGGGGAAGATCCCGTGCTCGCGGAGCAGGCGGAAGGCCTCCTCGGTGCGCGAGGCGTCCTGGCCCTTGCGGACGAGCCGGCCGCTCATGTCCTCCACCCCCAGCCACAGGGCCCAGACGCCCGCCCGGCGCACCAGGCCGAGGTGTTCCTTCAGGCGCAGCGTGTCGTGGACCGACGCCTCGGTGCCCAGGCGGATCTTGGCGTGGGCCCGTGAACCGGCGTCCACCCGCCGGGCCAGGGTCTCGGCGATCTCCAGCGCCCGCTCCCGGTCGGCGAAGAAATTGTCGTCGGTCCCGAACAGCAGCCGGAAATGGAACTCGCCGAAGAGCCGCCCGATCTCGTCGGCGATCCGCTCGCCGCTCTTGGCCCGCAGTTTCCCCTGGTTGTAGGCAGGTATGGGGCAGTATTCGCAACGGAAGCGGCAACCCGTCGTCATCACCAGCGAGGCGATGGGCGAGAAGTCCCGGACGCGCTCGGCGGGCAGGGGGGCCGGGGCCAGCCCCGCCGCGCGGCCGGGTGGCTCCAGGAGCCGGAAACCCGGCAACGGGTCGGGGAGTTCGTCCAGGTCGCCGAGCAGTCGCTGGACGCCGGTGTCCACCAGTTCCTCCACCCGTCCCTGCCGGTCCGTCAGGGCGTAGACCAGGCCGGGGATGCCGTCCAGGGCGCCCTTGTCGCGGGCCCGGCGGAACACCGACAGCAGCGGCTCGCCGGAAGCCCGCAGCGACAGCAGCACCTCGAGCAGGCTGAGCAGCACGTGCTCCTCGCCGGTGACGGCCGCGTCGGCGCCCCCGGGGTCGCCGGGGCCGGCGCCGAACACGCTCCAGGGGTCGTACATGACCTTGGGCCCCCCGGCGATGACCAGGGGGCGCCGGAGGGGGTCCATGCGGGAGGCCTCGCGGATCAGCGCCTCGCAGGGGACGGAGTGCTGGAGCAGGCTCGACACCAGGAAGAGGTCGGGCACCCGGCCGTCCAGGCGCATGGCCGAGGGACGGAAGCGCGGGTTCCACTGCTGGAGGACGATGCGGGTGCGGGGGAAACCGGCCGCGGTAAGGGCCGAGCCGACGGCCCGCACGCCGGCGGGCGCCATGCGCCGGTCGGCGTAGAAGAAGGGCAGCATGGATGTGCGCGGGTCGTAGGCGTGCACGATGACCGTGGTCAGGTCGTGGGCGGGCGCCAGGCGCCGGAGCCGGCCGATGAGCCCGGCCAGTTCGCCCGGTTTCAGCAGTTCGTCGCCCGGGGGGCGGCGGGGGAGTTCCACGGGCGCCTCCTCAGCTTTCGCCGGCATCGCCGGCCGTTTCCCGGCTTGCGCCTTCCCGGCGCAGGACCGGCTCGAGGAACCCTTTTTCGTTCAGGCGCAGGTCCAGCCCGTAGCGCGCGGCGATGCCGCGGAAGTAGGCCTCGTCGCGGCGGAAGGTGTTGAGCGGTGGTTTCTTCTCCAGGAAGCCCTCGGTGTAGAGGTGGTAGCGCCGGCTGCGGATCTTCGGCGAGCCCAGCGCCTCCAGCTTCTTCAGCATGCCGGGGCTGACGTCGTCGATGCCTTCGTGGTCCAGCCGGGGTCGCAGGGGGTAGGGTGCCCCGCATTGCACGCAGGCGAAGTCCATCTGGGCGATGTAGTCCCGCGGCGTCTTCTTCCACCAGCCCGGTTCGACCGGCCACCCGCCCGGCCCGTCGAAGAGCAGGTCCAGGGCGGCCGCCACCTCGCAGAAGAAGCCCCCCTTGGGGGTGATGGAGGCGCTCCAGCTGTTCTGGATCCAGCAGTGGTCCACGCAGTACCACATGGCGAAGGGCTCCAGCCCGTAGTCCTGCGGCGAGACCAGGATGGGGCAGTGGGGGATGTCGCCGCGGGTGTGGTCGTTGAGCAGCACGTTGCCGAACACCTCGGCCACCACCGGGGCCAGGTGTTCCTTGCCCTTGGGCAGGCAGCTCCACAGGCCGCAGCGTTCGCGGGGGACCCGGCTGGCCAGGTAGGCGGCGAAGGCCTCGAAGCGGGGGTGCAGCAGGGGTTCGCCGCCGATGAGGCCCACCATCTTGGGGAAGTCGGCCAGGGAGTCCACGGCCCGGCGGAAGAAGTCCTCCTCCATGTAGAAGGGGCGGGCGTGGCCCACCAGCCGGGTGCAGTTGGCGCAGCGGTTTACGCAGGCGTTGGTGACTTCGATCTGGATGGTGTCCATATCCAGCAGCGGGCGCATGGCGAACCTCCCGGCGGTTTCTCGAGTCCGGGCGCATTATATACCATGCCCGGCGAAGGGCCCGCGCCCAGGGTCCCATATTCGCGTATAATGGCCACTGTAGCGTGCGGAGGTGCACCGTTGAGCTCTGTCCGATTCCTGTACGACGCCCTGCTGTACCTGGCGTTCCCCTTCCTGTTCCCCTGGTTCGCCTGGCGGCGGGTGGCGAAGGGCAAGCCCTTCCCCGACATCTGGGCCCGACTGGCCTTCCGGCGCCCCCCGGCGCCGCCCGCCGGCGCTAGGCCGGTGTGGATCCACGCCGTCAGCGTCGGCGAGGTCATGGTGGTCAAGCCCCTGGTGGAGGCCATCCTCGGCCGCGGCCAGGGCACCCCGGTCTACCTCTCCGCCACCACCGCCACCGGCCTGGCCACCGCCCGCAAGCTCTACGACGGCCGGGCCGTGGTCTTCCCGTGCCCCTTCGACCTGCCCGGGGCCGTGCGGCGAACCCTGCGCCGGATCCGCCCCGCGCAGGTGATCGTCGCCGAGACCGAGCTCTGGCCCAACCTCATCGCCCTGTCGCGGAAACGGGGCATCCCCGTCTCCATCGTGAACGGGCGGATCTCCGACGAGGCCTTCCCCTCCTACCGGCGGGCGCGCTTCTTCATGAAACCCTTCCTGGGCCTGCTCAACCACGTACTGGCCCAGTCGGAGACGGACGCCGAGCGCTTCCGCCTCCTGGGCGCCCGCCCCGGGGCCGTGACGGCGGCCGGCAACATGAAGTTCGACGCCGTGCGGGGGGTCGCCCCGCAGCAAGCGCTGGCCGGGCGCCTCGAGGAGGCCTTCGGGGCGGGGAAGGAACAGCTCCTGCTCCTGGGCAGCACCACCGAGGGGGAGGAACAGCTGCTGCTCGAGCCGCTGGCTCGGCTGGCCGAGGAATTTCCCGGCTTGCGCTTCCTCGTGGCGCCGCGGCACCCGGAGCGCTTCGCCGCCGTGCACCGCCTGTTCGAGGAGGCCGGCTTCGCCGCCGTGCGGCGCTCGGCCCTGGACGAACGGGCCGGGGCGTGCCGGATGGTGGTGCTGGACACCATCGGCGAACTGTCCGGCCTCTACTTCGCCGCCGACGTGGTCTTCGTGGGCGGGAGCCTGGTCCCCCGGGGCGGGCACAACATCCTGGAGCCGGCCATCGCCGCCAGGCCGGTGCTCGTCGGCCCCTCCATGGACAACTTCCGGGAAATACTGGATGTCTTCGTCGCGGGGCAGGCGGTGGAAGTGGTGCCCGACGCCGGGGCCTTCGCCGACGCCGCGGGGCGGCTGCTGCGCGACGCGCCCGGGCGGCGGGCCATGGGCGAACGGGCCCTGGCCACGGCCCAGGCCCACCAGGGGGCCACCGCCCGCTGCCTGGCCGCCCTCTTCCCGCCAGCGGAACCCGCCGGGGAGGCGCCGTCGTGAACGCGTTCGACGTCATCGTGGTCGGAGGTGGGCACGCCGGCTGCGAGGCCGCCCACGCGGCCGCCCGGCTGGGCGCCCGCACCGCCCTGCTCAGCCTGAACCTGGCTCTGTTGGCGGAGATGTCCTGCAACCCGGCTATCGGCGGCATCGCCAAGGGCCACCTGGTGCGGGAGATCGACGCCCTGGGCGGCATCCAGGGCGCCCTGGCCGACCGGACCGGCATCCAGTTCCGCCTCCTCAACCGGCGCCGCGGCCCGGCGGTGCAGGGGCCCCGCACCCAGTCGGACAAGAACCTCTACCGGACGGAGATGCGCCAGTTGCTGGAGGGGCTGCGCAACCTGCACCTGGTCCAGGGCGAGGCCGTGGACATCCTGCGGGAGGGCGACCGGGCCGCCGGCGTGCTCCTGCTCGACGGGCGGACGTTGCGGGCGCCGGCCGTGGTGCTGGCCACCGGCACCTTCCTGGACGGGCTCATGCACATCGGCGAGCGCACCATCCCCGCCGGGCGGGCCGCGGAACCGCCGGCCGTGCTGCTGGCGGAGTCGCTGCGGCGGCTGGGCTACCCGCTCACCCGGCTCAAGACGGGCACGCCCCCGCGCCTGGACGCCGCCACCATCGACATGGAGGCCCTGGAGGCCCACCACGCCGACGACGAGCCCACTTTCTTCTCCTTTTTGACCCGGGAGGCCGCCCTGCCCCAGGTCACCTGCCGCCTGGTGCACACCAACCAGGCCGTGCACGAGGCCGTCTTGCGGAACATCCACCGCTCCCCCCTCTACAGCGGGGCCATCACGGGGGTCGGCCCCCGCTACTGCCCCTCCATCGAGGACAAGGTGGTGAAGTTCCCCCACCACCCCCGGCACCAGCTGTTCCTCGAGCCGGAAGGCCTGCACACCCGCGAGATGTACCTGAACGGGTTCTCCTCCAGCATGCCGCTGGACGTGCAAGACGAGATGCTGCGCGCCCTGCCCGGCTTCTCTCGCGCCGTGGTGACGCGTCCGGCCTACGCCATCGAGTACGACGTCGTGCAGCCCACCGAGCTGTTCCCGACCCTGGAGAGCCGGCGCTTCGCCGGACTCTTCCACGCCGGGCAGATCAACGGGACCAGCGGCTACGAGGAGGCCGCCGCCCAGGGCATCGTCGCCGGCATCAACGCCGCGCGGCGCGCGGCCGGCCTGGAGGGGGTGACGGTGGAGCGCACCCAGGGCTACATCGGCATCCTCATCCACGACCTGGTCAGCAAGGGCGTGGACGAGCCCTACCGCATGTTCACCTCCCGCTCCGAGATGCGGCTGCTGTTCCGCATCGACAACGCCGACGCCCGCCTGACGCCGCTGGGGCGGGAGGTGGGCCTGGTGGACGGGGGGCGGTGGCAGGCCTTCCAGGAAAAATACACGGATACGGCGCAGTTGGAAAAGTACGCCCGTGAGCGCTTCCTCTCCCCCGCCCGGGACGCCGGGCTCATCGCGGCCCTGCCGGAAGCGGTCCGCGCCCTGGTGGGGAACGGCCGCCGCGTGGACCAGTTGGTGCGGATGCCGGAGGTGCGCCTGCGGGACTTCCTGCCCCTGCTGGGGGCCGAGCGACAGCCCTGTGCGCCGGAAATCGTCGCGCACGTGGAGCACGACCTGAAGTACGAGGGCTACATCGCCCTGCAGGAGCAGGACCGCCGGCGGGTGGAACGGCTGAAGGCCCGCCGGATTCCGTCCGGTTTCGACTACGCGCAGGTGGAGTCGCTCTCGCGCGAGGTGCGCGAGAAGCTGGAGCGGCTGCGCCCGGCGACGCTGGCCGAGGCCGAGCTCATCCCCGGCATGACGCCCGCCGCCCTGTCGGCCCTGCACGTCCACCTGGCCAGGGAGGGCAGCGCTCCGCCGGACAGGCCTTTGCCACGAAGTCACGAAGAACGCGAACCGTAGGCTTTCGTGGCTTGCCCGTAGGACTGGTGTGGATGACAACTGCGAAGAAATAACCACGAAATCACGAAGAACACGAAAGAAGCGTTGAGGGGGGAGCACAGGGCCAAACACCCTTTCCGGCTTGCCGACCGGTGGGTGTCCACATCTCTCTCAGGAGTGCGGCGCGGAGGTTGCCGCAGCGCCGCTTTCGACAGGTGCGCAGGCTTCCGGAGCGCCGAAGGCGGAGACGTTGCCCCGGGCGTCGGCCGCGCCGCTCAGGTCGCCCATTTCGACCGGCGAACGGGTGGGTGTCTACGCTCTTATTTCCCGTGCTTCCCGGCGCAGCATGAAATCGCCATCCTGTTCATCCTGTGAATCAATGTTTTCCATCCCCTTGTTCGAAATGGTTGTCGTCATGGCGCCGAAAATCGTGATGGGCCCGGATGGCTTGCCCGGCGCCCGCGAGCCCCGCGCCGTCGGGAGAGCCTGTCATCTGGCGTGGCCGACGGGGTGGACCAGGAAGACGTGCTGCGAGTCCCGGAGGCGGAGCAGCCCCCGCCAGAAACGGACACCCAACCGTTCGACCGCATGTTCCATGTCAGCCTCCCGGACCGAATTGTGCCGAAATGTGCCAACGATGAATGCTCAGCCTTCCGTCGCCGGGGCGGCCGGTGGGTTCAGCCGGACGGCGTGGGCGTCCTTGAGCCGGCGGAAGAAAACGGAGGTGCGCTCCTCGGCGGGCTCCACCCGCTCCGCGAAGTGCTCCCGCAGGCCGGCGGAGAGCTCCCCCACCGTGCGCCGGCCGTCGCAGCGCTCCCAGAGGAAGGACCCCACCTCGTCGAGGTGGATCTTGAAATTCGGGTACTTCATGTACTTGAGGAAACTGCGCCATGGGCGGCGGCGGAACTTGGGCACGAGCAGGGTGAAGCGCCCTTCCTCCTCCGGCAGCGCCTCGACGAGCCGCTCGGGGACGAACTCCAGGAAATTCAGGCCGCGGGTCCGGTTGGGCATGGTCGCCGGCCTCGCCTAGAAATCGGCGTTCTGGGGGGTGCGGGGGAAGGGGATGACGTCGCGGATGTTCTTGATGCCGGTGACGAACATCATCATGCGCTCGAAGCCGAGCCCGAAGCCGGCGTGGGGGGCGCTGCCGAACCGGCGCAGGTCCAGGTACCACCAGTAGTTCTTCTCGTCCAGGCCGCTTTCGCGAATGCGCTGGAGCAGCACGTCGTGGCGCTCCTCGCGCTGGGAGCCGCCGATGATCTCGCCGATGCGGGGGGCCAGGATGTCCATGGCCCGCACGGTCTTCCCGTCTTCGTTGCAGCGCATGTAGAACGCCTTGATCTCCTTGGGGTAGTCGGTGACGATGACCGGCTTGCGGAAGGTGGTCTCGGCCAGGTAGCGCTCGTGCTCGGTCTGGATGTCCATGCCCCAGCGCACCGGGTAGTCGAAGTCCTTGTTGGACTTCTCCAGGATGGCGATGGCCTCGGTGTAGCTGATGCGCTCGAAGGGCGAGTCGGCCACCACGCGGAGGGCGTCCAGCAGCCCCTTCTCCACCCACTGCTCGAAGAAGGCCAGGTCCTCGGCGCAGTGGTCCAGCACGTAGCGGGTCAGGTAGCGGAGGAAGTCCTCGGCCAGGCTGGCGTCGCCGTCCAGGTCGCAGAAGGCGCATTCCGGCTCGATCATCCAGAACTCCGCCAGGTGGCGCGGGGTGTTGGAGTTCTCGGCCCGGAAGGTGGGCCCGAAGGTGTAGACGTTGGAGAAGGCCATGGCGAAGATCTCGGCTTCCAACTGGCCGCTCACGGTGAGGAAGGCGGGCTTGCCGAAGAAGTCGCTTCGGTAGTCGACGCCGCCGGTCTCGTTGCGGGGGACGTTCTGCAGGTCCAGGGTGGTCACCCCGAACATGGCGCCGGCGCCCTCGCAGTCGGAGGCGGTGATGACGGGCGTGTGCACCCAGAGGAAGCCGCGCTCCTGGAAAAAGCGGTGGACGGCGTAGGATAGGGCGTTGCGTACTCGGAAGGCCGCGCCGAAAAGATTGGAGCGGACGCGCAGGTGGGCGATTTCCCGCAGGTACTCCACGGAGTGCCGTTTCTTCGACAGGGGGTAGGCCGCGGCGTCGGCCGGGCCGATCACGGTCACCGTCTCCGCGCTCAGTTCCACCGCCTGGCCGGCGGCCGGCGAGGCCACCAGGCGCCCCTCCACCGTCACGGAGGCTCCCGTGGTCAGGGCGGCCACTGTTTCGGGGGCGACCTTTCCCTCCTCGATGACGACCTGCAGGTTGCGCAGGCAGGAGCCGTCGTTGACCTCGGCGAACGAGATCTTGGCGGAGTCGCGGCGGGTACGGACCCAGCCCGACACCTTGATGGCGGTTCCCGGCTCGCCGGCGAGGGCCTCTTTCACGCACAGGGTCTGGTGTTCCGTCATGGGGCAATCCTCCTGGGTCAACGCTTGGAAGACTTCTTTTTCTTCGGTTTGGCCGGCTTGGGCCTTGCGGCGCCCTTCTTTTTCTTCTTGTCCGCTTTTTCAATGGAGGGTGCCTTGAGTTCGCCCGTGAGCCACTTGTAGATCTGGACGGTGTCCGACACCCGGTGCCCGGCCTTGGGCGCGTTGAGCAACACGCAGGCCACGGGGCGGCCGTTCGGCACCAGCACGGTGACCAGGCAGTAGCCGGCCTCGATGATGAAGCCCGTCTTGCTCAGCGCGATGGGGATCTTGCCGCCGCGCACCAGCGGGTTCGTGTTGCGGAAGGTCCGCCCCCGCTCCCCGTCCACGGTCTTGACTTCGGCCTCCCTGCAGGTGGAGAGGGCCCGGACGAGGGAGTTCCCATAGGCCTCGGCGACGATGCGGGCCAGGTCCTCGGCCGTGGACATGTTGCCGGCCATGAGGCCCGTGGAATCCTCGTAGTGGGTGTGGATCAGCCCCATGACCGCGGCCCGGCCGTTCATGGCTTCCACGAAGAGCGGCATGCCCCCGGGCCAGCAGCGGGCCAGGGCGTGGGCGGCCCGGTTCTCCGACGACATCAGGGCCAGGAGGAGAAGCTGCTCGCGGGAGAGGGTCCAGCCCACCGGCAGGTGCGAACTCGAGTGGCGGAGGGTGTCCACGTCGTCTTCCGTGACGGTGATGGGCTTTTCCATGTCCTGGTCGGAATCGGCGATCACCAGGGCGGTCATGAGCTTGGTGACGGAAGCGATGGAGGCCAGTTTCAGGTGGTTCTTGGTGAAGAGGGGCGTTCCCGTCTCGATGTCCATCACGTAGGCGCATTCGGACTTCAGGCGCAGGAACGAGGGGTCCGTGCTGAGGGGGAACAGTTCGCCGGCGGTCTTCTGTTTCGCCGGCGGCTTCATGGCGTTGCTGAAGATTCCTCGGCCGGCCACGCTGCCGCTGCAGGCCAGCAGCGATATCGTCATGGTGACGAGGGCGCTCCCCAGCAGCAAGGCGTGAAGTGTTCTTTTCCGCATCCGTCAAATCCCCGGAACGATTGATGGCGGGCGTCCGGCCCGCTCCGCCTGACCGCCTCGTTTCCCGGCGGAAACGCGCGCAAACCAACCCTTATACCAAAAACGCAGTGGCGCTGCAAGCCGATTGGCGGTCTGAATTCGCGTCGCCGGGCCGCTCCGGGGCGGCCTTCCGTCGCCTGGGGGAGACGGCCCGGGCCGAGGGGCGGTTTTCCCGAGCGGTTCGGTCGTCAGCGGGCGAGGTGCTTTTCCACCGTGGCCCGCGAGATGCGCAGGGGCGTGGGCTGCCCCGCCGCGGGGGCGCCGACGGCGTGCAGCGGATCGAACTCGAAGTCGGACATGATCCGGGCCGTCACCTCGTGCAGGGCCCGGGCGCCGATGCGCGTGTTGGACGAGGCCTCGGCGATGATACGGTCGATGGCGGCCTCCTCGAACTGGAGGTCGATGCCGAACGTGGCGAAATACTCCCGCGCGCGGAGGAAGGGGGAATCCGGCACGTTGAGGAAGATCTCGCGCAGGGACTTGCGGTCCAGGTCGCCCAGCAGGGCGATGACGCTGAAGCGGGAGATGAACTGGGGGACCATGCCGTAGGCGAAGAGGTCGCTGTGCTTCATGTACTCGCGCAGGGTGAAGTGGATGGTCTTCTTCACGCGGCCCGTGATGTCGTCCCACTCGTTGGTTTCGGTGAAACGCCGCTCGTCCAGTTTGTTCTCCACCAGGGTGTAGATCTGGTCGTACAGCTCCTCGAAGGCGCCGCCGGCGATGAACTGCATCCGCTGGGTGTTGATGAAGAGGCGGTGGCGCTTGCCGGCCACGTCGGGAGCCGTGAAGTAAGAGTACTCCTCGCCCTCGAGGATGGTCAGCAGCGACTGCTGGATGGAAACACCGGCCACGTTGGCCCGGCCGGCGATGCGCGAGGAGATCTTGTCCACCTCGTCGA
>CAYTBK010000087.1:14346-17436 GCA_964436005.1 uncultured Acidobacteriota bacterium
CCGGCCACGTTGGCCCGGCCGGCGATGCGCGAGGAGATCTTGTCCACCTCGTCGATGCAGACCGTGGCCTTCTCCATGCGCTCCTGGAGCCGGGCCGGATCGAAGTCGTCGCCCAATTCGCGGCGGGCGTCCACCTCGACGTTGCGGAACAGCCGGCTCAGCTGGACTTCGCCGTTCTCGTCGATGAGCGAGTTGGCGTTCATGGTGGTGAGGGTGCAGAACTCGTTGAGGTCGTGGTGTTCCCGGTAGAACGAGGTGACCGCTTTCATGATGGTGGACTTGCCGGTTCCCGAATTCCCGATGAGCAGGATGTTGGCGCTGCGCAAGCCATTGAGGTGCTTGTACATACCTACTGAAATCCTCTGCAGCACGGGGTTCTGCCCGATGACGCGCTTGGCGAGGTAGGCGTATATCGTTTCCGGCTGGTAACGGTTCTCGTTCTGGGTCATGTTCGTGTTCCACCTGTCATGATGATGTGCGCAACGGGGGCGTCGGCGGGCCGGCCGGCGGGAGGAAGGCTTGTCGGCGACGTCCGCGGGGACGGGGCCGGGCCCCGTCCCGATCAAGTCTCCCTACGTCGTTTCGGGCCCGCCGTTCCCGGGACGGATGCCGGGCGGCGGTTCCCCCGGCCGGTTCAGGCCAGGGCGTTCAGCAGGACGTCGTCCAGGCTCTCCGCATAGAGGAACTTCATCCCGGACCTGACGTGTTCCGGCAGTTCGGTGGCGTCCTTCTCGTTGGCCATGGGCAGGATGACCGAGAAGATGTTGGCGCGCCGGGCGGCCAGGATCTTCTCTTTCACCCCGCCGATGGGCAGCACGTCCCCCCGCAGCGTGATCTCGCCGGTCATGGCCACGCTGCGGGAAATCGGCCGGCCCGTGCAGATGGAGATCAGCGCCGTGGCGATGGTGACGCCCGCCGACGGGCCGTCCTTGGGCGTGGCCCCTTCCGGTACGTGCACGTGGAAGTCGTGATCGTCGAAGAAGTCCAATGAAATCCCGTATTTGCCGGCATTGGCCCGGGCCAGGCTGTGGGCGGCCTTGGCCGATTCCTGCATGACGTCACCGAGTTGGCCCGTCAGCATCAGGTTGCCCTTGCCCTTCATGGCGATGGCCTCGATGAACAGGATGTCGCCGCCGGTGGGGGTCCAGGCCAGGCCCATGGCGATGCCGACGCGGTTCTCCCTCAGGAATTTCTCCCGCGGGATCTTCTCGGCCCCGAGGTAGTCGGCGATCTGGTCAGGGCCCAGGTTGACGGAGAACTCTTCCCCTTTCGCCACCCGCATGGCCAGCTTGCGGCAGATCTTGGCGATCTCCCGCTCGAGGTTGCGCAGGCCCGCCTCCCGGGTGTAGCCGTTGACGATGCGCAGGATGGCCTCGTTGCCGAACTTGACGTGGGCGGCTGTCAGGCCGTTCTCCTTGACCTGCTTGGGCACGAGGTACTTCTTGGCGATGTGGAGCTTCTCGTGTTCGGAGTACCCGCTGAGGTGGATCACCTCCATGCGGTCCAGGAAGGCCGGCTGGATGTTCTCCACCATGTTGGCCGTGGTGATGAACATGACGTTGGACAGGTCGAAGGGGACGTTCAGGTAGTTGTCCCGGAAGGAGAAATTCTGCTCTGGATCCAATACTTCCAACAGGGCGGAAGACGGGTCGCCGCGGAAATCCTGGCCGATCTTGTCCACCTCGTCCATCATGAAAACGGGGTTGTTGGTCCCGGCCTGGTGGATCCCCTGGATGACCCGGCCGGGCATGGCGCCGACGTAGGTCCGCCGGTGGCCCCGGATTTCGGCCTCGTCGTGTACGCCGCCCAGGGATAGGCGCACGAACTTCCGCCCCAGGGCCCGGGCGATGGAGCGGCCCAGCGAGGTCTTGCCCACGCCCGGGGGGCCCACGAAGCACAGGATGGGGCCTTTGCGGGTGGAGGTGATCTTCCGGACGGCCAGGTGCTCGAGGATGCGCTCCTTGATCTTCTCGAGGTCGAAATGGTCCTGGTTCAGGATGCGCTTGGCCTTGTCCAGGTTGACGTTGTCCTTCGAGGCGGTGTCCCAGGGCAGTCCGACCATCCAGTCCAGCCAGGTCCGCAGGGTGGCGGCCTCGGCGGATTCCGGGTGCATCTTTTCCAGGCGCCCGATCTGCCGCTCCACTTCTTCCTTGGCCTCGTCCTGCATCTTGATGGCCTTGGCCTTGTCGCGGTACGTCTTGATCTCCTGGGCGAACTCGTTCTCCTCGCCCAGCTCGTCCTGGATCGCCTTCAGCTGCTGCCGCAGGTAATACTCGCGCTGCGACTTGTCGATCTCGTCCTTCGCCTGGGCGTTGATCTTCTGCTGAACCCCCAGCAGCTCGATTTCCCGCTGGAGGATCTCGTTGACTTTCTGGAGCCGCCGGATGGGGTTGACGATGGACAGGATTTCCTGCGACGCCTTCACCTTGATGTCGATGTTGGCGGCGGTGATGTCGGCCAGGCGCCCGGGGTCGTCAATGCTGGACAGGATGGCCAGTATTTCCGACGAGATGTTCTTCCCCAGGTTGACGGCGGTCTCCACCGCCGACTTGACGTTGCGGACCAGCGCCTCGATCCGGATGCCGACGCTCTTCCCCTCCGGTTCCTTGATGGGTTCCACCGACGCCACGAGCGAGGGGCCGCCGGTTTCGACCTTGGTGATCTTGGCCCGCATCAGGCCCTGGACGAGAATCCGCAGGCGGCCGTCGGGCAACTTGAGCATCCGCATGATGATGGCCACCGTGCCGATGCGGTAGAGGCCGTCCGCGTCGGGGTTGTCCTCCTGCGGGTCCTTCTGGGTCGCCAGCAGCAGCAGGCGGTTCTGCGCCAGGGCGGAGTCCACCGCGGCGATGGACGAGTCGCGGTTCACGTAGAGCGGCACGACCATGAAGGGGAAGACGACGACGTCCCGCAGGGGGAGCAGGGGTAGGGTGGGCGGGATCTGGATCTGCCCGTCGTCCGGGGCGTCGTGATTTGTCGGTGAATTGTTTTCCATGCTATTTGACCATTTATTCTTTATTTGTGTTGGATTTCAATGCGCAATACCTGTCCCCGCCGGTCCGTCCGCTTGGGGATGAAGATGGACAGCAC
>CAYTBK010000088.1:0-17392 GCA_964436005.1 uncultured Acidobacteriota bacterium
GCGACGACCGCACCTTCTCGGCGCCCATCCTGCTCATGGGCACGCTGGCCGGCCGCCTCGGCCCGCTCCCGGGAGCCTGGGCCGGGGTCCCCCAGCTGCCCTTCGAGATCGCCGCCCTGCCCCACGGCTTCTTCCGGCTCCTGCGGTTGCCGGTGGTCAGCTACGCCCTGCCGGCCCTCATCGCCATCGGCTTGTGCCGCCACCTCCAGCGCCCCGCCCGCTCGCCCCTCACCCGCGGCCTCCGCCGCCGGGTCGCCCCGCGCTGCCTGGCGGTGCTGGAGCGCATCCAGCCGGAGAGCGGCGGCTACCTGGAGGCGGCGCCGCTGACCGGTTTCGTCCTCCTGAGCCTGGCCGCCGGCGGGCTGGCGGGCAGCCCCACCGGCCGGCGCGCCGCCCGCTTCCTGCGGGATTCCGAGCGGCCGGCGGGATGCTGGCCCATCGACACGAACCTGTCGGTGTGGGTGAGCACGCTCGCCGTGACCGCCCTGGCCGAAGGGGAAGGCGAGGGGGCCGGGATCCCCGGCGAGGTGCGCGCGCAGGTGGAACCGTGGCTCGCCGGCGCCCAGGCCTTCGGGGAGCACCCCTTCACCCACGCCGCGCCCGGCGGCTGGGCCTGGACCGACCTGTCCGGCGGCGTGCCGGACGCCGACGACACCTCCGGGGCCCTCCTGGCCCTGCACAGCCTCGCCCAAGGGGCGATGCGCAGCCTGCCCGCCGCCGAGGCCGGCCTCGGCTGGCTGCTGGCCCTGCAGAACCGGGACGGCGGCTTCCCCACCTTCTGCCGCGGCTGGGGCCGCCTGCCCTTCGACCGCAGCTGCCCGGACATCACCGCCCACGCCGTGCGGGCCTTCTGCCGCTGGCACGACGAGGTCTCGCCGGCGCTCCGCCGGCGGCTTCGTTCGTCCCTGCAGCGCGCCGTGGCCTACCTGGAGCGCAGCCAGAGCGGCCAGGGCTGCTGGCTGCCCCTCTGGTTCGGCAACCAGCAGGTGCCGGGGCACGGCAACCCGGTGCTGGGGACCGCCCGGGTGCTGACCGCCCTGGAACACCCGCTGGCGGCGCGGTGCCTGCGGCGCGAGACCTCGTTGGAGGAGGGCCGGCGGTGGCTGCTGAGCGCCCAGGGGCCGGAAGGCGGCTGGGGCGGCGACGCGGGGTGCCCGCCCAGCGTGGAGGAGACCGCCCTGGCCCTCGGCGCCGCCGCGCCGTGGGCGCCCCTGGATGAGTTGGAGCGCGGATTCCGCTGGCTGGTGGAACGGACGGCGCACGGGACCACCTGGCCGGCCTCGCCCGTCGGCCTGTATTTCGCCAGCCTGTGGTATTCCGAGCGGCTCTACCCGCTGGTTTTCGGCCTGTGGGGCCTCGGAAGGCTGCGAAACAGGCTGCGGCAGGAAACGTGAGCGACAACGCCCCTTCGGCAATCGGAAGGGCGGGAGGTTGAGCGAAAAGAAGTGCAGGACGAGGGCCGGCCCGCGGCCCGCCGCCACCGCCCGGGTGCCGTACCCGGCGGGCAGGAACGACCATCATTTTTCACTCGGCATCATACTTGCCCCCGGAAATTACGTAGATATGATGCGTCACGAACGGCGGCCCGCGACCCCGGCACTGGCACCGGACCGCCGTCAGGCCTGGTGAGAAGCCAAAGAAAGATCGACCGTCCGAGGATGAACCGGAATGACAGAATCATCTTCCCCGCGAAACGTCTCCCTGCGCTCCGCCGGAACGGCCGCCCTGGTCTGGGCGGTGGTCCTGGGCTGGTGGATCTGGCAGGACCCCACCGCCGGCCTGGTGGCCTTCCGTCCGGGGATGGACGGGGAAGGCCAGGCGGGGGCGAAGGCCGCCGGAGAGGAGAAAGTGGTCATCGGCGAACTGGGCGAAGCCTTCCCCGTGGCGCCCCCGCCCCCGGACGCGCCGGGCAGCTGGCCTTCCTTCCGCGGGGCCGACGCCAGCAACGTCAGCCGGGAATCCACACCCCTGGCCCGGCGCTGGCCGGAAGGCGGACCGCCAACCCTGTGGTCCGTCGACCTCGGCGAAGGGCACGCCGGCGCGGCCGTGCGCGGCGGCAGGGTCTACGTCCTCGACTACGACGAGAAGGCCAAGGCCGACATGCTGCGCTGCTTCGGCCTGGAAGACGGGAAAGAGCTCTGGCGCCGGGGCTACCGGGTGCGCGTCAAGCGCAACCACGGCCTTTCCCGCACGGTTCCCGCCGTCTCCGACCGCTTCGTGGTCACCATCGGCCCCCGCTGCCACGTCATGTGCGTCGACGCCCCCACCGGCGCCTTCCGCTGGGGCCTGGACCTGGAGAAGGACTACGGGACGGCCACCCCCTTCTGGTACACGGGGCAGTGCCCCCTGCTCGACGGCACCACGGCGGTCATCGCCCCGGCCGGGAAGACGTTGCTGATGGGCGTGGACTGCGAGACCGGCCAGGTGCTCTGGGAAACCCCCAACCCGAAGAACTGGAAGATGTCCCACACCTCGGTCATGCCCATGACCCTGGCCGGGAGGCGCATGTACGTCTACAGCGCCATCGGCGGCATGGTGGGTGTCTCCGCCGAGGAGGCGGACCGGGGGAAGGTGCTCTGGGAAACGTCCCTGTGGGACCACGCCGTGCTGGCGCCCTCCCCGGTAATCATGCCCGACGGGAAGATTTTCCTGACCGCCGGGTACGGGGCCGGCGGCATGCTGATGCAAGTCTCCCCCGACGGCGCCGGCGGCTTCGCCGCCAGGACCCTCCAGGTCTTCCCGCCCCAGGGGGGCATGGCCTCGGAACAGCAGACGCCCGTGTACTGCCAGGGGCACCTGTTCGGGATCCAGCCGAAGGACGCCGGGGCCCTGCAGGAACAGTTCGTCTGCTACCGGCCCGACAACTGCCAGAAACCGGTCTGGTCCAGCGGACCGGGGGAACGCTTCGGTCTGGGCCCCTACCTGGTGGCCGGAGACCTGATCTTCGCTCTGAACGACGACGGCACCCTGACCATGCTGGAAGCCTCCACCGGGGGCTACCGGCGACTGGCCCGGGCCAGGGTCATGGACGGGCGGGACGCCTGGGCCCCCATGGCCGTCGCCGACGGGAGGCTGATCCTGCGCGACCTGCGGCGCATGGTCTGCCTCGACCTGCGTCCCCGCTGAGGAGAAGCGAAACCATGACCACCTCGAAATTGCGATTCCTGGTTATCCTGCTCGCTTCGGGCGTCGGCTGGGCCCTGGGGGCGGCGGGAACCGTGCTGGCCGCCCCCGGCTCCGCCTGGCGCGAGGCGGGAACCTTCCGGGTCGGCCTGCACAAGCTCACCGCCGTGGCGGCGGCTCCGTCGGGCGCCATCCTGGTGGCCGGCGACCGGACGCTGCTGTTCCTGCGGGACGGGAAAGTGGAGGGCAGCGTCCTCCTGCCCGGACCGGCGCGCTGCATCGGCGTGGCGCCGGACGGGAGGATCTACCTGGGCCTGGATAACTTCCTCTCCGTGCACGACGCCGCCGGGAAGCCCCTCGCCCGCTGGCCGCTGCCGGCCGGGGCCCTGGTCACCTCCCTCGCCGCGGGGGCGGACGCGGTCTACGCCGCCGACGCCGGCAACAAGACCGTGCACGTCTTCACGCCGGCCGGCCGCCCCGCCAGCCGCATCGGGAGCGCCAAACCCTCTGGCGACGCCCCGGGCATCCTCCTGCCCAGCGCCTGCTTCGACGTGGCCCTCGACCCGCTCGGTTCGCTGTGGCTGGCCAACACGGGCCGCCACTCCCTGGAAAACTACGCCCGCGACGGCCGCCTGCGCTCGAGCTGGGGCGAGGCCTCCACGGAACCGGAGGGCTTCTGCGGCTGCTGCAACCCCGCCCACTTCGCCATCCTGCCCGACGGGCGTTTCGTCACCTGCGAGAAGGGGATCCCCCGGCTGAAGGTGTACAGCCAGGCCGGGCGGCTGGAGTGCGTGCTGGCAGGCCCGGAGCAGCTGAACCCCGGCGGGCCCGGCCTGGACGTGGCCGTGGACCGGGCCGGGCGCATCCTGCTGCTCGACCCCAACGCCGGGCTCGTCCGAATTTACGGAAAATCTACCACCAGGGGCGCAAAATAAAATGATCATGCAGCATTTCCGCTGCAATGAAAACGGGAGACAGCCATGACGACGGAAAACGACAACGACGAGAAGAAGCCGGAACAGGCGCCCGTGAACCGGCGGCGCTTCCTGGCGACGGGCCTGCGGGCGGCGGCCGGGCTGGCCCTGGGCGGGCTGGCCCTGAAGCTGACGGGCCGCACGGCCGCCCGGGGCGACCTCTGGCAGATCGACCCGGACCGCTGCATCCAGTGCGGGCGCTGCGAGACGGCCTGCGTCATGACCCCCTCCGCCGTCAAGTGCGTTCACAAGCTCGACCAGTGCGGCTACTGCGTGCTCTGCGCCGGCTATCACGCCCAGGGCGTCAAGGAGGCCGACACCGCCGCCGAGAACCAGCTCTGCCCGTCCGGCGCCATCGTCCGCCGGTACGTGGAAACCCCGTTCTACGAGTACACCGTCATCGAAGACAAGTGCACCGGTTGCGCAAAGTGCGTCAAGGGCTGCGCGGCCTTCGGCAACGGCTCCCTGTACCTGCAGATCCGCCACGACCGCTGCCGCCACTGCAACGAGTGCGCCATCATGACGGCCTGCCCCGCCAAGGCCATCCGCCGGATCGACCCTGCGGAGCCCTACTACCTGCGCGGCGAGAAGAGGCGGACATGAGGGCTTTCTTCGCCTCCGTCCTGGTCTTCCTGCTGACGGCGCCGGCCGCCCTGGGGCAGGTCGTGCCGCAGCGGCTGCCCAAGCCGGACTTCGACAGCGCCTACCGGCCGCCGGTCATGACCCAGCCGGCGCCCCGCGCCGCGCTATACCAGGTGCTGGACCCGCTGCTGCTGGCCGCCGCCCTGGGCTGCGCCTTCTGGCTGGCCGCCCGGCGGAAGTCCCGCCGGGGCCTCTTGTGGCTGTCGGTGCTCTCCCTGGCCTACTTCGGCTTCCTCCGCCGGGGCTGCGTCTGCCCGGTGGGATCCACGCAGAACGTGGCCGTGGCCCTGGCCGACCCGACCTTCGTGCTGCCGGCGACGGTGGCCGTTTTCTTCTTCCTGCCGCTCATCTTCGCCCTCTGGGGCGGACGCGTCTTCTGCGCCGGCGTCTGCCCGCTGGGCGCCCTGCAGGACCTGCTCGCCTTCCGCCCGGTGAAGGTCCGGCCGTGGGTGGACCGAGCCCTGGGCCTCCTCCCCGTGCTGTTCCTGGGCCTGGTGGTGCTGTTCGCCATCACCGGGACTTCCTTCCTGGCCTGCCGGCTCGACCCCTTCGTCACGGTCTTCCGCCTGGACGGGGAAGCGACGATGGTGGCCTACGCCGCCGCCGTCCTCCTGCTCGGCACCGTCGTGGCCCGGCCCTACTGCCGCTACCTCTGCCCCTACGGCGTGCTGCTCGGCTGGGCCTCGCGGCTGGCCCGGTCCAGACCCGTCATCACCTCCCGCGAGTGCGTGCAGTGCCGCCTGTGCGAAGACGCCTGCCCGGTGGGCGCCATCCGCCGCCCCGTGCCGGAGAACGCCCCGGAACCGGCCCGGCGCGGCGCCCGGCGGCTGGCCCTGCTGCTGGCCCTGGCTCCCGTCGCCATGGCCGCCGGCGGTTGGGGCCTGTCCCGCCTGGACGGCTGGTTCTCCTCCTGGCACCCCGAAGTCCGCCTGGCCGAACGGCTGCGCGCCGAGCAGAAAGACCCCGCCCTGCCGCCCTCCGACGAAAGCCGGGCCTTCCGCCTGGCCAAGGGCTCCCAGCGGGAACTCTTTCTCCGGGCCGACCAGGTGCGGGACCGCTTCCGCACCGGCGGCTGGATCGTGGGCGCCCTGTTCGGGCTGGTCCTCTCCGTCCGGCTCGTCGCCCTCTCGGTCTGGCGGAAGAAGGCCGACTACACGCCGGACGCCTACGCCTGCCTGCGCTGCGGGCGATGCCACCCGTACTGCCCGCTGGAGCGCCCCGCTCCCGGGACTCCCCTTCAGGAAGCACAACCATGAAGCTCTGCCAACGAATCTTCGACCGGAACAGGGAGTCGGTCCGCCGCGCGGCCCGGGGCGTGGCCATCGCCAGCGCCGCCTTCGCCCTGCTCCTGAGCACCCTGCTGGTGGTGAACTACTTCCAGTTCAAGAGCGTGGACCCGCTGCACAGCCGGGCCCTGGACAAGCTGGTGCGGGAATTCCGCGCCAACCCCGAGGACCAGCAACTGAAGGAGGAGATTCGGGCCCTCAACCTGCTGTCGCGGAAGGCGTTCTTCGCCCACCGCTGGCAACTCGCCACCGGCGGGGGCCTGTTGCTGCTGAGTTTGCTGGTCCTGGCCGTCTCGCTCAAGCTGGCCGCGCGCCCCCGGCTCGACCTGCCCGACCTGAGCGCCGCGCCTTCCGACGAGGCCGCCTGGCAGGAGAGGAAACGCTCCCGCCGCTGGCTGGCCGCCACCGGCGTTCTGCTGCTCGCGCTGGCGGTCACGGCGGGCCTGGCCTTCCGCCGCGACCTGGAGTCCGCCCAGCCCTTCTCCGGGTCCCGGTCGCTCGCCTCGGCGGAGGACTACGCCAAAAACTGGGCCAACTTCCGCGGCCCCGGCGCCGCCGGCATCGCCACCGCCGACCGGGCGCCCCTGTCCTGGGACGGCGCCAGCGGGAAAGGCCTCCGCTGGAAGACGGAAGTGCCCAAGCCCGGCTACAGCTCCCCCGTGATCTGGGGCCAGCGCCTCTTCCTCACCGGCGCCGACGAGAAGTCCCGCGAGCTGTACTGCTTCGACACCGAGAAAGGCAAGCTCCTCTGGCAGAAGCCGGTGGGCGCCACCGGCACCGTGCCCACCGTGCACCGCGACACGGGCTTCGCCGCCTCGTCGGCCGCCACCAACGGCCGCCACGTGTTCGCCATCTTCGCCACCGGGGACCTGGCGGCCTTCGACATGGACGGCAAGCCCCTCTGGTCGCAGAACCTGGGCCAGCCGGAAAACCACTACGGGCACTCCTCCTCCCTCATCACTTTCGAAGACCTGGTAATCGTGCAATTCGACGAGAATTCCGCCTCGCGGGTGCTGGCCCTGGACGCCGAGACCGGCGCCCCGGCCTGGCAGGTCGACCGCACCGTGATCTCCTGGGCCTCGCCCATCCTGGTGAACACGGGCTCCCGCCAGGAACTCATCGTCACCAACAGCGTCGCGGTGAGCTCCTTCGACCCGCGCACCGGCGCCCTGCTCTGGGAAGAGAAGTGCCTGGGCGGCGAGGTGGGGCCCTCGGCGGCCTACGACGACGGCATGGTCTTCGTGGCCAACGAGTTCTCCAAGGCCTCGGGCATCCGCCTGGAAGGGGGCAAAGCGAAGGTGGTCTGGGAGTACAGCGACAAGCTGCCCGACACGGCCAGCCCCCTGGCCGCCAAGGGGCTGCTGTTCCTGGCCACCAGCAAGGGCGACATCATCTGCCTGGACGCCAAGACGGGAAAACCGGTGTGGGAACACGCCTTCAACGACGGGTTCTACGCCTCGCCCATCCTGGTGGGCGGGAACGTGTACGCCATGGACCTGAGCGGGACCATGCACATCTTCGCCGCCGACCGCACCTTCCGACTGCTGGGCGAGAGCGCCCTGGGCGAGCCGTCCTCGTGCACGGCGGCCGCCCTCGACGGCCGGCTCTACCTCCGCGGCGACCGATTCCTCTACTGCGCGGGCGAATGAAGGGAAGGAACATGACGGAACCCACCCCCCCCATCGAAGCGGCCAACCCGGTCCAGCCGGCCGGCCCGCCGGACCCCCTGGCCGCGGCCGCCGCCGCCGCGGTGGACGAGGCCGTCCGCGACCTGGGCAGCGGCCCCGGCCAGCTCATCCCCATCCTGCAGGCCGTCCAGGCGAAGTTCCACTACCTCCCCGAGGAGGCCCTGCGGCGGATCTGCGAGCGGACCGAGACCACCCCTGCCGACCTCGCCGGCGTGGTCTCCTTCTATTCGCAATTCCGCACCCGTCCCGCCGGGCAGCACCGCATCAAGGTCTGCATCGGCACCGCCTGCCACGTGAAGGGCGCCGACGCCATCCACGAGGCCTTCCGCCAGCACCTGGGCATCGCCCCCGGCACCGACACCGACGCGGAGCGGCTCTTCACCCTGGAGAAGGTCGCCTGCCTGGGCTGCTGCATGCTGGCCCCGGCCGTCCAGATCGACCAGGTCATCTACGGGTTCCTGACGCCGGAAAAGGCGCCCCGGGTGGTGCGGGACTTCCTGGCCACGCGGAACGGCCAGCCCAAGGGCAGGGCCGGCCGCGAGCTGGAAGGCGACGGGAAGACCGTCGGCGAAGCGCGCGTCTGCCTCTGCTCCAGTTGCGCCGCCGCCGGCACCGACGCCCTTCTCCGCGAGGTCGAGGCCCAGGTGCGCCGGCTGGGCCTGCCGGCGCGCGTGCGGACGGTGGGCTGCACCGGCATGGCCTACCAGGCCCCGCTCCTGGACATCGCCATGGACGACGGCTCGCTGTTCCAGTACGGGCAGGTCCGCCCCCGCGACGTGGGGGCCATCCTGCGGCGGCACTTCCCGGCGGGACGGAAAGGGCGCGCCCTGGCGGCCTCCCTGGGCTCGCTCCTGGAGCGCCTGCAGGACGGCGAGGGCCCGCCCCTGGCCCGCTTCCCGGCGGACAGCCCGGCCACGGCCCGGACGCCCTTCCACGGCCCCCAGTGCCGCATCGCCACGGAACACGCCGGGGAGATCCCGCCCCTGGACCTGGAGGCCTACCGGGCGGCGGGCGGGTTCGCGGCCCTGGAAAAGGCCCTCCGGGAGATGACCCCGGCCCGCCTCCGGGAGGAGATCGAGGCCAGCGGCCTGCGCGGGCGCGGCGGCGCCGGCTATCCCGCCTTCCGGAAATGGGCGGCCGTGGCCGAAGCCCCGGGCGAGCGGAAAGTCATCGTGGCCAACGGCGACGAGGGGGACCCCGGCGCCTTCATGGACCGCATGATCCTCGAGTCCTTCCCCTTCCGGGTCATCGAAGGCATGGCCATCGCCTCCCGGGCGGTAGGCGCCGCCGAGGGGGTCCTCTACATCCGCGCCGAATACCCGCTGGCCCTGGAGCGCATCCGCGCGGCGCTGGACCAGTGCGCCCTGCTGGGCTGCCTGGGCGACGACATCTTCGGCTCCGGCCACTCGTTCCGGATCACGGTGGCCCCGGGGGCCGGCGCTTTCGTCTGCGGCGAGGAGACCGCCCTCATCGCGGCCATGGAGGGGAAGCGGGGCACCCCGTCCCACCGCCCGCCCTACCCCTCCGAGGAGGGGCTGTGGGGGCTGCCCACCCTCGTCAACAACGTGGAGACCTTCTCCCTCGTCCCCTGGATCGTCCGGGAGGGCGCGGCCGCCTTCGCCCGCCACGGCACGGCCGGCAGCAAGGGCACCAAGACCTTCGCCCTGGCCGGCAAGGTGGTGCGCAGCGGGCTGGTGGAGGTGCCCATGGGGCTGACCATCCGCCAGGTGGTGGAGGAGATCGGCGGGGGCATCCCCGACGGCAAGCGCTTCAAGGCCGTGCAGATCGGCGGCCCCTCCGGCGGCTGCGTGCCCGCCCGCCTGGCCGACACGCCCATCGACTACGAGGCCCTGGGCGAAGCCGGGGCCATCATGGGCTCCGGCGGCCTGGTGGTGCTGGACGAGGACGACTGCATGGTGGACATAGCGCGCTACTTCATGGCCTTCACCCAGCGCGAGTCCTGCGGCAAGTGCACCTTCTGCCGGGTGGGGACCCGCCGCCTGCTGGACATCCTGGACAAGCTCTGCGGAGGGCGCGGCACCCCCGGCGACCTGGCCGAACTGGAGGAACTGGCGCAACTGGTGGGCCAGGGCAGCATGTGCGGCCTGGGCAAGACCGCGCCCAACCCGGTGCTCTCCACCCTGCGCCACTTCCGCGACGAGTACGAGGCCCACGCCGCCGGGCGCTGCCCGGCCGGCAAATGCAGATCCATCATAAAATTCAGCATAGGGGAAGGGTGCATCGGCTGCACCCGCTGCGCCCAGCGGTGCCCGGTGGGCGCCATCGAGGCCAGACCTTACGAGCGTCACGCCATAGACCCCGCCCGGTGCGTGCGCTGCGGGACCTGCCTGCGGGCCTGCCCCACCGGCGCCGTGAAGCGGGAGTCGGGAGGTGAAGCATGACCACGCTGACCATCAACGGCGCCCCCGTTTCGGTCGAGGAAGGCGCCACCCTTCTCGAGGCCGCCCGGAAAGCCGGCGCATTCGTCCCCACCCTGTGCTTCCTGGAGGGGAACCCCCACCGGGGCTCCTGCATGGTCTGCGCCGTGCGGGAAGCGGGCAGCAACCGCATCCTGCCGGCCTGCGTGGCCCGGGCGGAGGAGGGCATGGCCGTCGAGACGGAGGGGCCCGCCGTCCAGCGCGTCCGGCAGGGCGCGCTGAACCTCCTCTTCAGCGACCACGAGGGCGAGTGCGAGGGCCCCTGCGCCCTGGCCTGCCCCGCGGGCCTGGACATGCCCCGGATGCTCCGCCTGATCACCGCCGGGGAATGGGACGAGGCCTGCGCCGTGCTGCGCAACCAGTGCGCGCTGCCCGGGACCGTGGCCCTGGCCTGCCACGCGCCCTGCGAAAAGGCCTGCCGGCTGGGCCACGCGGAGAGCCACCTGCGGCTGCAGTCCATCCACCGCCTGCTCGCCCGGCGCTGGCTGACCATGGACCGGGCCGCCTTCCTGCGCCCCGCCCCGCCGTCCGGCCGTCGCGTGGCCGTGGTGGGCGGCGGGCCGGCCGGCCTGGCCGCCGCCGACTACCTGGCCCGGCAGGGGCATGCCTGCACGGTCTTCGACGACCAGCCCCAGGCGGGCGGCATGCTGCGCCAGTCCCACCGCGACCGGGAAGGCTTCCTCGCCGCCCTGGACGCCGAGATCGGCGACATCGCCGCCCTGGGCGTGGAATTCCGCCTGGACACCGCCATCGGCAAGGGCCTGCCCTTGGACACCCTGCTGCGCGATTTCGACGCCGTCATCCTGGCGCTGGGCGAACTGCACGCCCACAACCCCCTGGTGCACGCCCTGGAGCGGACGCCCTTCGGCTTCCGGGCCGAGAAGGCGGGCGGCCAGACGGGTACGCCGAAGCTCTTCGCGGCCGGCGGCTGCGTCCGGCCGTCCCGGCACGCGGCGCGCTCCACCGCGCAGGGGCGCTACGTCGCCGCGGCGGTGGACCGCTTCCTGGTGGGGATCGGCGACCTGCCCCACCCCCTGCCCTTCCGCAGCCGCTTCGGGCGGCTGTCCGGGGAGGAGTTGGCCCGGCTGTTCCCGCGCCTGGCCGACCGGGCCGCCGGGGGCGGGGGGCTCCCGCCCGTCGAGGACGAGGCCGGCGCCGCCGCCGAGGCGGCCCGCTGCCTGCGCTGCGGCTGCCTCAAGGCCGACCGCTGCCGCCTGCGGGAGTACGCCGCCCTCTACCACGTCTCCCAGAAACGGTACCGGACGACGCCTCCGCACCCCCCGGCGCCCGCCGAGATGCACGCCGGCGTGGTTTTCGAACCCGGCAAGTGCATCAAGTGCGGGCGCTGCGTGGTCACCACCCGGGACCGGCAGGAGGCCCTGGGCCTGGCTTTCGTCGGCCGGGGCTACGACATGCGCGTGGGGGTGCCCTTCGACGAGCCGCTCTCCAGCGGGCTGGAGAAGTCGGCCGCCCTCTGCGCCGAGCGGTGCCCCACCGGCGCCATCGCCCCCACGGAGGGGGAGCCTCCCGGGAATGGGGAAAAAGCATGACCACCAGGACACCAAGACACAGACGCGGACGGCCTCTCGTGCATCCTGGCGGCATATGCTATCTTTGTTCCGATTTTGTGTCTCTGTGGTGAACCGATGAGCCGACTTCACTTGCCTTTCTGGCCCGTTTTGCTGCTGCTGGCCCTCTGCGCGGGCTGCGGGAGCGCCGGCCCGGCCGGCGGAAAGGACGCCACGGCCGGCGGGGCCTGGCCCTGCTTCCGCGGCGACGCCGGCCTGACGGGGTTCACGCCCGTCCCGCTGAAACCGCCCTTGAAAAAGCTGTGGAGCCTGCCCCTCGGGGCGGCCGTGCTCTCCTCGCCGGTGGCCCGCGACGGCCGCGCCTACGTCGGCACCGGCACCGACCGGGTGCTCTGCCTCGACCTGCGCACGGGGAAGACCCTGTGGCAGGCCGAGACGGGGGCCGGCATCGAGGCCCCGCCCCTCCTCGTCGGCCCGACCCTGGTGGTGGGCACCCTGGAGGGCAAGCTCCTCGCCCTGGATTCCCGGGACGGCAAGGTTCTCTGGACCGCCGCCACCCAGGGCAAGATCACGGGCTCGGCCAACGCCTTCCGCACGGCGGACGGCCGCCAGGCCCTGCTGGTGGGCTCCTACGACAGCAAGCTGCACTGCTTCGGCCTGGCCGACGGCAAGGAACTCTGGGCCTTCGACACGAAGAACTACATCAACGGCGCGCCGGCCCTCTGGCGGGACACGGCAATCTTCGGCGGCTGCGACGGGTTGCTGCACCTCGTGCGCACCGCCGACGGGAAGGAGCGCGCGGCCGTGGACATGGGCGCCTACGTGGCCGCCTCCCCGGCGGTGGCAGGGAACCGGGCCGTGGCCGGCAACTTCCGCGGGCAGTTCTACGGCGTCGACCTGGCCACGGGGAAGCGGGCGTGGGTCTACGAGGGCGCCGGCGGGGCGGCCTTCTTCTCCTCGCCGGCCGTGGCGGGGGACCGCGCCGTGGTGGGCGCCCGGGACGGCAGCGTGCACTGCGTGCGCCTGGCCACCGGCGAGAAGGTATGGACCTTCCCCACCGGGCGCGACGTGGACGCCTCCCCCGTCATCGCCGGCGACAAGGTGGCGGCGGCTTCCCTGGACGGCCGGGTGTACCTGCTGGAGCTGTCCTCCGGCCGGCCGGTCTGGTCGTACGACCTGGGCAGCCCCCTGCTGGCCAGCCCCGCCGTTTCCGAGGGCATCCTGCTGGTGGGGACCGAGGACGGCACCCTGGCCGCCTTCGGCCCGGCCGACGCCGCCGCCCCGCCGGCCCGAAACTGACACCCCCCGCGAGGAGACCATGGCCGAACCCGCCCCCCTGCTGGAAGTGACCGACATCACCCGGCGCTTTGCGCGCCCCGGCGGCGGGCCGCCCGTGGAAGTCCTCCGCGGAATCTCCCTGCAACTGGGATCGGGGGAATCTCTGGCCGTCACGGGCCCTTCGGGCTCGGGCAAGAGCACCCTGCTCAACATTCTCGGCGGCCTCGACCGGCCCGACGCGGGCAGCGTCCGCCTGGCCGGCGCCGACCTGGCCGGCCTGGACGAACGGGCCGCCGCCGCCGTGCGCAACCGCGACATCGGCCTCGTCTTCCAGAACCACCACCTGCTGCCCCAGTGCACCGTGTGGGAGAACGTGCTCCTGCCCTCCCTGCCCGCCCGCCGGTCGGCGGACCGCGACAGGGAGGCCCGGGAACGGGCCCGGCTCCTCATCGGGCGCGTCGGCCTGGCCGACCGCCGCGACCACCGCCCCGGCCAGCTCTCGGGCGGGGAGTGCCAGCGCGTGGCGGTGGCCCGGGCCTTCCTCAACCGCCCGCGGCTGGTCCTCGCCGACGAGCCCACCGGCTCCCTGGACGCCCGCACCGCGGCGGAACTGGCCGACCTGCTGCTCGAGCTCAACCGGGCGGAGGGCACGGCCCTGGTGGTGGCGACGCACTCGGCCGCCCTGGCCGCCCGCCTGGACCGCCTGGCCCGCCTGCAGGACGGCCTCCTCGAGGAATCCGGGGAATCCCGGCCCGCGGGGCGCCCATGACCCTGGCGCGGCTCGTCCTCCGCAGCCTCTGGTTCTACCGGCGCACCCACCTGGGCACCCTGGCCGGCACCGCCGCCGCCGTGGCCGTTCTGGTGGGGGCGCTGGCGGTGGGCGACTCCATGCGTTTTTCCCTGGAGCGCTCGGCCCAGCGGCGCCTGGGCCGCACGTCCTTCGCCCTGGACGCCGGCCCGCGGACGGTCCGCGCCGCCCTCGCCGACGACGTCGGGGCCGACCTGGGGGCCGACGCGGCCGCCGTCTTCCGCACCGCGGCCTCGGCTTCTGCCCAGGGCGGGGAGAAGAACGCCGGCCGGGTCCAGGTCCTCGGCGTCGACGCCCGCTTCTGGGCGCTCGGCCCGGCCCCCGACCCCCTCGCCGGACTCGGCCCGGGCCAGGGCTGCGTCAACGCCGCGCTGGCCGCCGCCCTCGGCCTGGCCAGGGGCGACGAACTGGTGGTCCGGGTGCCCCGGGCTGGGTGGCTGGCGGGCGACATCCCCTTCGCCGAACCCCTGCGCCGGGTGGAGGCGATTCGCCTCACGGTTCACGATATCATCCCTGATGAAGCCTTCGGCGGTTTCGACCTGCGCGTCAACCAGGTCGGCCCCCTGACGGTCTTCCTGCCGCGGGAGAGCCTGGCGTCCCGGCTGGGCCTGGGCGGGCGCGCCAACGTCGTGCTCCTGGCCGGGCGGAACGGCCGCGCCCTCGACGCGGCCGGGGTCCGGGCGGCCCTGGGCCGCTGCTGGCGGGCTTCCGACGCGGGGCTGTCGCTCCGGCCGGCCGCCGGCGGCAGCGCCCTGGAACTGGTTTCCGACGGCGTCTTCCTGGCCGGGCCCGTGGAGAAGGCGGCCCGGAAGGCCGCCGCGGGCTGCCCGGCAACCCCGGTGCTGACCTACCTGGTCAACCGCCTGGAGAGCGGGGCGGGGCAGACCCCCTACTCCTTCGTCTCCGCCCCCGGCGCCCCGCTGGTGGGCCCCGACGTGCAAGACGACGAAATCCTCGTCAACGAGTGGCTGGCCCGGGACCTGGGCCTCGCCCCGGGGTCGCCGCTGCGGCTCCGCTACTGGGTGCTGGGGCCGGCCCGGACCCTGGAGGAGAGGTCCACCGACTTCCGGGTCAGGGCGGTGCTGCCCCTGCAGGGCCCGGCCGCCGACCGCGGCCTGGCCCCACGCATCCCCGGCGTGTCCGACGCCGGCAGCTGCCGGGACTGGGACCCGGGCGTGCCCATCGACACGGGCCGCATCCGCCCGCAGGACGAGGCGTACTGGAACGACTGGCGCGGCACCCCCAAGGCCTTCGTGACCCTGGCCGCCGCCCGGCGGATGTGGGGGAACGACTTCGGCGCGGCCACGGCCGTGCGTTTCCCGGGTCGGGGCAGCGGGGAGGCGGGGGCGCTGGAGGCGGCCCTCCGGCGCGCCTTGCCGCCCGAGGAAGCGGGGCTGGCCTTCCGCCCCGTGGCGGAGGAGTCCGCCCGCTCGGCCGCCGAGGCGGTGGACTTTGCGGGCCTCTTCGCCGGCTTCAGCTTCACCCTGCTGGTCTCGGCCCTGCTGCTCGCGGGGCTCCTCTTCGCCCTGGGCTGCGAGGAGCGCAGCCAGGAGACGGGGATCCTCCGGGCCGCCGGCTTCCCCCCCGGCGCCGTCCTCCGCTTCCGCCTCGGCGAAGGCCTGGGGCTCGCTCTCGCCGGAGGCCTGGCGGGCCTGCCGCTGGGCCTGCTCTACGCCCAGGGGGCCCTGTGGATGCTGGGCACCGTCTGGCGGGGCGCCACGGGGGCCATGGCGATGTCGCTGGCCGTCCAGCCGCTCGGCGTGGCCGTCGGGTACGCCCTGGGCGCCGCGGCCGCCCTGGCCGCCATGGTCCTGGCCGTGCGGAAGCAGGCGCGCCGGCCGGTGGCGGCCCTGCTGGCGGGCGAAAGGCCCGACGGGGCCGTTTGCCCCGGCCGACGGCGGGAAAGAGGCCTGGTGCTCCTGGCCCTGGCGCTGTTCGGCGGCGTGGCCCTGCTGGCGGCCCTGGTGCCCCCCGGCCGCGGGCGGGAGGCCGCCGGCGCCTTCTGGGGGGCGGGCGGCCTGGCCCTGGCCGCGGGACTGCTGCTCTCCCGCGTGGTGCTGGACCGGCTGGCCCGGCGCCACGGCGACGCCGCCCCGAACCTGGCCAAACTGGGCCGGCGCAACGCCGCCCGGCGGCGCGGGCGAAGCCTGGCCGCCGTCTGCCTGCTGGCCCTGGGCGTCTGGGTCGTCCTGGCCGTGGGGGCCAACCGCCACGCCGCCGCGCCCGCCGCCGACGCCCGCTCCGCCGGCACCGGCGGCTTCGCCTTCTACGGCGAGACCGCCCTGGGCTTCCCCTTCGACACGGGCAGCCCCCTGGCCCGTCGCCAGCTGGGGCTGGACCCGAACGACCGGACGGTGTCCCTCGTCCCGGCGCGGGTGCTGGAAGGCGACGACGCCAGCTGCCAAAACCTCAACCGGGTCCGCAAACCCCGCGTCCTGGGCCTGGACCCAGCCGAACTGGAGCGCCGGAAGGCGTTTTCCTTCACCCGCGGCCAGAGCGGCCGGGCGGGCGCGCCCTCCTGGGCGTGGCTCGACCTGGACCTGCCCGACGGGGAGATCCCCGCCGTAGCCGACGAGCGGGTGATCGTCTGGGGCCTCGGGCTCCGGGTGGGCGACGCCGTCACGGTCGCCGACGAGCGCGGTAGGCCCCTGCGGCTGCGCCTGGTGGCCGGCCTGGCGGACTCGGTCTTCCAGGGGAGCCTCGTCGTCTCCATCCAAAACTTCTCGCGGCATTTCCCTTCCGTCGGCGGCGCCCGCGTCCTGCTGGTGGACGCCCCGCCGGCCGGGCGCACCGCCCTGGCCGACCGCCTGAACCGGGCCCTGCGGGACTTCGGGCTGGAACTTACGCCCGCCGGGGACCGCCTCGAGGCCTTCCAGGTGGTGGAGAACACCTACCTGTCCATCTTCCTGGCCCTGGGCGGCCTGGGTCTGGTCATGGGCACCGCCGGGCTGGGCGTGGTCCTGCTGCGCAACGCCCTGGAGCGGCGTTCCGAGTTCGCCGTGCTGGCGGCCCTGGGCTTTCCCCTTCGGGCCGTCCGGGCCGCGCTGCTGGCGGAAAACGCCCTGCTGCTGGCCCTGGGCCTGCTGGTCGGCACGGTCTCCGCCGCGGTGTCCACCCTGCCCGCCCTCCTAGCCCCGGGCGGGGAGACGCCCTGGCTCTTCTCCGGTGCGCTGCTGCTGCTCATCGCCGCCAACGGCCTGGCCTGGACCCTCCTGGCCGCCCGCTGGGCCACCCGCGGGCCGCTCCTCGCCGCCCTCCGGCGGGAGTAGGCCGCCGGCAACGGGGTTTCACCACAAAGTCACAATGGGCACAAAAGGGAGCCAGGGCTTGTTGCCCGGAGGGCATGGATATCCATAGCCCGTGCGTTTCCCCCACCGTACCATTGCCCGGAGGGCATGAATTCCCATGACGGCGAATCGCGGTGTTGAAGTCGGCCACGAATGTGCGAAGCGGCGCCGCCGGCGCCGGATCCCTGAGCCCAGGCCGCAGGCCTGGGGCGGCGGAGCCCGGAACCGTCCGGGCGGCCTGCCGGGCCGCGACCGGTCCGACCCGCGCGGCGAGAAGTATTTGAAACAGTAGAGTAGAGGAGTGAGCGAGAAAGTGTAGGCTCCAGCTTAAGATGTTTC
>CAYTBK010000089.1:0-3328 GCA_964436005.1 uncultured Acidobacteriota bacterium
TCGAGCACCGCGCCGCCGTCAACCTGGTGCAGTGGCACCGCCGCGCCTACGGGATCGGCGAGGACGACGTCTGCGCGGAATTCGCCTCCTTCAGCTTCGACGCCTCGGTCTCGCAGACCTTCTCGCCCCTGGCCGCCGGGGCCGAGCTGCACATCCTCGCCCCGGAGCTGCGCTCCTCGGCCGAGCTCCTGAACGCCTACTTCGAGGCGCACGGCGTCACCTACACCGACCTGCCCACCCAGCTCTTCGAGTACTTCATGGAGACGGTGGGCCGCACCTCGCTGCGGCGTATCACCACGGGCGGCGAGAAGCTCAAGAAGTATGTCCCCCAGGCCTACCGGGTCTACGACGAGTACGGCCCCACCGAGTTCACCGTGGTGGCCACCAGCTTCCTCGTCGACCGGCCCTGGGAGCGCTCGCCCATCGGCCGCCCCATCGCCGGGGCGCGCGCCTACATCCTGGACCCCGCCGGACGCCTGCAGCCCGTCGGCGTCCCCGGCGAGCTCTGCCTGGCGGGGGCGAACCTGGCCCGCGGCTATTTGAACCGGCCGGAGCTGACGGCGGAGAAGTTCATGGACGACCCCTTCATGCCCGGCCAGCGGATGTACCGCACCGGGGACCTGGCCCGCTGGCTTCCCGACGGGAACATCGACTACCTCGGGCGCATCGACTTCCAGGTCAAGATCCGCGGCTACCGCATCGAGCTGCCCGAGATCGAGTCGCGCCTGCGGGACCACAAGGCGGTCCGGGAGGCGGTGGTGGTCGACCGCACCGACGCCTCCGGCAACGCTTACCTGTGCGCCTACTTCGTGGCCGCCCGGGACATCCCCGTGGCCGAACTGAAGGCCTTCCTGGCCCGCAGCCTGCCGGACTACATGATCCCGGCCCTCTTCCTGAAGCTGGACCGGATGCCCCTGAACACCAGCGGCAAGATCGACCGCCGCGCCCTGCCCGAGCCGGCGGCGGGGGAGACGCGCCTGACGAAGTACGTCCCCCCGGCCAACGAGACCCAGCTCTTCCTCGCCGGCCTGTTCGGGGAGCTGCTGGGCTGCGCCCGGGTGGGGGCCGCCGACGGCTTCTTCGAGCTGGGCGGCCACTCCCTGAAGGCGGCCATCCTGCTGGCCCGGCTGGGGAAGCGCTTCGGCGTCCGCCTCTCCCTGCAGGACCTCTTCGACCACCCCACCGTCCGGGAACTGGAGGCCCTGGTGGCCGCCGCCCAGCGCACCGACCTGCCCCCCGTGGTCCGGGTCCGGGAAAAGGGGCCTTACCCGCTTTCCCCCGCCCAGAAGCGCCTCTACTTCCTCCACCTCCTGGACCGGGACGCCCTGGCCTACAACGTCCCCTTCCTGGTGCGCATCGAGGGCAACCTGGACCGGGAACGGCTCCACCGCGCCATCGGCGCCTTCGTGGAAAAGCAGGACGTCCTGCGCACCTCCTTCGCCCTCGCCGAGGGGGAGCCGGTGCAGCAGGTCCACGGCCGGGTCCGGCTCAAGCCCCGTTTCCTGGAGGCGCCGGAGGAGCGCGTCGGGGAAATCATGGACGCCTTCGTGCGGCCCTTCGACCTGTCCCGGGCCCCCCTCCTGCGGGTCTGCCTGGTCCGCTGCGGGGAGGGGCTGCACTTCCTGCTGCTGGACTTCCCCCACATCGTCTTCGACGGCCAGTCCGTCGACCTGTTCCTGGCCGACCTGGCCGCCTTCTACCTCGGGGAGAACCTGGCGCCCCTGGCCTTCCGCTTCCGCGACTACGTCGGCTGGCAGCGCCGCCTGCTGTCCGGCGGCGAGCGCCTGGCCCGCCAGGAGCGCTTCTGGCTGGCGCAGTTCCAGGGCGAGGCGCCGGTGCTGGACCTCGCCGCCGATTTCCCCCGGCCGAAGAAGCTGTCCGGCCGGGGTGGCCGGATCCGCTGCGAGGCCCCGGCCGAGCTGACGGACCGGCTGCGGGCGCTGGCCCACGAGGCCCAGGCCACCCTGTCCATGGTGCTGCTCTCGGCCTTCGCCATAGCGCTGGCCCGCTTCTCCTCCCAGGACGACGTGGTGGTGGGGATGCCCTGCCTGGGGCGGACCGCCCCCGAGCTGGAACCCATCGCCGGCATGTTCGTCAACTCGCTGCCCCTGCGGCTCCGGCCGGCTTCCGGCAAGACCTTCGCCGGCTTCCTCGGCGAGGTGCGCTCCCTCCTGCTGGCGGCCCTCGACAACCAGGACTACCAGCTCGACACCCTGCTGGAAAAGCTGGGCAGCGAGCGGAATTCCGGCCGCAACCCCCTGTTCGACGTCATGTTCACCTTCGCCAGCCGCTTCGCCCGGGAGCTCCGCTTCGCCGACCTGACGCTGATGCGCGAGCCCTGGGAGGCCGGCACGGCCAAGTTCGACCTGACCCTGGATGCCGTGGAGCGGCCGGACGTCGTCGAGTTCGAGTTCGAGTACGCCGCCGACCTGTTCCTCCCCGCCACCGTCGAGCGCCTGGCTGCCCACTTCCTGAACGTCCTGCGGGCGGTGGCGGCCGACCCGCAGGCGGTTCTGCGCGACCTCGACTCCCTGCCGCCGGCGGAGCGCCGCTTCCTGCTGGAGGAGTACAACGCCACCGCCGCCGACTACCCCGCCGGCCGCACCCTGGCCGAACTGTTCGAGGAGCAGGCGGGGCGGACGCCCGACCGGCCCGCCCTGGAACACGAGGGGGCGGTGGTGGGCTACGCCGAGCTCGACCGGGCGGCCAACCGGCTGGCCCGGCTCCTCCGAACCCGGGGGGCGGGGCCGGGCGCCTTCGTGGGCATCCTCATGCACCGCCGGCCCGAACTGGTGGCCGCCGTCCTGGGCGTCCTCAAGGCCGGGGCGGCCTACGTCCCCATCGACCCGTCTTACCCGCCGGACCGGATCGCCTGGATCCTGGAGGATTCGGGGATGTCGCTCCTGCTCACGGAGGCGGCGCTGGCCGGCCGGGCGGAGGGCCCCGCGGGGCGGCTCGTCTGGGAGGAACTCGACCTTCCCGCCCAGGACCCCGGCCGCCTCCCGACCGCCGCCGGCCCCGACGACCCGGCCTACATGATCTACACCTCGGGCTCCACGGGGAAGCCGAAGGGGGTCGTGCTCCGCCACCGCAACGTGGTCAACTACATCCACTGGGCCATCCGCGTCTACCTGGAGGGGGAGGCGCTGGCGTTCTCGCTCCACTCCTCCGTCTCCTTCGACCTGACGGTGACGTCGCTCTTCGCCCCGCTGCTCTCGGGGAACTCCCTGGTCGTCTACCCGGACACCGCCGACCCCGTCTCGCTCGTCCGCCGGATCGTCGGGGAGGACAAGGCGGGGATCGTCAAGCTGACGCCCAGCCACCTGCG